>JAIMJQ010000030.1 GCA_020693165.1 Xanthomonas sp. | reverse complement strand
AGGGTGAGCGGTTTTAAATAATTTCAATGACTTACGCAATGGGTTCATGGGAAGGAGCGCAGCGACGAAGCAATCCAGCGACGGTTGCCTTGACGCCGTCAAGTCGCTGGATTGCCGCGGCATGCGCCCGATATCGAGGGAAGATCAAGCCTTCTCGCCGCGCATGCCTCGCAATGACGAATCAATGACTTACGACATGGGTTCATGGCCGGTGTGCAGTTTCCGGCCGGAAAAGGAAACTCAAAATCACGAGGTCCAAGGTGACCGCGCAGCTTTTGTGAAACGCAAGGCGCCACCAGAACGTGCGCGCTCGTTGCCGCGATCAGGAACTGCGTGGGTCGGTCCGCTTCGGGCTGACCCACATCGTGATCTCGGCGTCGAACACGGCTTCCTGGTTGCGGTCCTTGACCACCACGCGCGCGCTGCGTTCGGCGCCAGTGCCGATATCGCCGATCGGATCCAGCGTGGCTTCGCCGCGCATCGGACCGACCGCCTTCTTCAGATAGCGTACCGTCATGCCCTTCGGTATCCAGCGCAGCGAGCGGGTCATCGCCGCATCGGTGGCGAGGCCACCGACGAACTCGGCGAGGTTGCACAGTGCAATCGCATGCACCGTGCCGATATGGTTCTGCACCCGGCGTTTATGCGCGATGCTGGCAACGCAATGACCCGGTTCGAGGATCTCCAGCAACGGCGAGGTGCTGCTGAAGTAGGGCGCCTGCCTACAGATCAGCCACGAGCACAGCCGGCGACCGAAGCCGCTGCCGCCGAGGCGCCGAAACAGCCTCAGCGCCGCGCTGCCGGCGCCGGGCTGTTCGCCGACGCCCTGGACCGATTCGCTGCCGGCCATCGCGGGTGGCCTCAGGCGGCGCTGCGCAGGGCCGGGCGCCCACCATCGGCGCGCCGACCTGCGACCAGATCAGCGGTATCGAAGTCGTCGACCGCGATGATCTCGGCAATGGCGGCGCGCGTGCGCAGCAGCAGCGCGCGCTCGTCCTCGGTGATCACGCCGTATTGCACCGCCTCGGCCAGTTGCGCGCTCGCCTCCGGAGACGTCAGTGTGCCGACCTTGGCTGCCTTGGAAATCTTGCGCTCTACCGGTTCGGCTTCGATGATCTCGGCCAGCGCCGCATTCATCTGGCCGACGGCGTTGTTGGCGCTCGGGGTCAGGTAGCAGAACTCGGCCAGGCGATCGCGGGCTTCATTCGGATACATCAGCAAAGTTGCCACGCGACGCCCGAGGCGGTCCCCCGGCGCGGCTTCCAGCCGGCCGATCGGGAACACCAGGGCGCGCAGCGCCCACGCCACCGGGCGGATCGGGAAGTTGCGCAGCACGCCGTCGAGTGCGCCCTGGATGCGGTGGATGCACTCATGGAAGGCCCACGCGAGGAATGGGCGATCGAGTTCCGGGCGCCCTTGATCCTCGAAGCGCTTGAGCATCGCCGAGGCGATGTAGAGGTAGCTCAGGACATCGCCGAGGCGTGCCGACAGGCGTTCCTTCTGCTTGAGTTTGCCGCCGAGCATCAGCATCGAGGTGTCGGCGACCAGCGCCAGCGCGGCGCTGTAGCGCGACAGCTTGCGGTAGTAGCGCTGCAGGTAGCGGTCGCCGGGAGCAGCGCCGATGTGGCTGTGGGTCAGGCCGTAAATGAACGCGCGACAGGCGTTGGACACCGCGAAGCCGACGTGCTGGAACAAGGTGCGGTCGAACTCGACGCTGCGGCGTTCCGGGTCGGCGATGGCCGCTGCCTGCATCAGCTTGAGCACGTACGGATGGCAGCGCACTGCGCCCTGGCCGAAGATGATCATGTTGCGGGTGAGGATGTTGGCGCCTTCCACGGTGATGCTGATCGGCGCGCCCTGCCATTGCCGACCGAGATAGTTCTTCGGCCCGAGGATGATGGTCTTGCCGCCATGGACGTCCATCGCATCCTGGATGATCGAGCGGCCGAGCTCGGTCGCGTGGTATTTGGCGATGGCCGAGGTGACGGCCGGCTTTTCGCCCTGGTCGACCGCAGCGGCGGTCATGCGCGACACCGCGCTGACCGCGTAGCTGAGGCCGCCAATGCGCGCCAGTGCCTCTTCGATGCCCTCGAAGCGGCCGATCGACATGCCGAACTGCTTGCGGATGCGCGCGTAGGCGCCGGTCGCGACCGCGGCCATGCGCACGCTGCCGGTGGAGCCCGAGGGCAGCGAAATCGCGCGACCCACCGACAGGCACTCGACCAGCATGCGCCAGCCCTGGCCGACGTAGGTCTGACCGCCGATCAGGCAGTCGAGCGGCACGAACATGTCCTTGCCGCTGACCGGGCCGTTCTGGAACGGGATGTTCAGCGGCAAGTGGCGACGTCCGACCTCGAGGCCCGGCGTCGAGCGCGGAATCAGCGCCAGACTGATGCCGATGTCCTCCTTGTCGCCGAGCAGGCGCTCCGGGTCGAGCAGGCGGAACGCCAGTCCGATCACCGTCGCCACCGGTGCCAGCGTGATGTAACGTTTCTCGAAGGTCAGCTTGAGCCCGAGCACTTCCTTGCCGTCGACGACCTGCTTGCAGACCACGCCGAAATCCGGAATCGAGGTGGCGTCCGAGCCGGCCCAGGGATTGGTCAGGCCGAAGCACGGGATTTCGCGGCCGTCGGCGAGGCGCGGCAGGTAGTGGTTCTTCTGCTCTTCAGTGCCGTAATGCAGCAGCAGTTCGGCCGGGCCGAGGGAATTGGGCACGGCCACGGTGGTACTGAGAGTGGGGCTGATGCTCGACAGCTTCTGCAGCACCACCGAGTGCGCGTGCGCGGAGAAGCCGAGTCCGCCGTACTGCTTCGGAATGATCATGCCGAAGAAGCGGTTGCGTTTGAGGAAGTCCCACAGCTGCGGCGACAGGTCGTTGCGCTCGTGGGTGATCTCCCAGTCGTTGACCAGGCCGCAGACCTCTTCAACCGGGCCATCGAGAAACGCCTTTTCTTCGCCGCTCAGCTGCGGCGCGGGCTGCGCCAGCAACTGCTTCCAGCGCGGGCGCCCGGAGAACAGTTCGCCCTCCCAGCCCACCGTACCGGCTTCCAGCGCCACCCGCTCGGTGTCGGACAACTGCGGCGCGATGCGCTGGTAGATGTCGAGCATCGGCTGGCTGAGCAGTTGCACGCGCAGCGGCCGGTGATTGAGCACCACCGCGACGGCAGCGAAGACTGCCCAGGTCAGAGCCAGCGTGATCCACGAGGCACCGCTGTACAGCGAGGCCAGCACCAGTGCTGCGGTGCTGGCGACGGTCCACGTCTTGAGGCCGGTGCGGACGAAACCACAGGTCAGCCCGACGACGATCAGTGCCAGCAGGGGAATGAATGCGGACATCAGTCGTGCTCCTTGAAGCAAGTTCGGATCAGGAATCAAAGCGCTGCAGGAATCGTGAGATTTCCCGGGTGAAGACATCGTTGCGGTCGCCGACCACCATGTGCGTGGCATCCTCGATGCGCACATGTTCGGCGTGCGGAACCAGTTGCATGAATTCGCCGATGGTGTGCTCGGAAACCACGTCGCTGCGGCCGCCGCTGAGCAGCAACACCGGAATCTGCACGCGCGCTGCAGCGGCCTGCAGTCGCGGGATATAGCCTTCGGCTTCGGCGGCTACGCGCTCGAGCAGACGCGGATCCCAATGCCAGCGCCAGCGACCGTCGCTGCTCTCGCGCAGTTGGCTGCGCAGGCGCTCCGGGTCCTTGCGTTCGCGGTGGGGCAGGTAGCGGGCGACCTCATCGGCGGCGTGCTCGAGGCTGTCGAAGCCCTCCGGGTGCAGCGCCATGAAGCTCAGGATGCGGCCGACGCCCGCGGTCTCCCAGCGCGGGGTAACGTCGACCAGCACCATTGCGCGGAACACACTCTGCGGCAGTTCGCCCTCGACCAACAGTCCCAGCAGGCCACCCATCGAGGCGCCGATCAGGATCGGCTTCTCGGGCAGCGAGCGGGCAATTGCGACCAGGTCTTCAGCAAAATGCTCGAGATGGTAGTCGCCGTCGGGTGCCCGGTTGGAGTCACCATGGCCGCGGCCATCGATGGCGAGCCCGTGCCAGCCTTCGCGCGCCAACTGCGTTGCGGTTTCGCGCCAGGCGTGGCGGTTTTGCCCGAATCCGTGCGCAAACAGCAGCGGCGGCGCGTCGCTGCGGCCATAATGCTCGATTGCCAGCGACAGATCACCGCGACCGGCGTGCATGCGCACTTGCGGACGGGAATCGGAGTCTGGAATCGGCACGGCAGGGCACTCCATACGGGTGAGTATGTTGACGCGTGCCTGAGCTGTCAATACGCTTGCGTATGGACTATTTTCACATTTCTTCCACCCACTCATGACTCATCTGATGACCAACGTCCAGCCCGTTCCCGAGCGCCAAGAAAAGCAACGCCTGTCGGCCCAGGACTGGGAACTCGCCGCGCTCGAGCTGATGGCCGAGGAGGGCGTCGCTGCGGTTGCGGTAGAGTCATTGGCCCGCCGCCTCGGGGTGACCAAGGGCAGCTTTTACTGGCATTTCAGCCAGCGCGACGCGTTGATTGAGGCGGCATTGAAGCGCTGGGAAGACACCGATACCCACAACCTGCTGGCGCGCGTCGAGTCGATCGAGAATCCGGGCAAGCGCTTGCGCGAACTGTTCCGGCTCACCAGTCGCGAAATGCGCTCGCACAAGATCTATGCGGCGTTGTTGAAGGCCGCGGACCATCCGGTGGTGGCGCCGGTGTTGGATCGGGTGTCGCACGAGCGCATGGACTACCTGGCGCGGGTGTTTCAGCAAGCCGGGATGGATCATGAATCCGCCGAGCATCGGGCACGCCTGGCCTATTCCGCGTACGTCGGCCTGCTGCAGCTGACCCTGCAATTGCGCTCGTCGCGCCTCAGTTCGGAAGTGTTCGACGCCTATGTCGGGCACATGATCGATACGCTGATTCCGGGCGAGTAGGGCTTCGCAGCGAATTCCGGCGCGTGCTGTTGGTCGCTTCGGGTTTGCTTTGGAACAATGCCTTTCGACGCCCATGTGCAATCGTATGCAGGGTATCGACCGATGTTCATTGTATTTTCCGCGGCGGCCCGCTATGTTCGGCCCCTCAGGGCCGAGAAGTTGTCCATAAGTTATTGAAAATAAAGGATTTACCATGGGTTCCCGCCTGGATACGCTGAACCTTTGGGTTCAGGAAGTCGCGCAGCTGACCAAACCTGACGCGATCCATTGGTGCGATGGCAGCGAAACCGAGCGCCGAGCGCTCGAGGCGCTGATGGTTGATCGCGGCGACCTGCTGCCGCTCAATCCGCAAACGCATCCGGATTGCTTCCTGCACCGTTCGCATCCGAGCGATGTGGCCCGCGTCGAGCACCTGACCTTTGTCTGCACGCGGCATCAGGACGATGCTGGACCGAACAACAACTGGATGGAGCCGTCGGTGGCGCACCAGAAGCTGGACGCGCTGTTCGACGGCTGCATGCGCGGCCGCACGATGTACGTGGTGCCCTATTGCATGGGTCCGATCGATTCGCCGTACTCGCGCTGCGGCGTCGAGATCACCGACAGCCCGTATGTCGTCGCCAACATGCGCATCATGACCCGCATGGGAACGCCGGCGCTGGCGCGGATCGAGCACGAGGGCCGCTTCGTGCGCGGCCTGCATTCGATCGGTGAACTCGATCCCGAACGCCGCTTCATCATGCATTTCCCGGAAGAGTTGCTGATCAAGAGCTACGGCTCCGGTTATGGCGGCAACGCCCTGCTGGGCAAAAAATGCCATTCCTTGCGCATCGCCAGCTGGCAGGCACGCGAGGAAGGCTGGCTGGCCGAGCACATGCTGATCGTCGGTATCCAGAATCCCGCCGGTGAGACGCACTACATTGCAGCCGCGTTTCCTTCGGCCTGCGGCAAGACCAATCTCGCCATGCTGATCCCGCCGGAAACGCATCCCGGCTGGAAAGTCTGGACGATCGGCGATGACATCTGCTGGCTGCATCCGGGTCCGGATGGCCGCCTGTATGCGATCAATCCCGAATCCGGTTTCTTCGGCGTCGCCCCCGGCACCAGCCGCAAGACCAATCGCAACGCCGTGGAGACGCTCGGACACGATGCAATCTTCACCAACGTCGCGGTGACCGCCGACAACCAGCCGTGGTGGGAAGGTCTGTCCGACGAGCGTCCGGTCAAGGACTGGCAGGGTCGCGACTACGATCCGGCCAATGGCCCGGCGGCGCATCCGAACTCGCGCTTCACCGTGTCGATGCGCCAATGTCCGAGTTTCACCGAGCAGGCCGACAACCCGGCCGGCGTGCCGATCTCGGCGATCATCTTCGGCGGGCGCCGCGAGTCACTGGTGCCGCTGGTGTTCGAGGCGCGCGACTGGAACCACGGCGTGCTGGTCGGAGCCTCGATGGCATCGGAAACGACGGCGGCCGCGACCGGTGCGGTCGGCGTGGTGCGTCGCGATTCAATGGCGATGAAGCCGTTCTGCGGCTACAACTTCGCCGATTATTTCGGGCATTGGCTTTCGTTCAACGATCACCTTGAACACCTGCCGCGGATCTTCCACGTCAACTGGTTCCGCAAGGGCAGCGACGGCAAGTTCCTGTGGCCAGGTTTCGGCGACAACCTGCGCGTGCTGCAATGGATCATCGATCGCTGCGCGGGGCGCGCGGGCGCCGAGGAAACGCCGATTGGTTTCCTGCCGCGTCGGGAAGATCTTGACCTGCGGGGCCTGGAACATCTGGACGGCGCCCTGGACAGCTTGCTTGCGGTTGACGCCGACGGCTGGCGCAACGAGGTGGCCGAAATCGGCAATTACCTCGACAGCTTCGGCGATCGCGTGCCGGAGAGGCTGCGCGCAGAGCATGCCCGGATCAGCGCGCGGTTGGCTTAGGGCATCGGACCCGGCCAGTTCGCGTCCTGCGACTGTTTCCCCCGGAACAGCGTGGGGGAAACGCTCAGGACGAACGGTATGGGAACAACTGAACGCTACACCTGTGTGATGAGGAAAGCCGCCAGCACCGAGCGGTTCTCGCCGAGCAGCACGTTGTAGGTGCGCGCGGCGGCGGCGTTGGTCATGCACTCGATGCCGCATCCCTGGCGTAGTACAAGCGCTTGCAACTGCGGTGCAAGCAGGCGCGTTTGGGATCCGGTGCCCAGCAGAATGATCTCGCGGCCGGCGGCGATCAGCGTTTCCAGGGCGCTGGCGTCGAGTTCATCCATGCTCGGTGGTGCCCACTCTTCGATGCGTCGGGCATCCACCCAGAAACTGCGTTCGCGCCAGTTTTCGCCTACGCGCACCCGGCTGCCGTCGATTCCGGTGACCGCCAGCGGGCTTTCGTCGGGTTGCCATGTCAGCTGCATCGGTGCGGCTCCGCGACGTCAGGGCAGTTCGATGCGTGTTTGCTCGGGATTGCGGCGATAGATGCTCACCACGTTCCCGATCTTGTGGATCAGCTCGGCGCCGGTGCTTGCCAGCAACTCGGCGATCAAGGCATCGCGCGCCTCGCGGTCGCCGACGCTGACGCGCACCTTGATCAGTTCATGGTGGGCGAGGGCGATCTCCACTTCCTTCATGACCGATGGCGCCAGTCCGCGCTCGGCCACCATCACCACCGGGTTGAGCCCGTGGGTCAGGCCGCGCAGGTAGCGGCGCTGCGCATTGTTGACTGCCATGACTTGCGCTCCGGTGATATCTGGGGCGCGAAGGCTATCATGGCGCCGATTCCGTATTGGACCCACTCGCCGGATGGGGCGCAGCAAGAGCAGCGGTCGTTGGCTCAACGAGCACTTTTCCGATCCCTTCGTGCGCAAGGCGCACGCCGAGGGCATGCGTTCGCGGGCGGCTTACAAGCTTGAGGAACTGCTCGAACGCGATCTGCTGCTGCGGCCCGGCATGGTCGTTGTCGATCTGGGCGCGGCACCGGGCGGCTGGTGCCAGGTTACGCAGGAGTGGTTGAAAGGCCGGGGGCGCGTGATTGCGCTCGACATCCTGCCGATGGACGAGTTGCCGGGCGTGGAGATCATCGAGGGCGACTTCACCAGCGACGAGGTGTTGGCGCAACTGGAGCAGGTTCTGGGTGATACCAAAGTCGATCTTGTGTTGTCCGACATGGCCCCCAACATCAGCGGTGTGGCGTCAGTCGACCAGGCGCGCTCCATGCTGCTGGCTGAACTGGCGCTCGATTTTGCCAGGGCGCATCTGCGCCGCGGTGGTGGTTATCTGGTCAAATTATTCCAGGGCGAAGGCTTCGATGACTACGTCAGGCTGTTGCGAGCGAATTTTGACAAGGTGAATCTGCGCAAACCGAAGGCTTCACGCGGACGCAGCCGGGAAATATACGCGCTGGCGACAGGGTTCAAGGATATTCTGGCGTAGCGGTGCGGTGGCGACGAAGCCTGAATCGGCCGCCAACGAGGTTGCAGAACTCGGCCAGAGCATGCTTAAGGTCGAGTACATTTGAAGATGGTTAACTGCAGGTGCGACGGGTCGCATCGCGGTCGAAAGGAGTGTGTTTTGAACGACTTGATGAAGAACTTGCTGCTGTGGACGGTGATCGCGCTGGTTCTGCTGGGCGTTTTCCGCAGCTTCGGGCCGACCACGGCCTTGAGCACCGGCCTGTCCTATTCGGAGTTCTTGCAGAAAGTCGAACGCGAGCAGGTGCTCGAGGTCAGGATCGGAGCCGACCGCAAGGTGACCGGCAAGCTGCAGGACGGCAAGTCCTTCGAACTGTACGTGCCCGAAGATCCGCGCCTGGTTGAAACCTTGATCGCCAATGACGTCAAGGTGGTGCAGTCGGCGCCAGAAACCGGCTTCTCGCTGTTCGGTCTGATCCTGAACCTGCTGCCGGTGCTGCTGCTGATCGGTTTCTGGATTTTCGTCATGCGCCAAATGCAAGGTGGCGGTGGCGGCCGCGGCGCCATGTCCTTCGGCAAGAGCCGCGCGCGCCTGCAGGGCGAGGACCAGGTCAAGGTCACTTTCGCCGACGTCGCCGGCGTCGACGAAGCCAAGGAAGAAGTCCACGAACTGGTCGAATTCCTGCGCGACCCCGGCAAGTTCCAGAAGCTCGGCGGCAAGATTCCGCGTGGCGTCCTGATGGTGGGTCCGCCGGGTACCGGCAAGACGTTGCTGGCCAAGGCCATTGCTGGCGAGGCCAAAGTGCCGTTCTTCATCATCTCTGGCTCCGACTTCGTCGAGATGTTCGTTGGCGTTGGCGCCAGCCGCGTGCGCGACATGTTCGAGCAGGCCAAGAAGCACGCGCCGTGCATCATCTTCATCGACGAAATCGACGCGGTGGGCCGTCATCGCGGCGCCGGACTCGGCGGTGGTCACGACGAGCGCGAGCAGACGCTGAACCAGTTGCTGGTCGAGATGGATGGTTTCGAGGGCACCGAGGGCACCATCGTCATCGCCGCCACCAATCGCCCCGACGTGCTCGATCCGGCGCTGCTGCGTCCAGGCCGCTTCGATCGCCAGGTCGTCGTCGGTTTGCCCGACGTGCGCGGTCGCGAGCAGATTCTCAAGGTACACATGCGCAAGGTTCCGCTGGGCGACGATGTTCGCCCGGCCGTGATTGCGCGCGGCACGCCGGGCTTCTCCGGTGCCGATCTCGCCAACCTGGTCAACGAGGCGGCGCTGTTCGCCGCGCGCGACAACTCGCGCGACGTGGCGATGACCCATTTCGAGCGCGCCAAGGACAAGATCATGATGGGCGCCGAGCGCCGCTCGATGGTGATGAGCGAGGACGAGAAGCGTCTGACCGCGTATCACGAAGCCGGGCACGCGATCATCGGCCGCGTCGTTCCCGAGCACGACCCGGTGTACAAGGTGTCGATCATCCCGCGCGGTCGAGCGCTCGGCGTCACCATGTTCCTGCCCGAGGGTGATCGTTACAGCCATAGCCGCACCTGGCTGGAAAGCCAGATCTGCTCGCTGTACGGCGGCCGTCTCGCCGAGGAACTGATCTTCGGCCATGGCAAGGTCACCACCGGTGCCTCCAACGACATCATGCGTGCCACCCAGTTGGCGCGGAACATGGTCACCAAGTGGGGCATGTCCGATCAGCTCGGCCCGTTGATGTACGGCGACGAGGAAGAGGAGTTGTTCCTCGGCCGTTCGATCACGCAGACCAAGACAGTGTCGCCGGAAACCGCGGAGCTGATCGACGCCGAAGTGCGCGCATTGATCGACCGCTGCTACACCACGTCGAAGGCGATCCTGGTCGAGAACACCGACAAGCTGCACACGATGGCGGACGCGTTGATGAAGTACGAAACCATCGATGCCATCCAGATCGACGCGATCATGAACAATCGCGATGTGCCGCCGCCGACCGACTGGCACGAGGGCGATGGCGGTGCGCCGAGCAACCCGGGCAAGCCGACGGCCCCGGTGACGCCGACGGCGACGCCTGCCGCGCAGACCTGACGAGCAGGGCGCGCGTGTTCGATGCCCCCAGACCAACGCTGGATTGCCGCGGCCGACTGCTGATCCTGGACCGGCCGCGGATCATGGGGGTGGTGAATGTCACCCCCGATTCGTTCTCCGACGGCGGTGAGTACGCTGACACCGCGACTGCAATCGCGCACGCACTGGCGCTGATAGCCGAGGGCGCCGATCTCATCGACATCGGTGGCGAGTCGACGCGCCCGGGGGCAACCCCGGTGTCGGTCGACGAGGAGTTGGCGCGCGTCATGCCGGTGATCGAGGCGCTGGCCGCGTCGACTGCGGTGCCGATCTCGATCGATACCAGCAAACCCGAGGTCATGCGCGCTGCGGTGGATGCGGGCGCAGGCCTGATCAATGACGTCCATGCGCTGCGCCAGCCCGGTGCGCTGGATGCCGCCGCCGACAGCGGCGCGGCGATCTGCCTGATGCACATGCTGGGTGAGCCCGGCACCATGCAGCAGGCGCCGAGCTACGACGATGTCTGTGCCGAGGTGCAGCGCTTCCTGACCGATCGCATCCTGGCTTGCCAGTTCGCCGGCATCGACAAGAAGCGCATCGTCATCGATCCGGGCTTCGGATTTGGCAAGACGCTGGAGCACAACGTCGAACTGCTGGCGCGGCTGGAGTCGTTCAAGGTGCTCGGGTGTCCGATCCTCGCCGGCTTGTCGCGCAAGCGCATGATTGCGGCGTTGATCGGGCGCGAGGCGGTCACCGAGCGCGTCCACGGTTCGGTCACCGCGGCATTGCTCGCGGTGCAACGTGGCGCGGCCATCGTGCGCGTGCATGATGTCGCGGCGACGCGCGATGCACTTGCCGTGTGGCAGGCCGTCGCGGCACACACGCCAGCGCGCATCGCAACCGATTCGCGCTCGGTGTCGGCGAGTCTGTTCGACGACGATTAGGTTTATTCGAGGGAGCGGGTTTATCCCGCGAGCTTTGGCACCTCAAGCGCGCGACACAAGGTCGCTCCCAGTGCACCGCTCCCACAGCTTGCCCGCTCACGTCCCCTTGCTCCCGACCCTCGACTGGCCGAGCATGCGCGGATGACTGAGCGCAAGTATTTCGGAACCGATGGTATTCGTGGCCGGGTTGGCGAAGAGCCGATCACTGCCGAGTTTGCATTGCGCCTTGGGCGCGCTCTCGGCGCCGTGCTGCGTCGCGACGGCCAGCGCCCGCGCGTGCTGATCGGCAAGGACACACGCCTGTCCGGTTACATGCTGGAGTCCGCGCTGGAAGCGGGGCTTGCCGCGTCGGGTGCAGATGCCATGCTGCTCGGTCCGCTGCCAACGCCCGCGGTCGCCTATCTGACGCGCAGCCAGCGGGCCACCGCCGGCATCGTCATCAGCGCTTCGCACAATCACTACGAAGACAACGGCATCAAGCTGTTCTCGGCGAGTGGCGAGAAGCTCGACGACGCCGTGGAACTGGCCATCGAGGCGGAACTCGATGCGCCGAGCTTGTCGGTGTCGCCGCGCGATCTGGGCAAGGCGACGCGCCTGCCGGATGCGCCGGGACGCTACATCGAGTTTCTGAAGTCGCGACTGGACGGCGACCTGGCGGCGCTGGCTGGCCTGTACGTGATCGTCGACGCCGCCCATGGCGCCGCCTACCGCGTGGCGCCGCGCCTGCTCGGCGAACTCGGTTTGCGTGTCGGATCGATCGGCACCAGCCCGAACGGCTTCAATATCAACGACGGTTACGGCGCCACCGACCTGACTGCCTTGCGCGCCGAAGTGATGCGCACCGGTGCCGCCGTCGGATTCGCGCTCGACGGCGACGCTGACCGACTGATGGCGCTGACCGCCGACGGGCGCCTGATCGACGGCGACGACATCGTCTACGTGCTGGCGCGTCATTGGCAGTCGCGCGGCCTGTTGCGCGGGCCAGTGGTGGGTACCGTGATGACCAATCTGGGCATCGAACTGGCGTTGCGCGAACTCGGCATCGGCTTCGAACGCGCCGCGGTCGGTGATCGTCATGTGCACCAGCGGCTGCGCGAAGTCGACGGCATCCTCGGTGGCGAGGCCTCGGGCCATGTGATCTGTCGCCACAAGGCGAGCACTGGCGACGGCCTGATGACGGCGCTGCTGCTGCTCGAAGTGATCGCCGAGAGCGGACGCACGCTGGTGGAACTGGTTGGCGATCTGCATCGCTTCCCGCAGAAGACCATCAATGTAAAGGTGCCGCGCAATGCCAGGGCCTTGCTGCGTGACGAGCAGATACAGGCTGCGCGGGTACAGGTCGAGCGTACCTTGGGAGAGCATGGGCGTTTGGTTCTGCGCGCGTCGGGCACCGAACCACTGATCAGGGTTACGGTGGAAGCGCGCGATGGCGCCGTGGTCGAGTCTCAGGCGGGCATGCTGGCCGATGTGGTGCACCGCGTGGCGTCAGGGGTGGCGGATTCCGAAGCCGCGTGAGAAGTCCGGCGCTGCGTTTGCGCCAAGTACCGGGTGAACGCACGGCCGCGCGCAGGCCACGCTACAAGGAAGCGATCAACCGGTCCTTCTCTGCCCAGATCCCGTTGATCCACGTCTGGAAGCGCTCGCGGACCTCGACGTCGTTCTCATAATTGCCAACCAGCAGTTCGCGCGGGATTTCGCGCCGTTGCACGTGGATGCGCACGCGACTGACGCGGCCGGAAAGCAGGGCAGTCAGGGTTGGGCGGCCGTCCGGATAGACGATGGTGATGTCGATGATCGAGCGCAGCGTCTCGCCCATGGTTTCCAGTACAAAGGCGACGCCGCCGGCTTTCGGCTTCAGCAGATGCTTGAATGGCGATCGCTGACGGTCGTGCTTGGCGGGCGTGAAACGTGTGCCCTCGACGAAATTCATCACTGAAACCGGCAGTTCGGCGAATCTCTGGCAGGCGCGGCGAGTGGCCTCGACATCCTTGCCGCGCAGTTCCGGGTGCTTTTCCAAGTGTTCCTTCGAATAGCGCTTCATGAACGGGAAATCCAGTGCCCACCAGGCGAGGCCGAGGAACGGCACCCAGATCAACTGGCTCTTGATGAAGAACTTCAGGATCGGGATGCGCTGGTTGCAGACGTACTGCAGCACCAGGATGTCGACCCAGCTCTGATGATTGCTGAGCACCAGATACCAGCCATCGCGCTTGAGGTGTTCGTCGCCTTCGATGACCCAGCTCTGGTCGCGCGTGAACAGCCGGATCATGGCGTTGTTGATCCCGATCCAGGTCTCGGCGACGAGGATGATCATGCGGCTCAGCAGGCGCCGCACGGCAGCGATCGGCAACAGCAGTTTGAACAGCGCCAGCAGCAACAACACCGGCACCAGTACCACGGTATTGGTGAGCGCCAGCAGCGAAGTCAGCAACAAGATGACGAACCCAGGGAAGAATGACAGCATGACGAAGATCGGCTGCGAAGAGTTGGGCGGCGCGAAGGGCGCCTGCGGGTTCGTGAGCCTACCATCGGGCGTTGCCACTGCTGCATGCTTGCGATCAAACCGCGAAACGGTGAGTCCCGGTTACTCCGGTCGGTGCGCTTGTTGGCGCCACGAACAAGGTCAAAACGGGGCAGGGGGTCGAGCCCGCGTCACGGTCAGCCGGATGTGCGCGGCGTGAGCAGCACCAGCGTCTCGAAGTGCGTCGTATGCGGGAACATGTCGAACATGCGCGCTGCGACAGTGCGGTAGTTCGGCATCGCCGCCAGGTCGGCGGCGAGCGTTTCGACATTGCAACTGGAATACACCAGCGAGGACGTCGAACTCTGGTCGAGCCAGCCGGCGAGTCGCCGCCCGATGCCGCGTCGCGGCGGATTGACGATGATGCAATCGGCCACTGCAGTCCGCGCGCACGCCCAGTCGCTGGCATCGGCGCAAACCCATTCGATCGCGCTGTTGCTTGCGCGCGCGGCCGCGATCGCCTCGGCAGTGCTTTCCACGCCGACGACCCTGCGCCCGGGGGCAACCGCATGCATGGCAAAGCCGCCGACGCCACAGTACAGGTCCCACACCGACGCCGGTGCGATCGCCGTGATCCACTCGCGTGCCTGCGCGTACAACGCAGCACCGACCTCGCTGTTGGTCTGCAGGAAACTGCGTGGCGTCAGCCGGAACTCGATGTCGTTGAGACGACAACGGATGCTGTCGTCCGCGGTCAGCATGATTTCGGTATCGCCTTCGATCACCGCCTTGTGCTCGGGCAGCAGATTGACCGACACCACGCGCAGCATTGGCAGCGCGGCTTGCAGCGCGGGTACCTGCCTGGCGAGTCGCTCGATCGCCTCGCGCGAGCGCAGCACAAAGCGCAGCAGCAGCTCGCCGCTGCCCGGCGCCTCGGTCAGCAGCACGTACTTGGCTTCGCCGCGGCGCGAGCCGAGATCGTACGGCGTCGCGCGCGCCGCGATCAGCGCCTCGCGGATGCGGGTGAAGGCTGCCTGCATCGACGCCGGATACAGCGGGCACTGCACCAGGTCGACGCCAATCCCGGCGGCATCCAGCAGGCCCAGCGTCGGTGCCTCGACACTGCCGCCCACCGCCATCTTGGCCTTGTTGCGAAAACCCGTCTCGCGACTCGCGACCGGCGCCAGCCACCGATCTGGCGCGACGCCCGGCAGCGCACGCTGGGCGGCGGCCTGTTTGCGCGCGAGTTGATCCGGATAAGCCAGCGGCAGTTCGCTGCAGGAGCGACAGCGGGCATTGTCGTAGTAGTGACATTTCATGCCGCTGCGCCTGCTGCGGCGCGCCCGGCGATGTATCCGCTGGCGAAGCATGCCGTCAGCAGATAGCCCCCGGTGGGGGCCTCCCAGTCGATCATCTCGCCGGCGCACCAGACGTTGGGCCAGCGCCGCAGCATCAGGTTGTCGGTCAGCTCCTCGAAGCGAACTCCGCCAGCGCTGCTGATTGCCTCGTCGATCGGTCGTGGGCGCAGCAGGCGCAAGGGCAGCGCCTTGATGGCGTACGCCAACCTTGCCGGGTCGTCCAGATCGGAGCGCTCGATGCATTCGTACAGCAGCGCCGCGCGGGCGCCGTCCAGACCGGTCGCGCGGCGCAGATGTTCGCTGCGAGTGCGTTTGCCGCGTGGCGCCGACAGCGACTGCGCCAGCTGCGCGACGCTGCGTCCGGGGACAAGGTCGACGCGGAGTTCGACCATGCCATCGCGATCGATGGCTTCGCGCAGTGGCGCCGAGAGCGCGTAGATCGCGCTGCCTTCGACACCGTAGTCAGTGATGACGAACTCGCCGGTCCTGACCTCATTGGCGGCCGGCGAGCCCGCTGCGGCGTCGCCGACTCTGGCTACGCGCAATCCGACCGATTTGATCGGCGCTCCGGCATGGCGCTGCAGCAGATGCGCCGACCATGTGCATTCGAACCCGCAGTTGGCAGGGCGCAGCGGGGCGACGTCGATGCCCCGCGCCGCCATCGTAGCGACCCAGCGGCCGTCCGCGCCGAGTGCCGACCAGCTCGCGCCGCCCAATGCCAGCACCACGGCATCGGCTTGCACCTCCAGAAGTGCGTCGTCGCAGGCGAAGTGCAAGGCGCCCGTAGCGGTCCAGCCGAGCCAGCGGTGGCGCATGTGCATGACGACGCCTTTGGCTCGAATCCGGCGCACCCACGCACGCAGCAGTGGCCCGGCCTTGAAGTCGGCAGGGAACACCCGCCCGGAGCTGCCAATGACGGTCGGATAGCCAAGATCGTGCGCCCAGTTGCGCAGCGCGTCGGCGTCAAATTGCGCCAACCAAGCCGCCACTTCGGCGGCGCGCTCGCGATAGCGCCGGACGAAACTGGCGAACGCCTCGCTGTGCGTCAAGTTGAGCCCGCCCTTGCCGGCGATCAGGAACTTGCGCGCCACTGACGGCATCTGCTCATACAGGGCGACCTCGGCGCCGGCATCGCGCGCGCGCTCGGCGGCCATCAGACCGGCTGGGCCGCCGCCGATGACGACTACCCGTCGCGGTGGTGCCAGTGCGCTACCAGCTGCCGACATTGGGCATCGACGTCCATGGCTCGCACGGTGTCAGCGCCGGACCTCGCTGCAGCAGTTCGATCGAAATCTGGTCGGGCGAACGCACGAAGGCCATGCGCCCGTCGCGCGGCGGTCGGGCGATGGCGATCCCGGCATCCATCAGCTTGCGGCACAGCGCGTGGATATCGTCGACGGCGTAGGCCACGTGCCCGAAATTGCGCGCGCTGCCGTAATCCTCGTCGTCGTAGTTCCAGGTCAGCTCCAACTGCGCGTCATCGTCGCCAGGTGCCGCCAGATAGACCAGCGTGAACCGACCTTGCGGGCTGTCCTTGCGCATAACCTCGCGCAGCCCAAGCAACTCGTAGAAGCGCAGCGACGCCGCGAGGTCGCGCACGCGCACCATCGTATGCAGATATTTCACGTCGACTCCAGTCGCGGTGCGAGTCCCGCGTCTTCGTGCATATTAGGCGACAATCGTTCCAATGATGCCTGCCTGCTGGCGCTGGCCCGTAGTCATCGACGGCGGCTGCGCAGCCGCGAGCCAGGCTGCTTGTCCCTGTTTCCGGGAAGTTTCAGCGAGTCGCTCGAACGGTTGGCGTACGATGCGGAGCCATTGACTGAAGGAAAGGCTTTGATGCGGATCGGATGGTTGTTCCTGTTGGCCTTGCTGGCAGGCTGTGCGGCGACGCCGGGTTCAGGCGACTTCGCACAGGTTGAGCCGGCAGCCGTCGAGCCGGCGCCGATGGATCTCGACGCCAACCTGGCGCGCCTGAGCGAGTGGTTTGCCGGCGAATGGGACAACTATGAGCAGGTGGTTGCAGCCCGGGAGCAGTCGCGGGGCAACGGCGTGCCGGCGCATGAGCGCGTGCACGCGCTGTTCCTGCCGGTCAGCGTGCCAGCGATTGGCGGGTCGGTGTTCTTTGCCCGGCAGACGCTGGACGACGACCCGACCCGCGTATTCCGCTTGCGCCTGTATCGCTTCGCGGTGGACGTGAAGGCCGATGCGATCCGCCTCGACCAGTACAGTTTCAACGACGAGAAGGCCTGGCGCGACGCCCACCGTGCGCCGGAGACGCTGGCGCGGCTGACCAGCGGCGACCTCCGCTATTCCCCCGATTGTGCCGTCTACTTCCGATTTGATGGCGCCGCCGACGAGTTCATCGGCAGCACCATCGAGGGGGCCTGCAAGGTAGCTTCAGAGCGTCTGGCCAAGGCGGTGATCGTGGAGGATCGGCTGCAGCTGAGCCGCGACCGGCTGTGGATCCTGAGCACGGCGCGCGACCAGACGGGTCGCCTGATTTATGGCAATCCCCAGGGCATTCCGCACAAGCAGCGCAAGGTGCGCTACTTCCGCGGCTGGATCGCGATCAACAAGGCGGGCGCTGCTGCAGGACCGGAGCAGCGCAGCTTCCACACCATGCGCGATGTCGTGTTGCACAGCGAGGGTCGGGTAGTGCCGATCGTCATGGACGATGGTCGCCGCAGCGGTTACTCGGTGCAGATCGCGCGCTTGAGTTTCCAGGGCGACAGCGTGCGCGCACTGACTTTGAACCTGCTCAGCGATGCTACCGGGCAGCCGGTTTCCTATGCCTGGGCCGACCCGGCCAGTCGGCGCATCGGCATCAATCTCAAGTGGTTCCAGAGCGACTTCGTCGAGATCGAAGGCGATTCGCGCTTCGAGCCGGTGCCGGCGGGTTGACCGTCAGCCTGTGTGTCGGTTCGGGTAGCGGTCGCCTCTGGCAGCCAGTGGAAGCCGATGCATTGGCGTGGCTATGATCAGCGCAGCGCGGCGCCAGCGTGGCTTCGCGGTCACGCAATGGGAGGCGATATGCGGATTGGGTGGTTGATGCTGGTGGTGCTGGCGATGCTGGCGATGCTCGGTAGCGGGCCGCTTGCGGCGCAGTCCGGTGGCAGTGTGACTTGCGAAAGCCGCGAGGGTGGCTATCGCGAGTGCTACAGCGGTTTTCGCGGCCAGCCGGTGCTGGTGCGGCAGCTGTCCAATTCCAGTTGCGTCGAGGGCCGCAGCTGGGGCCATCGTCCTGGCGCGATCTGGGTCAGCCGCGGTTGCCGGGGCGTCTTCGAGGAACGTCGCGGCGGTGGCCATGCCGGCGGCGGCATCGTCTGCGAGAGTCGTGACGGTCGCTATCGCGAATGCCCCATCGGTTTCCGCGGACCGGTTCAACTGGTCGAGCAATACTCTTCGACGGCCTGCGTCGAGGGCCGCAGCTGGGGTCGTACGCGCAGCGCGGTGTGGGTCGATCGTGGTTGCCGTGGACGCTTTGCGCCGTACTACGGTGGCGGCGGCGGTTACGACGGCGGCGGCTACTGGGAACAGCAGGGCAGCTACACCATCCAGTGCGAGAGCAAGGACAATCGCTACCGCACCTGTTCCTGGGACTGGAATTCGGGAACGCCCTACCTGCTCGACCAGCTTTCCAACAACCCGTGCGTGAAAGGCCGCAGTTGGGGCTACAACGCCCGCCAGCGGGTGCTCTGGGTGGATCAGGGCTGCCGCGCGGTGTTTGGCGGGCGCTGATCGATCTTCCCGAGGGCAGGAGGGCACGAGGGCACGTAAAGGCTGATTCGCAGCGAGCCATCGCTCTCGCGTGCCCTCCTGCCCTCGTGCCCTCGAAATTCCGCGCGTTCAGGATTCGAGAGATGGGCTGCCTGCGCGTATCGCACCGAGCGCCCTCAGCTTCGGCGCGGCCACTGGCACCGTCAGCATGGTGCTGGCGACCGCCATCAGCAGCAATGCAGTGAAGGTCTCGTTGGTGATGATCTGCTTGTCGAGCAGCACATTGGCGAAGATGATCATGATCAGCGCCTTGGTCTGCAGCAGCCAGCCGATGAACGAGGCTTCTCCCGCTGGCCACTTCAGTATCCGGCCCGCCAGATGCGTGCCGATCAGTTTGCCGCTGACGGACGCCAGCAGCAGCAGGCCGGCGACCAGGAATACCGCCGATCCGCCCATCGCCCAATTGGTGCGCAATCCGGTGCTGAGAAAGAACACCGGCATGATCACCAGCAGCACATGGTGGCGCAGCAGGTCCATGCGCGCTTGATCGAACCACTTCGCGTCCATGACCACGCCGGCGAGAAAGGCACCGACCATGAAGTGCAGGCCCGACCAATCCGCGCCGAGGCCGCAAAGTGCCAGCCAGATCAGCCCGACATACCAGCGGTCGCGCTCGGGAATGCGCAGCATCAACTGGCGCAACAGGGATCCGGCAACGGCAAAGCCGAGCAGGAAGGCAAGCTGTTTGCCGACCCTTTGCCAATCCATCAGGATGATCGCCAGCACGCCCCAGATGGCAATGTCGTCGAGGCTGGCGTAACGCAGGATGCGCTGCCCTGTCGGCGTGCGCAGGATGAAAAGTTTCTCCATGAACAGGATCAGGATCGGCAGCGCCGTCACCGCGCACGACATGCCGATGCCGAGCACGAATTGCCAGGTCAACGCGCGCGGCCCCACCCAACCCGCGTGCGACAGCAGCACGAGCGCTGCGGCAGAGCCGAACAGCAGCGGCATTCCCAGCGCCAGACCAGCGGTAATGCCGCTTTCGCGCCGATTGCGCCAGGTGTCGTGCAGATCCAGTTCGATCCCGGCTATGAACACGAACAGCATCACCGCCCACCAGGCAACGCCGTTCAGCGACTGGATCACCTGCGGGTTGAACACGAACTGGTAATAGTCAGGAAATGCCGCGCCGAGGATGCCGGGGCCGAGCAGGATGCCGGTGATGATCTGCACCACCACCAGCGGCGCGAAGTAATCCGTGCGTCCCAACCGCCAGATCAGGTAGGGCACGCAGAAAATGATCGTCATCGCGATCAGGTAGATCTCGGTGGTGTTCATCGTGGCCTGGCGTTCGGGTCGTTGTGCGTGGCGAGCAAGGCATGTCGGCGGCCTCGGTCACGCCTGCGGCGGCGCAAGGATCCTATCGTCCGGCATCATCGTCCGCCACTTCCTGCAATCTGACCTCATGCCCGGATGGACATCGGGATGACCATTTGCCTGGATCTGGATCCGAAGAGCTCATCCTGACTTGTCAAGGAATGCTTGCCCGGAACACCATGACGTGTGTGCGCGGCTGCATCGCGCTTACCGGCGCAAATCCTACTTCAGTCCAGTATCCCAATCCGCCCTGGTAATCTCGAAGATCACGTTCGGCATGCTCGCCTCGCCGTGATAGGCGATCGCCGCTTCGCCAATGCGGCGCGCGCCCATCCGCGTCATCGCCACCTGCGAGCGCACGTTGCACTGGCCGACCTCGAACAGGACCCGATCCACATGCTCGAAGGCGTGTTCGAGCATCAGCGCCTTGCACGAAGCATTCAGGCCCCGGCCCCAACTGCTGCGCGCGAAGAACGTGTAGCCGATCTTGACCGAGCGGCTGTCGGCATCGAAGTCGTAAAAACGTGTGCATCCGATCAGCGTGCGGTCGCGCGTCCGGTAGATCAGCAGCGCCCCCTTCGACTCCAGCGCGCCCGCGAAATAAGTCTCGAACACCGCGCGCTGGTAGCGCATCGGGTTCGGATGTTGCACCCAGATCTGCGGGTCCGACGCGATCGCGTAAAGCGCTTCGAAATCATCCTCATGGATTGGGCGCAGCGTAACCAATGCGTTGCGCAGATGCGGTTGCAGATTCATGGAGTGCGCGGTCGCCCAGTCGAGGATCGGTGAAAGTATGCCGCCGCGCCGGGGTAGTCGATTACGACGCGGAAGTACTTCAGCGCCGAGCCGCCGAGCGCCCCCCAGGTGGGCCGGTCCATCATTTTGGCCATGTACGACTGAAACGCCCCCTTCGGTTGTTCGGAAAACCACACCGGGCCCACGGAATGACCGGCGATGGTGACCACAGGCACCGCGATCATGCGGCGCCTCTGCTTCCCCTTGAGATCGGCTGCATCGACCACGCGCCAGTCGGGGTGCGCCCTGGTCCAGCGCTCGAAGACCTCATGCTCGATGAAGCTGGTGCCGACGTTGGTGCCGGGCGCGACACCGAACAATGGCGCCGAAGTTTCGGTAGTGGTCGCAGTGGCGCCGCTGTCGAAGAGCATCGGCAGGACTTCACCCGCGACTTCGACGTCCAGGCTCGGGAAGTGCATGGTTCGCTGGCCAGCGTCGTTGGTCTGGAAGCCGAGCGCGGCGCGATGGGGCTGCGACGCGTCGATGGCGAAGCCCACGATCCGATACAAGCGGCGATTCGGATAATCGAACTCCCACACGCTGTCGGCAAACCAGCGCCCACCCAGGAAGCCGTCGGTGCCGGACAACTGGTCGTGCGGGGCCAACACGAGCCGACCGCCGATGAAATGCGGCGGCGCTGCTGGAATGCCGGCCCCTTCATCGAATTCGGGCCAGGCGACCAGTTCGCCAGCGTCGCTTTTCTCGCGCACCAGCGAGAGTCGTTCCGCCAAGGTGTCCGAAATCGCGTTCCATCCGCCGCCGGTGTCGGTGAACAGCCGCAGCCGCTCGCCAGCAAGTGTAGGCGTCACCCACACTTGATCATGGACGAACTCAGCCGGGACCGGGATTCGATCGGCCGCGGCAACCGTTTCGGCCAGCGCGAGAAGCGTAGAGGCGAGGACTCGAATCGAAATCATGTCGAAATCTCCTGCTTATTGGTGCTGCCGCGGGTCGCCTGGCAAATAGCTGCCGGTGACCCTTCTGAAGGCATTGCTGGTGCGCGCGCCCGGCCAGCCGTCCACTCTCAGGTAGATGCCGGGGTGGCTGTTGAGCCAGGTCTGCAACGCCGTGGCGCGCTCGACGATCGCGGGCTCGGTGGGTCGCTGTGCGGCGTAGGCGACGACCAGCGGCGTGCCGTCGGCGGGATCGGGTTGGTCCGGGAAGCTGAACTGCTGCTGCTCGAGCAGTCGGCGCAGGAACGTGGCGGTGCCGCATTGGCGGTCGACAGCGGTGTCGGAATACCGGCCGTCGGCGATGAACTTGCCTCGCTGGTAGTGCTGCGAAAAGCTCCACAGATAAGGGCTCGGCTTGCCGAGCTTGCGGTAGCCGATGCCGTTGTAGCGCTCCAGCTGGTGAAGTGTCCCGGTCAGGCTCCAGTCCGCCCACCGGTGCAACTTCTTCAGGCGCAGGGCATCCTCGGCGCTCTGCTCGAAGGTGTACGGCGGGTCGGGAGTTTTCGGTCGGCCGGCAGGCACCTGCTGCGTGCGCGCATCGAGCGGATCGCCGTTATGCAGATGGGCAATCGCGAACGCGCTCTCGCGCAGATGCACGGCGGCGATGAAGTACCAGGGCACGCCGGTGCTGGCGCTGACCGGCGCATAGCGGGGCACCAGCGCCACGGCGCGGGCGCACAGCCGGTCGACGGCCATCGCGCGTTCGGCGCGAATGACCAGGGTGTCGAAGAGCTCGCGGTATAGGTTGCGCCGTGACTGGCTGGGCTGGCTCATCGTCGGATACCTCGGCGGTCGCTCACTGGCGCGTAGCGTACTGCAGGAGCGGGCTTTGCCCGCGAGCTTGCTGCGGGCCAGCGGCTGGAAAGTCCGCCAGCAGTGCCCACTCGGGCCCTACTACAACCAGCCCTTCTGATGCGCCAGTCGATAGGCCTCGATGCGGTTGCTGGCGCCGAGCTTGCCGATGGCCTCGGACAGGTAGTTGCGCACGGTACCGGCCGACAGATGCAGGCGTTCACCGATTTCGGCAGAGTCGAGGCCCTCGCCGGCGAGTCGCAGTACGGCCCGTTCGCGCTCGGTGAGCCGCTCGGGATCATCGTGCCACACCTCGCCGGCCAGCTCAGGGGCAATCGAGCGGCCGCCACGGTGGACCTCGCGCAGCGCTTCAGCGAGCTTGCTGGATGGCGAGTCCTTCAAGAGGTAGCCGCGCACACCAGCATCGAGCGCACGCCGCAGGTAGCCGGCGCGGGCGAAGGTGGTGACGATCACGACGCGCGTGGGGCAGTCGCGTTCGCGTAGGCGCGCGGCGAGGTCCAGCCCGCTCATGCGTGGCATCTCGATATCGGTCACCAGCAGGTCCGGCCGCAGGCGTTCGACCATTTCCAGCGCAATCGCGCCGTCGGCGGCCTCGCCGACGACTTCGAAGTCGCCTTCCAGTTGCAGCAGCGCGGCGAGCGCGCCGCGCACCATCGCCTGGTCTTCGGCGAGGACGAGGCAGATCATGCCGCGGCACCGTGTGGGATGGGCAGCCAGATGCGCAAGCGCGTACCGACCCCCGGCGTGCTGTCGACGTTGAGCCGGCCGCCGAGTTGCTCGATGCGTTCGCGCATGCCGGTGAGGCCGTTGCCGGGTTTGATCGATGAGCCACGGCCGTCGTCGCTGATCGACAGCGCCAGCGAGCGCGGGTCGGCCTGCAGTTCGACCTCGACGCGGTCGGCCGCGGCATGGCGCACGATGTTGGTCACCGCCTCGCGCAGGCTAAGCGCCAGCGCCGATTCGATCTCGCTGGCCAGTTGCGGCAAGGCCGGAATGCGCGCGTCGAGCGACACGCCGGCGCTGAGCAGGCTGAGGCGCGCGGCGGCCAGTTCGGCAGTGAATCCGGAGGCGCGAATACCGCTGATGGCTTCGCGGACTTCGCTGAGCGCCTTGCGTGCGATCGACTGGATCTCGCTGACCTGGATTGCGGCGGCGCGGGTGTCGCGGTCGATCAGCTTGCCGGCCAGTTCGCTCTTGATCGCGATCAGCGACAGCGTATGGCCGAGCAGATCGTGCAGATCGCGGCCGATGCGTTCGCGCTCGTTCATCCGCGCCAGTCGGCGCACCTCGTCCTGGGTCAATCGCAGCTCGGCGTTGCGCTGGCTCTGGATGCGCCCGAACACCGCGCCGATCATCACCACGCCGCCGATCATCGCGACCGGCAGCAGCAGCCACGGCGGCAACCCGGACAGGCTCAGCACGAAGCCATAGGCCAGGCACGCGGCAACGTAAAAGAGCGCCGCGGCGCGCGCCGACAGGCCGTATCCGACGGTAGCCAGCGCGTAGATCACGAAGGTGTTGCCGCCGAAGCTGATCGGCGTCAGCGCGCTGCCGATCAACACCATCACCATCGCGATCGGCAGCACTGCAGCCGGCCCCACCTCGTAGCTGCGCCAATAGATCGGCAGGAACACCGCGATCGCCGCGAGCGACGCCATCCAGGCCATCGCGTCACCGCGCAGCGCCGGGTCCAGCAGCAGCGGCAGGAACACGAACACCAGGTAGATCAGGTTGCTCCGGCGCCACAACGACCAGTCGCTGCGGTCGTCGGAGGCGACGGTTGCTGTGCCTGGACGATCAGGTGCGGTTGACGTGTTCATGGGTGGGCATCCTACTTCAAGGATTCCATCGGCGGCGCTGGGCGAACAGCGCCATCCCGGTGAACACCACGGTGAATCCGATCAGTGCGCCAAGCGCGGTGGTCGGGTTGCCAACACGGAAGCCGGCAGCATCGAGCGCCAGCACGCCGAAATGATAGGCAGGCAGCAGCGGCGCGAGGTCCTGCATGAAGCCGGGAAACATCTTCACCGGGATCCACAGGCCGGACAGCGCCGACATCGGCAGGTAGATCAGATTGACGATGGCGACGGCGGCGTGCGCTTTCGCCATTGACCCTATCAACAGCCCCATTGCGCAGAAGGGAATTGCGCCGAGTATCAACACGCTGGTCAGATGCAGCCACTGCGAGAGGCGCAGGTGGACATCCCCGAAGATCACGGCGACGCTGCCGAGCAACAGCGTGGAGCCCAGCGCAAACAGCATGGCCATGACCACTTTTGCCGCGAAATAGGCGCCAATCGGCATCGGACTGGCGCGTTTGAGCGCGAGCCAGCCCATCTGCTGTTCCATCGCCAGGCCAACGCCGAATCCGAACAGCGCCGGGCCCATCGCCGCGAAGGCGCCATAGGTGGCCAGCAGGTAATGCGCCGGCGCCATATTGCCGGTCTTGCTCGGCAAGATCAGCCCGAAAAGGGCGTAGAAGGCGAGCGGAAACAACAACGTCGGCAACGCGAATGCAGGTTCGCGCAATACCTGGATAAAGGCAAACCAGGATTCCCGCGCATAGATTGCTGGCATGGACGGGCGCATCGCGACAGTGTTCATGCGGCCTCCTTGATCAGATCGACGACGGCGTTTTCCAGCGACTGTGCGCTGATGGTCAGGTCGCGCAGGGCAGGATCGGCGGCCAGCAGCAGTGGCAGCAGGCGTTCGACTTCGGTCGCCCGCAACTCATGATGGAGGCCGTCGCGGCGCACGCTGAGCACGCCCGGCAATTGCTGCAACAGTCGTTCGGGGAGATTGCTGCGGAAGCGCAGGCATTGACCGCCGACGCGCGATTTGATCGCCAAAGGCGTGTCCAGTGCGACCAGCACGCCGTGCTGGATCAGTGCGACGCGGTCGGCGAGGGCGTCGGCCTCTTCGAGATAGTGCGTGGTCAGAACCACCGCCGTGCCTTCCGCGACCAGTCCACGCAGAACCTGCCAGAAACCGCGGCGCGCCTCGACGTCGAGGCCGGTGGTGGGCTCGTCGACCAGCAACAACCGGGGTCGACCGCAGATCGCCAGCGCGAACTGCACGCGGCGTTTCTGGCCACCGCTGAGCGTGCCATAGCGGCGATTCGCCAGTTCGCTCAGTTGTGCCAGCTCGAGGGTTTCCGCGACCGCCCGCGGCTGCGGGTAGTAACCGGAAAACAGGCGCACGTGTTCAGCCACGGTCAGCGCTTCGGGCGGATCGCCGGACTGCAGCATCACGCCGAGGTTGCGCCGCGCCGCTGGCGTCGTCGGGTCCATGCCGAACAATTCGGTGCGGCCGCTGCTGGCCCGAATCAGGCCGATCAGCAGGCTGAGTGCAGTGCTCTTGCCGGCGCCGTTCGGGCCGAGCACGGCGAGCACTTCGCCGGCGTGGATCTCGAGACTGAGCCGGTCGAGCGCCAGCACAGCGCCAAAACGCTTGCTGACTTCGTTCCAGCGGGCGATGACGGGTTTGCGCATGGCCGTTGCTCCTGACGCCTTGATTGGCGTGGGGCAAGTGTCCACATCCTTGTGGCGGCGATGCAGTGGGCGCTGTCAGTTTTGCGAGGTGACGAGTGTCAGGTCGGCTGGCTGCTCCTGGCCGGTGTACAGATTCGCGCATCGACGGCTGCTGTCCTCAGCCCTCCAACGGCGCGACGAGATCCGACGAATTGTTGCGCACATTGCCGACCGCTTTGCCGACGGCGTAGGTGCGCATGCGTTGGACTGGATACGGGCGAATCAGCGCAGTAGCTTCAGCTGGCGTAGCCTGCATCCAGTTCTGGTAGTCGTCCGGATCGAGAATTGCCGGCATGCGATCGTGGATCGCTGCCATCAGCGGATTGGGCGTGGTGGTCACCACGCAGCTGGTCTCGAGCACCGAGCCATCAGGTGCGGTCCAATGCTCCCAAAGCCCGGCAAAGCCGAAGCACCTCGCTTCCGTCGGAACAATCGCGAAAGCTTGCTTGCCGCCTGCCTGGGCGCGCCACTCGTAGAAACCGCTGGCTGGAACAACACACCGTCGATAGCGGAAAGCGCCGCGAAATGCCGGCTTTTCGGCCACCGTCTCACCGCGCGCATTGATCAACCTGGCGCCGATGCCGGGGTCCTTGGCCCAGTGCGGCACCAGGCCCCAGCGCACCCAGGCCCATTCGTTGTCGTCGCCATGGCGACGCAGGATCAGCGTGGGTTGGGTGGGTGCGATGTTGTAGCTGACCGGGTAAACCGGGTACTTGTGCACCCGGAACTGTTCGGCGAGCAGTTCCGGAAGTGTGTCGAGGAAGTAGCGGCCGCACATTCGCGGATGGGTCTCCGTGCGCGGCAAGAACACTCATTTGCGGTCAAGAAAACGAAGCCGCGAGATGGCTGACCGTTGGTTGCGAAAACAAGTGCGCCGGCTGGCGCGACCGCGCGTGCAGGTCGCGCCAGCGGTGGGCCTCAGCCGCCCTCGAATGCGAGCGCAGTGTGGCGGCGCGCCAACTGACGCTTGCGCGCCGAGTCGATGCGTCTGACCAGTCGTGCCAAGGCGTCATCGAGCGCGGTGAGAATCTGCTCGGCGCGTGCCTCGGCGCGGAAGCGAGTGCCGTCGCGCAGGGCGACTTCGATGGTGCAGGCGTGGTCGACTCCGCCCTTGGGACCGTTCAGATCGCGAAAGCGACCGACCAATTTGAGAATGCCGGGTGCGAGGCGATCGAGAGCGCGCAGTGCGCGGACGATGAACATGGATCGCAGGCGTTGCGGATCGGCTTGTTGCTGATCGATGACTTGAATCTGCATCGTGCTGCTCCTGGTGATGCCGGTGCGGCGGTATCGAGTCTGAACTCTAATCGTGGCGAACGTTCCATCCGGGAACTCGTCGTTCAGTGCGCCTGAACTGAAACTTCATGCTGCCTTTACGTTGACCGGGCCTCCGTGGAGTGGAGCCATCTCCGCTTCAAAAGAATCGGCCTGCGTGCTCTTGTCGTGCCGGGCTTGCTCGGCAGGGATTGGCGCAAAGGCAGCGGAACACCGACCTACGCGTAGCGTCGCATCAGCCCGACGACGACACCCTGAATGCGCACGCGCTCGGGCTCATAGCGTTGGGTCGGGTGATCCGGGTTCTCGGACTCCAGTTCGATCCAGCCACTGCGTGGTCGCAGGCGCTTCAGAGTGGCGGCTTCGCCGTCGATCAGCGCGACCACGATCTCGCCGGAGCGCGCGTGTTCGCGCGCCTCGATGATTACCACGTCGCCGTCGTGGATGCCGGCGTCACGCATCGATTCACCGCTGACGGTGAGCGCGTAGCCTTCGCCGCGCGGGCGCAGTTGCGGCGGCACGGGAATCCGCTCGTTGCCGGCCAGCGCGTCGATCGGTCGCCCGGCGGCGATTTTGCCCAATAGCGGCAGCGAATCGGCCTCGTCGGCTTCTGCAGCAACCGGCGCGCTCAGGCGCACGCCGCGCTGCTTGCCGTCCATGGGTTCGACCAGGCCGGCGTCGACCAGCGCACGCACCTGCTTGTGCAGCGATCCGCGCGACGTCAGCCCCAGTTCGGCACACAGTTGGTCCAGCGTTGCCGGCGCCATGCCCAGCGATTGGCGCTCGCGCAGGTGCTGATGCAATTGGCGTTGTCCGGCGGTCAAAGAAAGCGCTTGCGTGTTTTCCATTGGTTCTCTACGCTGAGCGGCAGGGAGAACAGAAAGAGAACGAGCCGTGAGCCTAAACGCTGTCGTGTCGGATGTCGAGTCGGGATTCATTGCGCCGGAACCGCAGGCCCCGGACCGGGTTGCCGCGCTGGTTGCCAGGCTCAAGCGCAAGTACCGTGGCTGCATCACGGCGGAGGCAGTTGCGCCAGCGCAGTGTGGTCGCTACGAGCGCTTTCCCGATCACATCGACCCGCGCTTGAGCAGCGCATTGAAATCCCGCGGGATCCGCGAGTTGTACAGCCACCAGGCCGAAGCCTGGCGCGTGCTGCACGAGGGTGCGCATTGCGTGATCGCGACGCCCACCGCTTCGGGCAAGACGCTGTGTTTCAACGGACCCGTGCTCGACGCGGTTCTGCAGCACGAAGCCAAGGCGCTGTACCTGTTTCCGACCAAGGCGCTGGCGCAGGATCAGGTCGCCGAACTGATGGAGCTGAATCGCGCCGCCGACCTCGGTGTGCGCGCCTACACCTTCGATGGCGACACGCCCTCGGACGCGCGCCAGGCGGTGCGCACCAAGGGCGATATCGTCGTCACCAATCCGGACATGCTGCACCAGGCAATCTTGCCGCATCACACCAAGTGGGCGCAGTTCTTCCAGTCGCTGCGTTTCATCGTCATCGATGAGGTGCACAGCTATCGCGGTGTGTTCGGCGCCCATGTCGCCAACGTATTGCGACGATTGCAGCGGATTTGCGCGTTTTACGGCGTGCGTCCGCAATACGTCTGCTGCTCGGCGACCATCGGCAACCCGCGTGAGCACGCGCAGGCACTGACCGGACTGCCGATGCGCGCGGTCACCGAAAGCGGTGCACCGCGCGGCGCCAGCCACTTGTTGTTCTGGAACCCGCCGCCGATCAACCCCGATCTCGGGATCCGCGCCTCGGCGCGTTCGCAGGTCAGCAAGCTGGCGCGGCTGACACTGAAGGCCGGCCTCAAGGCGATCGTGTTCGCGCAATCGCGGCTGATGGTCGAGGTGCTGACCAAATACCTGAAGGACGTGTTCGACCACGACCCGCGCAGGCCGGCGCGCGTGCGTGCCTATCGCGGCGGCTATCTGCCCGATGAGCGCCGCTTGACCGAGAAGTTGATGCGTCAGGGTGCGATCGACGCCATCGTCAGCACCTCGGCGCTGGAACTCGGTGTCGATATCGGCTCGCTCGATGTCGCCCTGCTGTGCGGCTACCCCGGCAGCATCGCCGCTACCCGCCAGCGGCTCGGGCGGGCAGGGCGGCGCCAGCAGTCCGCACTCGGCGTCATGGTCGCCAGCAGCGACGCACTCGATCAGTTTGTCGTGCGCAACCCGGCCTATTTCCTGGAGCAGTCGCCGGAGCACGCGCGGATCGATCCCGACCAATTGCTGATCCTGCTCGACCACATCCGCTGCGCCGCCTTCGAACTGCCGTTCGCCGAGGCCGACCGCTACGGCGAGCGCGATATCGCCGAGTTCCTCGAGTACCTGACCGAGGAGGGGGTGTTGCATCGGGACGGTCGTCGCTGGCACTGGATCGACGACAGCTATCCCGCCAATGCGATCAACCTGCGCTCGGTAGCCGACGGCAATTTCGTGGTCGTCGACCGCACCGGTGGCAAGCAGACCGTCATTGCCGAAGTCGATTACTCCTCGGCCGCGCTGACCTTGTACGAAGGCGCGATCTACATGGTGCAGTCGGTGCCATGGCAGGTCGAAAAGCTCGACTGGGTAGGCCGCAAGGCCTACGTCACCCGCACCCACGTCGACTACTACACCGACGCCATCGACTACACGCGGCTGAAACCACTCAGCGAATTCGGGCAGGCCGATGCCGGCGAGGGCGCCGCCCAGCACGGTGAAGTGCATGTCGTGCGACGAGTCACCGGGTACAAGAAGATTCGCTACTACAGCCACGAGAACATCGGCTATGGACCGGTCAACCTGCCGGACCAGGAGCTGCAAACCACCTCGGTGTGGTGGCGATTGTCGCCCGACGCCATCGATCGCGCCTTCAAGACGCGCTTCGAAGCACTCGACGGCTTTCTCGGTGCGGCGTACGCACTGCATACGGTGGCCACGCTGTTGTCGATGTGCGAACCGCGCGATCTCGGCAAGGCGGTTGGCAGTGGCGACAACGACTGGTCGGCGCAGGTGTCGGGCAAGGGCCGCGGCGAGATGCGCGGGCCATCGGGTGAAGTGCTCGATGCTGGCGCAATGGCCGAATTTGCGCCGGCAGTTTACCTGTACGACAACTATCCCGGCGGCATCGGCCTGTCGCGGCCATTGTTCGAGCGTCGCGACGAACTGATCGGCGCTGCGATCGGACTGGTGTCCGGATGTCGCTGCGGTTCTGGATGTCCAGCCTGTGTTGGTCCGATCCTGGCGAGCGACGAGCAGCGCTCGCCGAAGGGCAGCGCACTCAGGGTGCTTGCGCTGCTGCGCGCGCCTGCCGGACCGGTGCCAGCGCTGGCCGAAAGCAACTGGCCGACCAGCAGCGGGCTGCATTGATCGGGACGGGCGATGCTGGATCTGCGTTCACGTCTGGGGCAATTGCGTGGTCGCGCGGCCGCTGAGGTGCGCGCGCCAATCGATCCGGATTGGGCTGATCGCCTCGCCCGACTGCGATTGTTGGCGCGTGAACGCCAGGGGTTCGGCGCATCGATGCCATCGCCCGAACTGCCCGGCGTGGAGCTTGCCCCCGGACTGCGGCTGCATGAGGTACGCGTCAGTGCGCTGAAGCTGAAACTGGCCGGACTTGAGCTTCCGGGCGAACTGACGCCGCCATGGGACGCCGACACCACGATCGGCATCGGGCGCCTGCGCCTGTTCGACACCGAAACCAGCGGTCTGTGCGGTGGTGTCGGTCTCAAGGTGTTTCTGTTGGGGGTGCTGCGTTGGCAGGATCAAGCCTGGCTGTTGCGCCAGTATTTGCTGACCAGCCCGGCGGGAGAGGGCGCGCTGGTCGATGCCTGGGTCGACGAATGCGCTGGCGATGCGCACCTGATCAGCTACAACGGCAAGCGCTTCGATGTGCCGGCGATGCGCACGCTGGAAACCCTGCACGGACGCCAGTCAAATGCATCCAAGCTCGGACACTGGGATCTGCTGTATCCGGTGCGCCGCGCATTTCGCGGCATCTGGCCGAACTGCCGGTTGACCACCGCCGAGCGCATGCTGGTCGGTCGCGAGCGCGCCAACGACCTTCCCGGCAGCGAGGCACCCAGGGCATGGCGCGAATTCCTCACGAGCGGCGCCACGCGCGACCTGTTGCGGGTCATGCAACACAACCGCGCCGACCTCGAAGCACTGCTGCGTGTGCTCAAGGCGATGCTGCAGGTCGCCGACAGCGCGCCGCGCCAACGCGTGCGCAAGGCGCGGGCAAGGCAGAGTGGGGAACGACTGCTGGCGTAGCGCGGCCCCGGCGCGCCTGGACCCGATGGGCGCCGAAAAGCCCGATCGCGCCGGCGCCGCGGTCTTTAGGCAGTTCGCAAAGCGCCGCGGCCTCGCGTACACACGACGCCGCATCATCGGGCTCTGTCGACACGAAGACCCAGCCTGCCAAAGCGAAGCGAGGTTGATGGCCGATCGCAATCGCCGCCGGTAGCGGTCCTATCCCGAAAATCCCTCGGCATGCAGCTTGCCGGCGCCGCCGATGTCGTCCCAGACCGCTTTCGAGGCCACCCAGATATGGTGAATGACGCGCAGCTCGTTGCCGCCCTCGGTCAGGGTGCCAGCCGGAACAAACATCTTCTTCGGATCGTTCTCGCCGGGCACGGGAGAACCACAGGTCCTGCAGAACCAGGTCTGCCATTCGGTGTTCGGTTTCTTCCAGGTTGCAATGAACTGCTCGCCTTGCACCCACCGGAATTGACCCTTGTCCACCAGAACCACGGCAATGCCGTTGCTGCCGGTCGCCCGGCGACAGATCGAGCAATGGCAGACGAAGATCCCGAACAGATCGCCGTCGATTTCGTACTGGACCGCGCCGCAGTTGCACTCACCTCTGGTCATGCCATGCCTCCTTGGCCGCGCCCTGGATCGCCGCGTCGCCATTCTCCACGAGCCACTTCGGAAAAGGTGACTTTCCATGAACCCATGGCGTAAGTTATTGAT
>JAIMJQ010000029.1:11103-32591 GCA_020693165.1 Xanthomonas sp. | reverse complement strand
CCCTCGTGCCCTCGTGCCCTCGTGCTGAGAAGCTGACCTGATGGACATCGGACTGCGGCTGCAAGGTGTGCGCAAGGGCAAGGGCCTGAGCCAGCGCGAGCTGGCCAAGCGCGTCGGCGTCACCAACAGCACGATCTCGCTGATCGAGCAGAACAAGGTGTCGCCGTCGATCAGCTCGCTGAAGAAGGTGCTCGACGGCATTCCGATCACGCTGGCCGAGTTCTTCACCGCCGCGGACGACGGCGCTGAAGACGGCCCGTTTTTCAGCGCCGCGCAATTGCCCGATCTCGGCAACAACGGCATCCATTATTTCCTGGTCGGGCGCCACGACCGCCGACGCCGGCAGATGTGCATCCTGCGCGAGTTGATGCCGGCCGGCAGCGACACCGGCGACGAGATGCTGTCGCACCAAGGCGAAGAGGGCGGCGTCGTCATCAGTGGCCAGGTCGAGGTCACCGTCGGCGATCAGGTGCGTGTGCTCGGGCCCGGCGACGCCTACTATTTCGAGAGCCGGTTGCCGCATCGGTTCCGCAACGTCGGCGACGGCGAGGCGCTGCTGGTCAGTGCCAGCACTCCTCCGACTTTTTAGGTGTTGGTTGTTGGTGTTGGTGTTGGTTAAAGCAGGGCGTATTTTGCCTACGTAAAAGATCGTCGCCCTGGATTGAGGCGACCTTTGTCGCCGCCAGACGCGCCGCTCTCGCTTGTGCTCTAACCAACACCGACACCAACAACCAACACCGCTTCAGGAAGGCAGACATGTCCGCGCTCACCCACGCCCAATGGCTAGCCCGCGCCGCCGCCCAGCGCATCCCTTACCGGGCCTTCATCGACGGCCGTCACGTCGATGCCGCCTCCGGCGAGACCTTCGACTGCATCAGCCCGATCGATGGCCGGGTGCTGGCCAGGGTGGCGTCCTGCGGCCCGGAGGACGTCGGGCGCGCGGTCGCGGTGGCGCGTCGGGTGTTCGAATCCGGCCGCTGGTCGAATCAGTCGCCGGTGCAGCGCAAGCGCGTGCTGCAGCGTTTCGCGCAGTCGATGCACGCGCATCGCGAGGAGCTGGCGCTGCTGGAAACGCTGGACATGGGCAAGCCGATCGGCGATGCCATGGCGGTCGATGTGCCGGCCAGCGTGCGCTGCATGAACTGGACCGCTGAGGCGATCGACAAGGTCTACGGCGAGGTTGCGCCGACCGGCCCCGATGAGCTGGGTCTGATCACGCGCGAACCGCTCGGTGTGATCGCGGCGATCGTGCCATGGAACTTCCCGCTGCTGATGGCGATCTGGAAGATCGCGCCGGCACTGGCCACCGGCAATTCGGTGATCCTGAAGCCGTCCGAAAAGTCGCCGTTGACGGCACTGCGCATTGCCGAGCTGGCAATGGAGGCAGGCCTGCCCGAGGGCGTGCTCAACGTGCTGCCGGGCTTCGGCAAGACCGCCGGCGAGCCTTTGGCGCTGCATCTGGATGTCGACGGCCTGGTGTTCACCGGATCCACCGGCATCGGCAAGCATCTGCTCGGCTGCGCGGCGCGCTCGAACATGAAGCGCGCCTATGTGGAATGCGGCGGCAAGAGCCCGAACATTGTCTTCGCAGACGCGCCGAACCTGAAACAGGCGGCAGCTGCGGCCGCGTCCGGCATCTTCTACAACCAGGGCGAAGTGTGCACCGCAGCCTCGCGGCTGTTGGTCGAGCGCAGCATCGCCGACGAGTTCGTGGCGATGGTGATCGAGGCTGGCAGCAGCATGCAGCCGCGCCATCCGCTCGACCCCGGCGCGCCGATGGGCGCGATGGTCGACCAGATGCAGATGCAGCGCGTGCTCGGCTACATCGACCAGGGCCGCGGCGAGGGCGCGCGGCTGCGCATGGGTGGCGCGCAGGCCATGACCGAAAGTGGCGGTTACTACGTCCAGCCGACGATCTTCGATCAGGTGCTACCGCAAATGGCGATCGCCAGCGAAGAGATCTTCGGGCCGGTGCTGTCGGTGATTGCATTCGACAGCGAGGATGAAAGCCTGAAGATCGCCAACGACAGTCAGTACGGTCTGGCGGCGGGCGTGTGGACGCGCGACATTGCCAAGGCGCACCGGATGGCGCGCAAGCTGCGCGCCGGCAGTGTCTGGGTCAATTATTGGGATGGCGGCGACATGACCGCGCCGTTCGGCGGCTACAAGCAGTCCGGCAACGGCCGCGACAAGTCCCTGCACGCCTTCGAAAAGTACACCGAGGTCAAGGCGACCTGGATCAACCTGGCGGGGTAGCAGCGTCTGGCAGAGCGCACGCCATCGTTCGCGCCGAGAAAGAAGGGGGCAGGGGTCCGATTTCGCGTCATGGTCGGACCGTGCGTCGAGGTTGGCCCACTTGCCGTTGCCGCTTTTCCGTCTCCGTGGAATTGGGAGGTTACGGGATGCACGGGCACAGTGTGCCCGCGCCTCGCTTCACTCCAACGGCCGCTTTTGCTCCACCCAGCCATTGAACCCGCCAGCGAGCGACAGCGGTTCGACGAATCCGAGGCGCTTGAGTGCTTCCGCGGCCAGCGCGCTGCGGCCGCCGCTGCGGCAATAGAGCACGATCGGCAACTCGCGGTGACCGAGGGCAGAGTCCTTGATGCCGTTCACCGCTGGATGACCGTCGATCTCGAATTCAAGCACGCCACGCGGAATGTTCACCGCGCCCGGCACATGCCCTGCCGCGTATTCGGCGGGCTCGCGCACGTCGACTACCGGAATGGCCGCGACCTGCAACTGCTGCAGTCGGTCGCCGTCGATTTCACTGATGGTGGCCCTCGCCTGGTTCACGAGATCCTGGACAGTCAATTGCATGGAGCGCTCCGGTGGCGGACAACGAGTGGGCCACTATACTTTAGACGGCTCTACTTTAGAACTAAATCATGTAATCTTCGCAATCAACGGCGCATGCTTCGATGGCACGGCGCCGTATCGGCGTGGGCCGCCATCGGTTCGACAAGGTGAATCGCAGCATGCAAACGACGCAGACACCATGCTTCTTGCGCTGATCGGCGCCATCATCATCGGCCTTTCGCTCGGACTGCTCGGTTCGGGTGGCTCGATCCTGACCGTCCCGATCCTGGTCTATGTGCTGGGTCAGCCGGAGAAGATCGCGATCGCAGGTTCGCTGATCATCGTTGGCGCCATCGCGCTTGCCGGTGCCATACCGTGGGCATTGCGGCGCCAGGTCGAGTGGCGCAGCGTGCTGCTGTTCGGTCTGCCTGGCATGGCGGGTACCTGGCTCGGCGCGACATTTGCGGCTTACCTTTCCGGCGAACTGCAACTGGCGATCTTCGCCGTGGTGATGCTGATCGCCGCCACGCGCATGCTGCGGCCGGCGCCGACGGTCGAAGTGGCGCCGGCGCGGCGCAGTCGGCTGGTCATGCAGGGACTGGGTGTCGGCGTGCTCACCGGAATTGTCGGCATCGGCGGTGGATTTCTGATCCTGCCGGCGCTGGTGTTGCTTGGCGGGCTGTCGATGCACCGCGCGATCGGAACCAGTCTGTCGATCATCAGCATCAACGCCTTCAGTGGCTTCGCCAAGCACTATCTCGTGCTGGCGGCGACGGGACTGACGCTGGACTGGCGCCTGATTGGCATCTTCGCCGCGGTCGGCGCCGGCGGCAGCCTGGCCGGCCAGCAGATCGCCCATCGATTGCCGCAGCAATCGTTGCGGCGCGCTTTTGCCTGGTTGTTGCTGCTGATGAGCATCTACATGCTGTGGCGCAGCGTGCCGCCATTGTTCGGAGAGCTTCGATGAATCCACAAGTGACGCCGTTCTTTCACAAGGCCAGCAGCACCTGGACTTACGTGGTGTCCGATCCGGTTACGCACGCTGCGGCGGTGATCGACCCGTGCCTGGACTTCGACGCGAAATCCGGCCGCACCGGCGTCGTCTCGCCGACCCAGGTCATCGAGCTTCTGGCCGAGAACGGACTCGACCTCATCTGGATCCTGGAGACCCACGCCCATGCCGACCACCTGAGTGCCGGGCGCTGGTTGAAATCGCGGCTGCCGCTGGCGCGGCTCGCCATTGGACAGGGCATCTGCGAAGTGCAGCGCACCTTCAAGCCCGTGTACAACCTCGGCGACGAGTTCGCCACCGACGGTAGCCAGTTCGACCACCTGTTCACCGATGGCGAGCAGTTCCGCATCGGCAAGCTCGAGGCGCAGGTCATCGCGACGCCCGGCCACACCAACGACAGTGTCAGCTACCGCATCGGCGACGCGCTGTTCGTCGGCGACACCCTGTTCATGCCCGATGGCGGCAGCGCCCGCTGTGACTTCCCCGGAGGCAGTGCCGCGCGGCTGTACCAGTCGATCCAGCGGCTATATCAACTGCCCGACGACATCCGCGTATTCGTCTGCCACGACTACGGCCCGAACGGTCGCGAGTTCCGCTGCGAAACCAGCATCGGCGCCCAGAAGGCCGGCAACATCCATCTGCGCAGCGATATCCCCGAGGCCGAGTTCGTGCACATCCGCGAGGCGCGCGATGCCACGCTGGAGATGCCGACGCTGATTCTGCCGTCGATCCAGGTCAATATCCGCGCCGGGGAATTGCCCGAGGCGGAGAGCAACGGCGTGCGTTATCTGAAATTGCCGCTCGACCAGTTCTGAGGGAGGCCGGGTCGGCGGCTCTGGGTGGGGACAAAAGCGGGGCAAGGGGAAAGGGGCAAGGGGCCCGCCACGGTGCTCGGTCGGGCTGTGAAGCGAGGCGGAGCCCCTGACAGCTGTCCGCTTTTGGCGTGGTTCGATAGGCGAAGAGAAGTGCCGGCGTGGGGGCTCGGGTCAGGATTCAAACCCCGCCCGGCGTCAACGGCAAGCCTTGGTTGCTCCAGGCGATCACGCCGCCGGCAAGGTTGTGCCCACGTTCGCCGAGCGTGGCGCGCAGCGCCGAGCAGGCCTGCCCGCTGCGGTTGCCGCTACGACAGACCAGCACGATGTGCGGCGCGTCGAGGTCGATCGCCGCAGCCTTGAGCGCGGCGGCTCCACGCTGCTGGATTGCGCCGAGCGGCACGTTGATCGATCCGGTGATGGCGCCGGCGGCGAATTCTTGCGGTTCGCGCACATCGACCACTGGCGCGCCTTGCGCGATCAGCGTCTTTGCGGTGGAGGGGCTTACATCCTGTGCAGCGGATGTCGAGCGGAACAGACCAAACATGAACAGCCTCCGGTACTCGGGTGTGTATGGGCGCGGCCCTCGATTGTAGCCACGACCCTATCGGTCCGCATCGACGCGCATGCGCGTTTGTCACTGGCCCTCGGTCGGCGCACCGAGCCGCATCGATTGCGGCAGCAGCGCGGCGTCATGACTGGACAGAAACCGCTCTCCGTGTTCGAGCATGAAATAACGGAAGGCCTCCGCCGCTGGCGACAGCAATTTCGACAAGAGATGTACGAGGTTCCAGGTGCGCACCACCGGCGTTTCCTCGACATCGAGCACGACCAGCGCGCCGGCGCGAACTTCCAGCCCGATCGTGTGCAATGACAGGAAAGCGATGCCCATACCGGCGATCACCGCCTGCTTGATGGTCTCGTTGCTCGGCATTTCCATCGACACTGGCGGCGCGATCTGATGATCGCGCAAGTATCTGTCCATGACCGCCCGCGTACCGGAGCCCTGTTCGCGGACGATCAGCGGATAGGGCGCCAGCGCGGTCGCCGGCAGCGGACCAGTACCGAGCAAGGGATGGCCCGGAGGTGCGACGAACACCTGCGGATGCGCCGCGAAGGGCTCGGCGCGCGTCGCCAGTTCCTTCGGCGGGCGCCCCATCACCGCCAGATCGACTTCACCCGCATGCAGCAAGGCCACCAATTGCTCGCGGTTCTGGCATACCGCCAGCTTGATCTCGACGCCGGCGTGCTCCTCGCGAAAGCGCGCCAGCAACTGCGGCACGAAATACTTGGCGGTGCTGACCAGGCCCACTGCCAGTGTGCCGCCCTCGACGCGCTTGAAGCGCCCCATGGCATCGTCGGCGTCCTTGAGCGTCGCCAGCAGGCGCCGGGCGTAGACCAGGAAGTACTCGCCAGCATGCGTCAGCGACACCTTGCGGCCCTCGCGCGCGAACAGCGCCAGCCCGACGTTGGCCTCCAGTTCCTTGACCTGCATGGTCACCGCCGGCGGCGTCAGGTGCAGCGCTTCGGCGGCACGGGCGAAGCTGAGCTGGCGGGCGACTTCGGTGAAGACCCGCAACTGGCGGAATGTGAGGTTTTTCATTGCTGGCCTCGGGTGCCGTCCGTTGGGCGTCACGTTGCCCGAAGGGCTGGGTGGCAGCCTGCCTCGATGTCACGTAGCCCTTCGGGCAACGGGACTTGCAAGGGCGTCGCAGCTCGTGATCGAACCCATGGATTCAGTAAAAGCTGAATCCATCAATAAGAATTTGTGAATTTACCTGACTCAATGCGGTTCGTACAGTGGCCATCAACATCGCCCTGCCAGGAGCCCGTCGTGAACCATCCCGCCAGCGATCAGTCGATCGAGACGATCACCGACAACCGCAAGCGCTACAGCGCCGGCGTGCTCAAGTACCGGCAGATGGGCTACTGGGAGCCCGATTACATCCCCGCGGACACCGACGTCCTGTGCCTGTACCGGATCACGCCGCAGGAGGGTGTCGACGCGATCGAGGCCGCCGCCGCGGTGGCTGGCGAATCGAGCACCGCGACCTGGACCGTGGTGTGGACCGATCGGCTGACCGCCTGCGACAGTTATCGCGCCAAGGCCTACCGCGTCGAGCCGGTGCCGAACAACCCGGGGCAGTACTTCGCCTGGGTGGCCTATGACCTGGTCCTGTTCGAAGAGGGCTCGATCGCCAACATGACGGCGAGCCTGATCGGCAATGTGTTCAGCTTCAAGCCGCTGAAGGCGGCGCGACTGGAAGACATCCGCATCCCGGTGGCCTACGTCAAGACCTTCCAGGGGCCGCCGACCGGGCTGATCGTCGAGCGCGAACGCCTCGACAAATTCGGCCGGCCGCTGCTCGGCGCCACCACCAAGCCCAAACTCGGCCTGTCGGCGCGCAACTACGGCCGGGTGATCTACGAGGGCCTCAAGGGCGGCCTCGATTTCATGAAGGACGACGAGAACATCAACTCGCAGCCGTTCATGCACTGGCGCGACCGCTTCCTGTACGTGATGGAAGCGGTCAACAAGGCCAGCGCCGCCACCGGCGAGGTCAAGGGCAGCTATCTCAACATCACCGGCGCGACCATGGAGGACATCTACGAGCGTGCCGATTTCGCCAAGGAACTGGGCAGCGTGGTGGTGATGATCGATCTGATCGTCGGCTGGCCGGCGATCCAGAGCCTGGCCAAATGGTGCCGCCGCAACGACATGATCCTGCACATGCACCGTGCCGGCCATGGCACCTACACGCGGCAAAAGAATCACGGGGTCAGCTTCCGGGTGATCGCCAAGTGGCTGCGCCTGGCCGGCGTCGACCATCTGCACGCCGGCACCGCGGTCGGCAAGCTGGAGGGCGATCCGCTGACCGTGCAGGGCTATTACAACGTCTGTCGCGACGCTTGCACGCGCACCGACCTGCCGCGCGGCATTTACTTCGACCAGGACTGGTGCGACCTGAAGAAAGTCATGCCGGTGGCCTCGGGTGGCATCCATGCCGGCCAGATGCATCAGTTGCTGGATCTCTTCGGCGACGACGTCATCCTGCAGTTCGGCGGCGGCACCATCGGCCATCCTGCCGGCATCCAGGCCGGCGCCGTGGCCAACCGTGTGGCGCTGGAAGCGATGGTCAAGGCGCGCAACGAGGGTCGCAACATCGCCGTCGACGGACCGCAGATCCTGGAGCGCGCGGCGCAGTTCTGCATGCCGCTGAAGCAGGCGCTGGAAACCTGGAAGGACGTGTCCTTCAACTACGCCAGCACCGACAGCAGCGATTACGCCGTCACCCCAGCGACCGCCTGAAGGAGAACCCGTGATGATGACCAATCCCACCGGCCGCCTGACCCAGGGCCAGTTCAGTTTCCTGCCCGACCTCAGCGATGCCGAAATCCGCCTGCAGGTCGACTATGGCCTGGGCAAGGGTTACGCCTGGAGCATCGAGTACACCGACGATCCTCACCCGCGCAACACCTACTGGGAAATGTACGGCATGCCGATGTTCGACCTGGTCGATCCGGCCGGCGTGCTGATGGAGCTGAATCAGTGTCGCCAGGCTTTCCCGCGCCACTACATCCGCCTGATGGCCTTCGACTCCAGCCGCGGCATCGAGTCGATCGCGATGAGCTTCATCGTCCAGCGCCCGCCCACCGAGCCCGGCTTCAGCCTGGTGCGTCAGGAAGCGGCAGGTCGTACACAGCGCTACACGGTGGTCGGTTATGCGACGGATCGGCCGGAGGGCGAGCGGTACTGATCGACAGCAGCACTGTGCGAGCGACCTTGTGTCGCGAGCTGTTGCGACCAGAGCTCGCGATACAAGGTCGCTCCCACAGCCAAATCAACGCGCCACGACACGCAGGTGAGAAATCGGCATGAGCACCCTCGACTACCGCATTCCCGGACAGGCCACGGCCAGCCCCTCATCGCCGCCGGCCGAGCCGCCGCGCAGTGTCGATGAGGTGCTGGCGCAGAGCCAGGTCGAGTCGGTGCTGGCCGAGCTCGATCGCGATCTGATCGGCCTCAAGCCGGTCAAGCAGCGCATCCGCGACATCGCCGCGCTGCTGGTGATCGATCGCCTGCGCCAGCAGTTCGGGCTGCAGGCGCAGGCGCCGAGCCTGCACATGTGTTTCACCGGCAATCCCGGGACTGGCAAGACCACCGTGGCACTGCGCATGGCGGAGATCCTGCATCGGCTCGGTTATGTGCGCAAAGGCCATCTGGTCGCCGTGACCCGCGACGACCTGGTTGGCCAGTACATCGGCCACACCGCGCCGAAGACCCGCGAAGTGCTGAAGAAAGCCATGGGCGGCGTGCTGTTCGTCGACGAGGCCTACTACCTGTATCGCCCGGAAAACGAGCGCGACTACGGCCAGGAGGCGATCGAGATCCTGCTGCAGGTGATGGAGAACCAGCGCGACGATCTGGTCGTCATCCTCGCCGGCTACAAGGCGCGCATGGATACCTTCTTCCAGTCCAATCCGGGCCTCAATTCGCGCATCGCCCACCACATCGACTTCCCCGATTACCGGCCTGCCGAACTGCTGGAAATCGGCGAACGCATGCTCGCCGCGCAGAACTATGAATTCGGAGAGGGTGCGCGCGCAGCCTTCGACGAGTACCTGGCGCTGCGCATCCGCCAGCCGCATTTCGCCAACGCGCGCAGCGTGCGCAACGCGCTCGATCGCGCGCGCCTGCGCCACGCCAGTCGCCTCTACGCGCAGCGCGAACGCACGCTGACGCGCGCGGATCTTTGCACCATCGAAGCCGCCGACATCCGCGCCAGCCGCGTGTTCGCCGGCACCGAAAGCAGCTCGAACTGAAGAGGACACGACCATGCATCTCGGACGCACCACCCTGTCGAAATTCCTGATCCAGCAACTGCGCGAAACTGATGGTGGCAACGACCTCGCCGCGTTGCTGGTCGATGTCGCGGCTGCCGTCAAGGCGATCTCGGCGATGACCGCCAAGGGCGCGCTGGGCGGCTTCCTCGGCGCGCTGGACAGCAGCAATGTGCAGGGCGAAACACAGGTGAAGCTCGATCTGCTCGCCAATGACACCATGCTGCGCGCCTGCGACTGGGGCGGCCTGGTGGCCGGCATGGCCTCGGAAGAACTTGATGAGCCCTATCAGCTGCCGCCCGATCACGCGCGCGGCCCGTACCTGCTGGTTTTCGATCCGCTCGATGGTTCCTCCAACACCGACGTCAATGTCTCGGTCGGCACCATTTTTTCGGTGTTGCGGCATCCCGGCGCGCAGGCGCCAGTGCGCGCTGATTATCTGAAACCCGGCCGTGAGCAGGTCGCCGCCGGCTACGCCATCTACGGTCCGGCAACCATGCTGGTGTTGACGGTCGGCAAGGGTGCGCACGGCTTCACGCTGGATCGCGAGATTGGCAATTTCATCTTGACTCACCCTAACCTCTCGATTCCCGAAGACTCCAGCGAGTTTGCGATCAACACCAGCAACGCGCGCTTCTGGGAGGCGCCGGTGCATCGCTACGTGACCGAGTGCCAGGCCGGCCGCACCGGCGATCGCCGCCGCGATTTCAACATGCGCTGGATCGCCTCGATGGTGGCCGAAGTGCATCGCATCCTGATGCGCGGCGGTGTTTTCATGTACCCGAAAGACACCAAGGATCCGGGCAAACCGGGGCGATTGCGCCTGCTTTACGAAGCCAATCCGATCGGCTGGCTGATCGAGCAGGCCGGTGGCCGCGCCAGTACCGGGCGTCAGCGCATTCTCGAAGTCGCCCCATCCGACCTGCACCAGCGCGTACCGGTGATCCTCGGTTCGCGCAACGAGGTCGAGCGCATCGAGCGCTACCACGCGGAATACGACGCCGGCACCGACCGCCCGTTCGAGTCGCCGTTGTTCAACGAGCGCTCGCTGTTCCGGGTCGAGGCGCGGGCGTAGGAGAGGTCCCCATGAGCCAGTCGCATCCAGTCATCGCCGTCACCGGTTCCTCCGGTGCCGGCACCACCACCGTGATGAACAGCTTCGCCCACATTTTCCGTCGCGAGGGCATTCGCCCGCAGGTGATCGAGGGCGATTCCTTCCATCGCTACGATCGCGTCGAGATGCGCGAGCGTGTGCGCCGTGCCGATGCCGGCGAGGGCCCGCAGATCAGTCATTTCGGGCCGGAATCGAATCTGCTGGGCGAACTCGCCGACAACTTCGACGAGTACGGTCGCAGCGGCGGCGGCAAGGTGCGCCGCTATATCCACGATCCGCGCGAGGCGAAGGAGCTCGGCGGTGAGCCCGGCACCTTCACGCCGTGGCAGGCGATCGAGCCCGGCAGCGACCTGATGTTCTACGAGGGCCTGCACGGCGGCTACGTCGGCCCCGAGGGCGACGTCGCCCGGCATGTCGATCTGCTGGTCGGCGTGGTGCCGATCATCAACCTCGAATGGATCCAGAAACTGCACCGCGACCAGACCCTGCGCGGCTACAGCCAGGAAGCGGTGGTCGAGACCATCCTGCGGCGCATGCCGGACTACGTGAAGCACATCTGCCCGCAATTCAGCCGCACCCACGTCAACTTCCAGCGCGTGCCGACCGTCGACACCAGCAACCCGTTCGTCGCAAAAGACATTCCCAGCGCCGACGAGTCGATGGTGGTGATCCGCTTCGCCAACCCCAAGGGCATTGACTTCCCGTACCTGATGTCGATGCTGCACGACTCCTGGATGACGCGCCCGAACAACATCGTCGTACCCGGCGGCAAGATGGGCCTGGCCATGCAACTGATCTTCACGCCGATGATCCTGCGGCTGATGGACATGAAGCGAAGGGCGGGGTGAGGGGCGAACGGCAAGAGCGGGGCAGGGGGCAGGGGGTCAAGATCGCGGCTTGGTCGGTCTTGGCGGCGGGTTTGTGTCTTCGCCTCCGTCCCGCTGTTCGTGCATCAAGCGCGGCCAGGGCCATGAGGCCGAAGGCCCGGACCGCGTCATGATCGAACTGAGCGTTGCGGTGTTTCCCTTGCCCCCTGCCCCTTGCCCCGCTTTTGTGTGCCACCGCCATTTTTGACTAAGGAGCCCCCATGCCCATATCAGCCCTGAGTTTCGATCTCGACGGCACCCTGGTCGATACCGCTCCGGAGATCGCCGAGGCGGTGAACCGCCTGCTGGTCGAGTTTCGCCTGCCGCTGCTGTCCGAGGACTTGATCACGCGGCACATCGGTGCCGGCATCGAGGTGCTGCTGCAACGGGTGGTCAAGGAGTTGCGATTCATCGATCCGGCCGCTGTCGTTCGCATCCCGTTCGCGCGCCTGATGCAGCGCTTGCGCGTGCACTACGACGCCACCGCGGGCAGCCGCATCTGCGCCTATCCGGGTGCGGTCGCGGCGTTGGCGACACTGCAGTCGAACGGCGTGCGTCTGGCGTGCCTGACCAACAAGGACAGTCGCTATGCGCAGCGGGTGCTGCGCAACAATGGACTCGACGAGTTCTTCGGCCTGCTGATCGGCGGCGACAGTCTGCCGGTGCGCAAGCCGGATGCGGGCGCCGTACGTCATGTGCTCGGCAGCTTCGGTGTCGCTGCCGATCAGTTCGCCCATGTGGGCGATTCCGCGACCGACGTGGCGGCGGCGCGCAATGCGGGTGTCGCTGCCTGGGTGCTGCCGCATGGCTACAACAGCGGAGTGCCGATTCGCCTGGCCAAGCCCGACCGCGTCTTCGACTCGCTGGCGGCGCTGGCCGCGCACGCGCTGGGCATGCAGCACGCGCCCACGGCAGACCCTGCCGCAGCCGTTGCGGCGAGCTGATCGGCAGAACATTGTTTATCCGCAAAGCATGGAATGACTGAAAGAGAGAGCATAGCTCCAGCGCTTTGCGTGGTCCGCGGGTTGTGCGGGCCAGATGCTTGTCAATCAAGATCCTCACTCACCAGGATAAACCCCCATGGCCCTTGTCTCCTTGCGCCAATTGCTCGACCACGCCGCCGAGCACGGCTACGGCGTGCCGGCGTTCAATGTCAACAACCTGGAGCAGATCCAGGCGATCATGGAGGCTGCGGAAAAGTGTGATGCGCCAGTGATCCTGCAGGCCTCGGCCGGCGCCCGCAAATATGCCGGCGAGGCGTTTCTGCGGCATCTGGTGCAGGCAGCCGTCGAGACCTACCCGGATATCCCGATCGTGATGCACCAGGATCACGGCGCCTCGGCGGCGGTGTGCCTGCAGTCGATCCGGTCCGGCTTTACCAGCGTGATGATGGACGGCTCGCTGATGGAGGATGCCAAGACGCCGGCCAGCTACGACTACAACGTCGACGTCACCCGCAAGGTTTGCGAAATGGCGCATTCGATCGGTGTGTCGGTCGAGGGTGAACTCGGTTGTCTGGGCTCGCTGGAGACCGGCGATGCCGGCGAAGAAGATGGCGTCGGCGCCGAGGGCAAGCTCAGTCATGATCAGATGCTGACTGATCCCGATCAGGCGCGTGATTTTGTTGCCGCCACCGGCGTCGATGCGCTGGCGATCGCGATCGGCACCAGCCATGGCGCCTACAAATTCACCCGTGAGCCGACCGGCGACATCCTCGCCATCGAACGCATCGCCGCCATCCATGCCGCAGTGCCGAACACGCACCTGGTCATGCACGGCTCTTCGAGCGTACCGCAGGAATGGCTGGCGATCATTCGTCAGTACGGCGGCGCCATCAAGGAAACCTACGGCGTGCCGGTCGAGGAAATCGTGCGCGGCATCAAGAGCGGCGTGCGCAAGGTCAACATCGATACCGATATCCGCCTGGCGATGACCGGCGCGATCCGCAAGATCTTTGCCGAGCAACCGGCCGAGTTCGACCCGCGCAAGCTGCTGACGGTGGCCAGAAGCGCCGCGCGCGACATCTGCAAGTTGCGCTTTGAAGCCTTCGGCTGCGCCGGTCAGGCGCACAAGATCAAGCCGATTGCGCTGGAGCGCATGGTATCCCGCTACCGCTGACCCGGAGACCGCCCATGGCCGCCATAGCGCCCGCCGCCGAATTGGGCTGGCAGGCACCGGATTTCCGGTTGCGCGGGACCGATGGCGCCTGGCACCGGATGTCAGAGCTGGCCGGCGCGCGCGGTACCGTGGTCGCCTTCATCTGCAACCACTGCCCGTACGTCAAGGCGGTTCTGCCGCGACTGCTGCGCGATGCGCGCGAGCTGGCGCCGTTCGGCGTGAACGTCGTTGCGATCAATGCGAACGACGCGCTGGCCTATCCCGAGGACAGCTTCGAGCGGATGGTCGAGATCGCGCGCGACTGGCCGTTCCCGTACCTGCACGATGAAACCCAGCAGATCGCGCGTGCTTTCGGCGCCGTGTGCACGCCCGACTTCTTCGGTCTCGACGCGCAATTGCGCTTGCGCTATCGCGGCCGCCTGGACGCGTCGCTGAAAGCCGCCGCCGACAGCGACGCACCGCGCGAACTGTTTGAGGCGATGCGCCAGATTGCCGGCACCGGCCATGGTCCGGCCGAGCAGCATCCGGGGATCGGTTGTTCGATCAAGTGGCGCTGACTGCGCCCTCCATCGGGCATCATCCGCAGCCAGCAATTGCATGGAAAGCGTCGATGCGAAACCTGCTCTGGGCCCTGTTTGTGCTTGCGACTGCCGCGGCCGCCGAAACGCCGGTCTTGCAACTGGACGGCGATGGCGTCAAGACCCTGGCGATCGAGCGCAGTGTGCTCGATGGCCTGCCAGTGAGCGAGGTGGAGGCGCTCGATCACGGCGTCCGCGGCCGTTGGCGTGGCGTCGCAATGGTCGAGTTGTTGCGCCTGGCGGGCGCACCATTGGGTGACAAGCTGCGCGGAGAAGCGCTGGCAAGTGTGGTGCTTGTGCACGCCGCCGATGGCTATGTAGCCGCCTTCACCTTGTCGGAATTCGATGAGGCCTATGCCGATACCCGGCCGCTGCTGGTTTGGGAGCGCGATGGCCGGCCGCTCGATGCCAAGGAAGGGCCTTATCGGATCGTCGTTGCCGGCGAGGACCGTCAGGGCCGCTGGGTGCGTCAGGTGCAGCGGATCGAAGTCCGCCAGCTGCGTTGAGGGTCACCGATCGCGATCGCCGCTCAGTGGCTGCCATGCTGCGACCAATGGTCTGCGCCGAAGTAGCACGGCATCCACCAACCCGCCACATTGCGCGTGCCTTCGCTGTGGTTGGCGAAATCCGGTGGCGCGGAATGAAGCCGGGACGGGGGCTCGCTGCGGACCGCGCATGGCTCGCACGCGGGGGATGATCTCCTGACTGGTTCCGAGCAAACACTGAGGCGCCCGTCGCAGATTGCGGGCTTTGGCGTTGATCCAGATCAACAACGAATTGCCCCTCTGGCGGAGCATATAAGACATAGCGAATATATTGGTTGCCGCCATGAATGTGCATCGTTCACTGGCTTTCCGGCCGCACAGCGTTGCGCAGCTCGTGTTGTTCTGCGCCCTGATGCTGGCAGCCATGCAAGCCCTCGCCCAGGTGGCCCCGGTACGCGGCACGGTCGCCGATGGCGGCAGCGGCGGGCTTGTCGGTTCAGTCATGCCACGATCGCACCCGGAGCCACTGATCAGGGCCAGTTCGCGTTCGCGCTTCCGGCCACGGCGCAGGTCGGGCAAACCCTCGAAGTCCGCGCCTGGGTTTACTACCGCCGCGCCTGGCGCTCGATCGCGGTAACCAAGAACTGGGTCGTGAACAACGACGGCCAACCGTGGGAGCGGTTGCTGGCGCAGTCCAGCGTTAATCTGGTGCTGGATGCCGCAATGCTCGACGGGGTCATGGCGGATGGCTTCGAGAGCGACGCGCCCGATTCTGCGGGACTTGACGCGCATTTTGTTAGCGTCGACTAATTGAGTTGTAACTAATGCGCGCTGCGACGGTCAGGAAGCGTTCGGTAGTCTCCGCCTGGGCTGTCGCAAGTGATTGTATCAAAAAGGATTCCTGCTCATCGGGAGGGCGCGCGCCGCACGCCCTCGCTGCTGCACTGCAGTATTGACAGCGATCTTCACTGCCGGAACACTTCGCTCTGCATACGGAGGGCGGTATCCGTGGTCAGCCCTTGGCAGTGTTGTCAAACTAGTGGAAGACGACCGGGGGATGGAGATCGATGAACATGGAACCCAAGCCATTGTGGAAACCGCATGCGGCGGGTGCGCTGCTCGGACTCGGTCTGCTGCTGACCTTCGTGGTGACCGGTCACGGTCTCGGCGGCAGCGGCTTCACCACGGCGCTGTCGGCGGCCGGAGCTGACCTGGTCGCGCCTGGCGCGACTGCCGGCAATGCCTACTTCGGCCCGATGGTGGAGGAGGGCAACAACCCGCTCGATGCGTGGATCACCTGGCAGGTGATCGGTGTCGCGATCGGTGCGCTGATCGGCGCGCTGTCGGCGCGGCGCTTCCGCTTCAGTGTCGACGGCCCGACCCGGTTGCCGAACGCGGGACGCCTGTCGATGGCACTGGTCGGCGGGATCATCGCCGGCTTCGGCGCGCGCGTTTCGCTCGGATGCACCAGCGGCCTTGGGTTGTCGGGCGCGGCGACGCTGGCAACTGCCGGATTCGTGTTTCTCGGGGGTTTCTTCATTTCCGGCGCCATATTCGGTTTGTTGACGCGGAGGTTGTGGGCATGACTTTCCCTCTCGGCTACAACGGCATCCTCTCCGGCCTCTTGTGCGGCCTGATTTTTGGATTCGCGCTCGAGCGCGCCGGATTCGCCAGCGCCTGCAAGCTGACGGCGCAACTGCGCTTCAAGGACTGGGCGGTGTTCAATGTGATGTTCACCGCCATCCTGGTGGCGGCATTTGGCATGTTCTTCCTGCAAGCGACCGGATTGCTGGCGATGGATCAGGTCTACGTACCGACCACCTATCTGTGGGCGACTGCGCTCGGCGGTGTCGGCGTGGGTGCGGGGATGGCCATCGGCGGTTACTGCCCGGGCACGTCAGTGGTCGGATTCATGTCCGGCAAGCTCGACGGATTGGTGTTTTTCGTCGGCATCATCATCGGCACCTGGGTGTTTGCAGGGGCCTACGACAGCCTGCTGCCGATGCTCGAGGCCGCGCCCGGGCCGGATGCGCAGACCCTTTCGCAACTGCTGCATGTCCCCGATATCGTTGTCCTGCTGGCGTTGACCGCAGTGGCCGCCGTGGTTGGCTGGTTCACTGCGCGCAAGCCTGCCGGCAGTTGCCCTGTTCCTGGAGAATCCCGATGAAAACCCGTTCCATTGCATCCCGAGCCCGCTCGCTCAGCGAACGCCTGTCGGCTCTGCTGGTGGTGTCTTCGCTGACCCTGGTTACCGCCGCCTGCGGACAGCCCGATGGCGCCAAGACCGAGCAGGCGCCGACGGCTACCACCACGCCGGCGGCGACTCCGGCGGTTCCGGCGGCGCCGGACGCGCAGGCGGCGACGGGCGCCACGCCGGACAACCCGTGCGCCCCGAAAGCCAGGAAGAAGCCGAAGAACCCCTGCGAGTGAACTGATGATCCGTAGCCTGCCGATGCCGAGCGCGTGCTCCCGCGATATTCCTGCGCTCAGGCGTGCGGGCGCGGAGCTGCTTGACGTCATCGAGGCGCTGCAGGCGCGTGGCCACAACGTGATCACCGAGCTGCAGCCGGCGGACCGTGCGATGCAGCAGTGGGATCACTATCCGGCCAGCGATGCCAATGATCCGGTCAGCGGTTATCGCTGGTACTACCACGCCCATCCGGGCCCGCAGTCCAACGCCGAGCACGGGCATTTCCATGTCTTCGCCGCAACGTCGACGCTGGCCGATGCGGGTCGCTACATCCATCTGATTGGATTGTCGGTGTCAGCCGATGGAATGCCGGTGCGTGCGTTCACCACCAACCGCTGGGTCACCAACGAGTTGTACGCGCCGGCCGGTCAGGTGCTGCGACGGCTGCAGCAATTCGCCATGCGGGTACCTTCCGATCTGGCACTGGTGCATCGCTGGCTGGCTGCCGTGACGGTGCTGTTTCGTCCGCAGATCCGCGCACTGCTGGCCGAGCGCGATGAGCGCTTGAGCCACGCGCAGGCAGATCGGCCGAATGTGTTCGAGGACCGGCGCACGACTTTGCTGTCGCAATGCGCGCTGGATTTGCGGCAGCAGATGGCCTGGGTCGATGCGGCGGCTGGTCGTCGCTGCGGGAGCGCGGGTGAGGCCCGCAGGCCGCGCGCACGCAGTTCCATTGACTTTAGTGGTGCGACGTCAGCCGCAATGCGCTCCGGCGCCGCTTCGCCGCGCTCCAACCACAGCATTTCAGGAGACATTCGATGAAAGACTTGAAACTCGCCGCTTTGCTGCTTGCGGCCAGCGGAACCGCAAATGCGCTGGAACTGCCGGGTCCGGTGGTGACGCCCGCCTGGGTGAACCAGCATCGCGCAGGCCTGGTGGTGCTCGACGTGCGCAGCGACCTCGACGCCTTCGTCCTCGCGCCCGAGTATGAGACCGATGCCAAGACCGGCGCGAAGAAGCTGGTCAGCGCCGGCGGGCATATCGCCGACGCGCGCCTGGTCGACTTCAACCTGACCCGCGTCAGCACCATGGTCGGCGACAAGAAGATCGACAAGATGCTGCCCAGCGGTGAAGCAGTACAGTCGCTGATGCGCGGCCTCGGTGTCGGCCAGGACGACGTGCTGGTAATCACCTCGGTCGGCGAGAGCAGCGATGAAGTGGATATGGCAGCGCGCTTTTACTGGACGCTGAAGACCTACGGCGAGAAGGACATGGCGCTGCTGGATGGCGGCAATGCCGGCTGGCTGGCTGCCGGTCTGCCGGTGTCCACGGCGCCAATGGCGACTGTCGCTGCCGGCGACTGGACTGCAACTGAACTCGACAACACCTGGCTCGCCGGGATCGACGATCTCAAGCCTGCCGGTGCCGCGCCGATGCTGATCGACGCGCGTCCGTCGCCGCAGTACCACGGGCTCTATTTCAAGAAGCCTGCGGTGGCCGCCGCCGGTCACGTTGCCGGCGCGTTGAACTTCCCGATCGATATGCAGACCCGTCAGGTCGGGTTGGCACAGACCTTCATGAGCGCCGCCCAGTACGCCAAGGTGCTGGCGGCGCTGGACATCAAGCCGCAGCCTGGCGCGATCAGCTATTGCAACACCGGTCACATGGCCGCGGGCGCATGGTTCGTGCTCAGCGAGATCATGAAGATCGACGGGGTGCGTGTGTACGATGGGTCGATGCACGAGTGGACCACGCTCGGTCGCCCGGTTGTCGGCATCGGCCTCTGAATCATGGCCGGCCTCGTTGACATCGGTGGTGGCTCACGATTACGGCGCAGCTGCCGCATCGAGCATTTCCGCCTGCATCTCGAGGTAAACGCTGTAAGCGTTGCGGCGATTGGCCTCATCGAAGGTCGGCAGCCCGGCAAAGTGCGACCAGTCGATTGCGGCATAGGCACTGTCGAAGTCCATCAGCTCTTCGACCGCCGCGCCCATCCGGGTTCGCAGGTAGCTGAGGTAGTCGGCAGTGGTGGCGAGATCGGCGTTGATGTCGCAGGACATGGCGCCGTGCCCGGGCACGATGCAGCGGGCATCGAGCGTGCGCATGGCCTTGATCGCAGCGAGCCAGCCGCGCGTGTTGCCGCCGACGACGAAGGGCAGGCGGCCGTTGAAATAGAGATCTCCGGCAAACAGCACGTGCGAGGCTTCGACGAACAGCATCAGATCGTCGGGCGCGTGCGCATGGCCGGCGGAAAGCATCGAGAAGCGCATGCCGCCCATCTCGAAGCTGCGGGCTTGGCCGGCCGGCAGATCCAGCCATTGATCGGCAGCGATCAGCTCGGTGCGCTCGTCCACCCAAGGCGCCAGCGTCTGGCGACGCTCGGCCAGACGTTCGCGCGCCTGGTCCGACGCGAGATAAATCTGGCCCTCGCGGCGCGCCCAGATTTGAGCTCCGGCCGACTGCAACACCTCAAGGCCGTAGACGTGGTCGGCATGGTAGTGACTGAGGACCACGCGACGTATCGGCTGATCAGTGACTCTGGCGATGGCCGCCAGCATCGCGCGCGCGAGTGCCGGTGTGCCGAGCGCGTCGAACACCAGCACGCCGTCCTCGGTGACAACGAATCCGGCATTGCTGGTGTAACCCTGGTTGGCGGCGCTGGCCTGGCCGGACTCGCCGCGGAAATACCAGACGTTGTCGGCGACCGGTTCAGCACGCAGGGTGATTTCGGCCAGCGCGATCGGGCACTGGGTGAGCAGCGAGAGGGCGAGGCAATGAATGATTTTCATGTCGGAGACTTGTGGATGGTGACCTGCGGCAATCGTACCGAAAGCCGCTGTCGCGCACAGCATACCGGTGGTGGTATCGGGGCGCCCTTGCCGATGCTCTTTGGGGACCGGTGATGAGTTCCGACCTTGAACGTCCCGGGCGCCTGCTGCACGCGCCGGAGTCCTTCCTCGACACTGCTTTCGTCAAGGAAGTGAACCAGAAAGGTTTCAACGAGGAGCGTCGCAGCTGGATGCGACGCGCCTTCGGTGTCGCCGCCGCGACCATGGCTGGCGGTGCCCTGGCCACCCGTGCGCGCGCCGAGGGCTTCGTTGGCGATCCCAACATCCTTGAGCTGCCACCATGGACGACCACACTCGGCCTGCCGGTCGCGCATCGCGGCTATGGCATGCCGGCCAAGTACGAAATGAACCTGATGCGCCGCGAAAGTCCAGGCCTGGCCAGCGTGGCCCAGGCGTCGGTGGCATTCACCCCGCTGCAGGGCATGTTCGGCATCATCACGGCGTCGGGTCTGCATTTCGAGCGGCATCACCAGGGCTGGGTCGAGATCGATCCGTCCAGACACCGTCTGATGGTGATGGGCCTGGTGAAGAACCCCAAGGTCTACACCATGGACGACCTCATGCGTCTGCCCTCGGTGTCGCGCATCCACTTCATCGAATGCGGCGCCAACACCGCGATGGAGTGGGGCAATGTCGCCGTGCCGACGGTGCAGTACACCCACGGCATGCTGGCCGGCAACGAGTACACCGGCGTGCTGTTGTCGACGCTGCTCGACGACTGCGGCATCGATCGCAAGCAGGCGAAATACCTGCTGGCCGAGGGCGCCGACGGTTCCAGCATGACGCGCACCATCGACATCGAGCGCGCGCTCGACGACGCCATGGTCGCCTATGGCTCCAACGGCGAGATGATCCGCCCGGAAAACGGCTATCCGCTGCGCCTGGTGGTGCCCGGCGTGCAGGGCGTGTCCTGGGTCAAGTGGCTGCGGCGTCTGGAAGTCGGCGACCAGCGCTATGGCGCCAAGGACGAGAACTCCGGTTACGCCGACCTGATGCCGGATGGCATGCAGCGCCAGTACACCTCGATCAACGAAGCCAAGTCGGTAATCACCTCGCCGTCTGGCGGGCAGACGCTGCTCGACAAGGGCTACTACAACGTCACCGGCCTGGCCTGGTCGGGCCGCGGCAAGGTCAAGCGCGTCGACGTGTCTTTCGATGGCGGCAACAACTGGCAAACGGCGCGTCTGGAGACGCCGATCCTGAGCAAGGCACTGACCCGCTTCAACATCGGCTGGGTCTGGGATGGCAGCCCGGCGATCCTGCAGAGCCGCGTGATCGACGAGACCGGCTTCGTGCAGCCGACCTACGGCCAGTTGCGCGCCGTCCGCGGCACCCGCTCGGTCTACCACAACAACGCGATCCAGTCGTGGAAGGTCGCCGAGACCGGTGAGGTGAGCAATGTTCAGGTCAGTTGATGAAGCAGGGGGCAGGGGGCAGGGGGCAGGGGACCTGCCTCGGGGCCGCGCCAACCTGTGCGGCGGAGCGGATTCAGTCGTTTCTGATTCAATCGTCCCGGCGGCAATGGAACGGATTCGGCGACACGCGGCGGTGCCTCAATCTTGCGACAGTGCGCGACTGCGCCACACAGCAGGCCCCCCGCCCCCCC
>JAIMJQ010000029.1:9453-11081 GCA_020693165.1 Xanthomonas sp. | reverse complement strand
GTCTCATGCTGCTCGGTTTCTCCGCTCTTGCCAGCGCAGCGCCCTACGAAGGCATTGGTCGCACCGCCACAGCAGCCGAGATCAAGGCCTGGGACATCGATGTGCGGCCTGATTTTGCCGGACTACCGCCGGGCTCCGGTAGCGTGGCCGAGGGCGAGATGCTGTGGATCGAGAAGTGCTCGTCCTGCCATGGCGATTTCGGCGACGCCAATCACGTATTCCCGCCGTTGATCGGCAACACCACCGCCGATGATATCGAGAGCGGTCGCGTCGCCGCGCTCAAGGACCCCGGCCGCACGCGCACCACCATCATGAAGGTGTCGACGGTGTCGACGCTGTGGGATTTCATCAATCGTGCAATGCCGTGGGACAAGCCGAAGTCGCTGACCACCGACGAGGTCTACGCGGTGCTGGCGTACCTCTTGAACCTCGCCGAGATCGTGCCGGCCGACTACGTGCTCAGCCACGAGAACATCGCCTGGGTGCAGTCGCGCATGCCCAATCGCAACGGCATGACCCTCGACCACGGCCTGTGGAAGATCGACGGCAAGCCGGACACCAACAACAAGGCGTGCATGAAGAACTGCGGCAAGGACGTCGAGATCTCGTCGTCGCTGCCGGACTTCGCCAGGGCGGCGCACGGCGAGTTGCAGAAGCAGACGCGCGAGTATGGCTCGATCCGCGGCACGCGCACGACGCCGGAAGAACCTGCGGGCGAACCCGAGGCGGCCGCATCGCCGGTGCCGCACGACCTGCTGGCCAACAACGCCTGCCTCGGCTGCCACGGCCTCGAGGGCAAGATCATCGGCCCGGGTTTCACCCAGGTCGCCGAGAAGTACCAGGGCCGCGCCGACGCGGTCGAGTACTTCAAGGGGCGTATCAGGAGCGGTGGTACCGGCAACTGGGGCGATGTGCTGATGCCGCCGATGCCGCAACTGTCCGAACCTGACCTCGAAACCATCGCGCGCTGGCTCAGCGACGGCGCGCCGCAATGAATCCGCTTGATCAATTGAAAGTTACTGGAGTCCTGACATGAACCTGCACCGCCGATCCTTCCTGACCATGAGCGCCTCATTGCTCGCGGTCGCCACTACTGCAGCGCTGTGGCCTTTGCGCGCGCTGGCGCAATGGGCGCGGCCCGATGCCGCCTTCGAGGCAAAGGCCATGGATGCCGCGTTCGCCGGTCTCGGTGGCACGCCCGAGCCGAGCAGCGAGATCACTTTCATGACCCCGGAGATCGCCGAAAACGGCGCCGTGGTGCCGGTCAGCGTCACCAGCAAGATCCCCGGCACTGACCAGATCGCGATTCTGGTGGAAATGAATCCGAATCCGCTGGTAGCCCTGTTCATGATCCCGGAAGGCACCGAGCCGATGGTGTCCACCCGCGTGAAGGTCGCGCAGACCTGCAAGCTGCACGCCGCCGTGCACGCCGGCGGCAAGTGGTACGGCACTGCCCGCGAGACCAAGGTCACGCTGGGTGGCTGCGGGGGCTGACGGAACAGACCGGCTGCAGCTGAGGCGGGGCTGGGGGCTGGGGCGCGAGCCCGATACCTCTGGGGATTTCCAATCTCCACAGCATGCCGCCCTGGCGACATCGTCCGGACACGCGCCCCCCCCCCCCGCCCCCA
>JAIMJQ010000029.1:0-9439 GCA_020693165.1 Xanthomonas sp. | reverse complement strand
ATTGCACGATCCGACAGAACGAAAGAACAGGAGCAACAACATGGGCAACCCGATGCGCATTCGCGCAACCACGACCAACGGCGTCACTGAAGTGAAGGCGCTGATGTCGCACCCGATGGAGACCGGCCTGCGCAAGGATCCGAGCGGTGCCGCGATTCCGGCGCACCACATCAAGAACGTGACCGCCAAGCACAACGACAAGGTGGTGCTGGCGGCCGAATGGGGCGCGGCGGTGTCGCAGAACCCGTTCCTGCAGTTCCGCTTCAACGGCGGCGCGCCGGGAGACAAGGTCAGCATCCAGTGGACCGACAACACCGGCGATTCGCGTACCGATGAAGTCGTGCTGACCTGAGCGTCGAGATATTAAGGTTCACCGTTAGGGGAGAGCAGCAATGAACCCGCATGCGAGTTTTGGCCTTGGTCTGGCATTGTTGCTGGCAGGGGCGCAGGGCGTCCGGGCCGCCGGCGACGAGAATCCGTTCGCCGAATACCGGGCCATGTTCGGCGACGACAATCCGGCGGAACTGGTCGAGATGCAGGGCGAAGAGTTATGGAACGCCGCCCGCGGCCCGAAGCAGGCAACCCTTGCACAATGCGATTTCGGACTCGGTGCCGGTGTCATTGCCGGCGCCTACGCCCAGCTGCCGCGCTACTTCGCCGATACCGGCAAGGTCATGGACCTGGAGACGCGCCTGCTGCATTGCATGGAGACGCTGCAGGGCATCGACGTCAGCGCGCTGCGCAAGCAGCCGTATTCGGAGCAGGGCCAGCCGCAGACCGAACTGGAAAGCATGTCGGCCTACATCGCGGCGCAGTCGCGCGGGATGCCGGTCGCGGTGCCGCAGTCGCACCCGCTGGAATTGCAGGCATTCGCTGACGGCGCGAAGTTGTTCAACCTGCGCGCTGGCCCGCACGACTTCTCCTGCGCCACCTGTCACAGCCAGGATGGCAGGCGCATTCGCCTGCAGGCACTGCCGCAGCTGAACACGGCGGCGGGGGCACGCACGTCCTTCGGGACCTGGCCGGCTTATCGCATTTCCCAGGGCGCGGTGCGCACGATCGAATGGCGCATGGCCGACTGTGCGCGCCAGCAGCGGCTTCCCGGCCTCGTTCACGGCTCCAAGGTGGCGATCGATCTGATCACCTATCTGGGTGTGCAGGCGAACGGTGCGGAAATGACCGCCCCTGGCCTGAAGCGATAGGAGCTCACCACCATGATCACAATTCGTATCGGATCACGATCATTGCTGGCAGCCATTGCTGCCGTGCTGTTGACCGCGTGCGCGGACAGCAGCGTTGCACCCGAGGTCGCGAAGGCAGCACCACCGGTTGCCACGCTGGCCGACTCGTTCCACCCATTGGGCCAGGCCGGCCTCGACCGCCTGCAGCAAAATTCGATGCAGAAGATCTGCAGCGAGTACGAGGGCAAACCCATTCCCGACGAACTGGCAAAGCAGATCATCGATGAAGCGACGGCTGCGGTACGTTTCCCCGCTGACGGCACGTACTTCGGCGACTGGAAGAACGGCGAGACCATCGCCAAGACCGGCACCGGTCTGCAGAGCAGCGATGATCCGTCCGTGCCCAACGGCGGCAACTGCTACGCCTGCCACCAGATGGCGGCCGAAGAACTGGCCTACGGGACGCTGGGCTTGTCGCTGGCTGAATACGGCAAGTTGCGCGGCAGCAGCGAGCCGATCCTCAAGTACACGTGGACGCGCTTGTGGAACGCCCATGCTTACAACCCGTGTTCGCATATGCCGCGATTTGGTGATGCCGGGATCCTCACCGAGCAACAGTTGAAGGATGTGATGTCCTATCTGTTCGATCCGGCTTCGCCGGTCAACCTGCCGGCACCGGCGCAGCCATGAGCCTGCACCGTCGCGAGTTCCTGCGGGTACTGGCCGCCGCCGCGCTGGCGTCGACGCTGCCCGGATGCGCGACGCGACCGTCGCGCGGCCTGTTCTCCGGTCTCTACGATGTGCCGCGACAGGGCAACGTCCATTTGCTGCATTTCACCGACTGTCACGCGCAACTGCTACCGATCCGTTTTCGCGAGCCGTCGGTCAACATCGGCATCGGCAGCGCGCTGAACCGGCCGCCGCACCTGGTCGGCAAGGCCTTCCTGAAGCACTACGGCCTGCAGCCGGACACGCCGGCGGCGCATGCCTTCACCGCATTGAACTTCAGCGAGGCCGCGCGCCAGTACGGTCGCGTCGGTGGTTTTGCGCACCTCGCCACGCTGGTCAAGCAGATGCGCGCATCGCGTCCGGGCGCGTTGCTGGTCGATGGCGGCGATACCTGGCAGGGTTCGGCGACGGCGTTGTGGACGCGCGGCCAGGACATGGTCGATGCCTGCAAACTGCTCGGCGTCGACGTCATGACCGGCCACTGGGAGTTCACGCTCGGCGCCGAGCGGGTGCAGGAGATCGTCGCCAGGGACTTCGCCGGCAAGGTTGATTTCGTCGCCCACAACGTCGAGACGCGCGACTTCGGCGATGCCGTGTTCAAGCCTTATGTGATCCGCGAGACCAACGGCGTGCCGGTGGCGATCATCGGCCAGGCCTTCCCGTACACGCCGATCGCCAATCCCGCGCACTTCATTCCCGACTGGAGCTTTGGCATCCAGGAAGAGCATTTGCAGGCAGTGATCGACCAGGCGCGCGGTGAGGGCGCCCAGGTGGTCGTGCTGCTGTCGCACAATGGCATGGACGTCGACTTGAAGCTGGCATCGCGCGTGCGCGGGCTGGATGCCATCCTCGGCGGCCACACCCATGACGGCGTGCCGATGCCGGTGTCGGTGGCCAACGCCGGCGGCCAGACGCTGGTCACCAATGCGGGCAGCAACGGCAAGTTCCTCGGCGTGCTCGATTTCGACGTGCGCGGCGGCAAGGTCGCCGGCCATCAATACCGGCTGCTGCCGGTGTTCGCCGACGCGCTGCCGGCGGATGCCGAGATGCAGTCGCTGATCGAGCGCGTGCGCCTGCCGTACCTCGACAAGCTGAACGAGCCGCTGGCGGTGACAGATGACCTGCTGTTCCGGCGCGGCAACTTCAACGGCAGCTTCGACCAATTGATTCTGGATGCGCTGCTGGCCGTGAAAGACGCCGAGATCGCATTTTCGCCGGGTTTCCGCTGGGGCACCAGCCTGCTGCCGGGCGACACCATCCGCATGGAACAGCTGATGGACCAGACCGCGATCACTTATCCGCACAGCACGCTGACGGAGATGAAGGGATCGATGGTCAAAACCATTCTGGAGGACGTCGCCGACAACCTGTTCAACGCCGATCCCTACTACCAGCAGGGCGGCGACATGGTGCGCGTCGGCGGTATGGATTACGCGATCGAACCGGGCGCACCGGCCGGGCAGCGGATTTCCGACATGCAGCTGAACGGAAAAGCGATCGAGCCCGACAAGACCTACAAGGTCGCCGGTTGGGCGCCAGTGGCCGCCAATGCGCAGGGGGAGCCGATCTGGGATGTCGTCGCGAGCTGGCTGCGCGACCAGAAACGGGTGTCGCTGCGGCGGGTGCAGCAGCCGCGCTTGATCGGCATCGACAGCAACGACGGGATCGCGGCGTGACCTGCGGGTCTTGCCGCTCAGGCGTACTTGCTGAGTATGCGCAGCACTTCACTCACGCGGTCCTGTCGCTCGTCGCTGTCGGAAGCGCCGGTGATTTCGTTCTCCAGCGTGCACGCCATCATTTCGAAGAAGGCGCGGTCGAGGGCGTTGCGCACTGCCGCGAGTTGCTGCGCGATGGCGTCGCACGGCTCATCGGCTTCAATCATGCGCAGCACGCCGCGAATCTGCCCCTCGGCGCGTTTCAGTCGCAGCACGACGCCGCGCTTGTGTTCAACACGCCGTTGATCATGGCTGGCGCCGCTTGGGCCACAGCGGGGAGGCGCGCGACGGGCAGCCGGGGTGGTGGTTCGGGGATTGCGCGGCATGGCGGGACCATCGGTTTCGATGCCACAATTTTGCCACATCAGCGCGTCTGCATTGCGGCGGCCGGGGATGGCGCCGGGGAGAACATTCATGCGTGACGCCGGCCTGCAGACGGCTATGCAGGGCGGCCTGCTGATCGGCGTCGCGGCGTCATTGTTTTACTGGATCAACGGGCGCATCGCCGGCGTCAGCGGCATCTTTGGCGACCTGTTCCTCGATCGCGACAATGGCCATTCGCCATGGCGCCTGGGGTTCGTCGCTGGCCTGTTGCTCGGTTATCTGCTGATCCGCGCCTGGCGCCCCGAGTTGGGTGCGATCCACTTGCAGACCGGGCCGCTCGGAATGGTCGCCGCCGGATTGCTGGTCGGCTACGGCACGCGGATGAGTTGCGGCTGTACCTCCGGCCACGGTGTCTGCGGCGTTGCCCGCATTTCGCCGCGGTCGATCGCTGCGACCGCCATCTTCATGCTGTCGGCTATGGGCACAGTTGCGCTGCTGCGCCACAGCGGGTTGGCGCCATGAGGCCGCTGGTCGCGCTCGGCTGCGGCACCCTGTTCGGCGCCGGCCTTACGCTGGCAGGCATGACCGATCCAGCGCGCGTGATCGGTTTCCTCGATGTGCTCGGCGACTGGGATCCGGCGCTGGCGGTGGTGATGGTCAGCGCACTGGCGGTCAGCCTGCCGGCTTTCCAGTGGGCGCGGCGGCATCCGCAGCCTCTGCTGGACGCGCGGTTCTTCCTCCCAGAGCGCATCCGCATCGACGCCGATCTGGTGCTGGGTGCGGCGATCTTCGGCGTCGGCTGGGGGATCGCCGGCATCTGTCCGGGGCCGGCGCTGGCCGGTCTCGCATCAGGACTGCCGGAGCTCCTGATGTTCGTCGCCGCGATGGCGATCGGCATGGCCCTGCGTAGCTGGCGGGTCCGCAGGCGCACCCAGGCAGGGGTCGCCGAATGCAAATCCTGAACGAATCAATACGGAAATCCCGAGCGCCTGAAGCGCGGTCGGGAACGTCCACCACCAGCCGGAGCGAGCAACGCCGCCGGCGCACATGAGGGGAAGGTCATGCGAAATTCACATACACCCAAAAGTATTTTTCAAAATGCCCTGGCCACCGCGGTGCTGCTCGCACTGGCGCTTCCGGCGGCGGCGACCAATGGCTATTTCAGCCATGGCTACGGCACGCGCAGCAAGGCGATGGCGGGCGTCGGCGTGTCGCAGTCGCTGGATACGCTGGCGCCAGCAACCAACCCGGCCGCGCTGACCGGCGTCGACGACCAGATCGACCTCGGGCTCGAGTACTTTGCGCCGAGCCGCGGCTACTCTGTCGACGGCGCAGCGACCGGCGCCTGCCTGTCGGCGCAGCAGTGCACCTTTGGCGTCGGTCCCGGAAGTGTTGACAGCGACAAGGATTACTTCCTGATCCCGCACTTCGGCATCTCGCGCAAGCTCGACGACAACACCACCATCGGCGTCGCGGTCTACGGCAATGGCGGCATGAACACGCGCTATGTGGGCGGCAGCGCCACCGTCGGCGCGCCGGTTGGCACGCTGCCGCCGGGAACCCGTTTCACGCTGCCGGGCACGTTCGGCGACGGCACCGCCGGCGTTGACCTGATGCAGCTGTTCGTGGCGCCGACCTGGGCGCGCAAATTCGATAACGGCGTCAGCTTCGGCGTCTCTCCGGTACTGGTGATGCAACTGTTCGAAGCGCGCGGCCTCGGCAATTTCGCGCCGTTTTCCGCCGATCCGAACAAGCTTGCAGACAACGGCCACGACACCTCTTTTGGCATGGGCGTGAAGTTCGGCGTGCAGGTGCCGCTCGGCGCCAGCGCCAGCTTCGGCGCCTCGTACCAGAGCAAGATGTGGATGAGCGAGTTCGACGACTACGCCGGCCTGTTCGCCGAGCAGGGCGATTTCGACATCCCGGCCTCGGCTACGGTCGGCGTCTCGATCGCCGCCAGCGACGCCGTGACCCTGGCCTTCGACGTCGAGTGGATCGGCTACAGCAGCGTCGACTCGATCGCCAATCCGATGTTCCCGAACCTGATGCAGGCGCCGCTGGGCGCCGACGGCGGCGCCGGTTTCGGCTGGAACGACATGACCGTCTACAAGTTTGGCGCAGCGTGGAAGGCGAATGCGGACAGCACCTGGTACTTCGGCTACAGCTTCGGCGACCAGCCGATCGACTCCAGCGAGGTGCTGTTCAACATCCTCGCGCCGGGCGTCGTCGAGCAGCACTTCACCGCCGGATATTCGCGCGAACTGGCCAACGGCAACAGCTGGACGATCGCGGCAATGTACGCACCGTCAGAGGAAGTCCGCGGTCCCAATCCGCTCGATCCGGCGCAGTCCATCGAAATCGCCATGGACCAGATCGAGTTCGAGTTCAGCTACACCTTCGGGAACTGAGGGAGCGGGAAGGTGGGCGAGGCAACGGGCTTGGGTCGCGGGAAGGGTCTTGAAAGCGGGGCAGGGGCAGGGGCAGGGGCAGGGGCCCAACCCCGCCGCATGGTCCGGCCATGGCGCGGTTCCACACCCCCTGCCCCCTGACCCTTGCCCCGCCTTTTGGTGCGCGGATCAACGTTCAGCCAGCACTCTCCGGAACTCGCCTACGGCTTGATATACGCCGCCCCCTCCTCGATCTGCAGCCGCGCGATCTCGGCCACGCCCGATGGCACCACGGCGACATCGGGCAGCAGAGTCGCAGCGTCGATCTGACGTCCCTTGAGGGTGTTGCCGCAGACGCGGAACTCGACGCCTTCGAGCATCAGCGGGTCGACCAGTGCGTCGTAACTGTTGCCGCGGTCGTCGGCGGCGCCGTCCACCAGGAAATCCACACCGGCGGACAGCGCGACGACGATGATGCGGATGTCGGGGTCGGCGCGGCGGTGGTTGCCGATGCTGCGGATCAGCGGAATGGCGCGCTGGCTGTCGTCGATGTGGTAGACGACGGTGCGTCGGGCTGCATCGGCAGCGGTCGAAGTGTCGAGGCCGACGCCCAGTGCGAGCAGCAGCAAGACGATGGCGAACGCGCCACGTATGGCGATGTTCCGGGTGAACGGCATGGTCGGATGCTCCTGGGTGCCCTGGACGCTGGCGCCACTGTACTACGCCAGCCGGTTCGCGTCGGGAGCGCCGCGTCGAATCGGATTGCGGATTGGAAAATCTGCGACCGGCGACTGGCAGAATTGATCGCCATCAACAACTCGGCAGGCTTGCCGGCGGATGTTGGACGCAGCCGCAGTCGCAAGTCGCTGGGCTCTGGAGCATCGCGATGAAGAACCGATTTCCGCCATGGATGCTGGGCTTGATCGGAATCCTGTTGTTGATCGTGGTTCCCTTCATCTACCTGCAGCCCGCGCGCAAAGACGAGAGCAACCCCGCCGCCAACATCCCGGTGAAAGCGGTGCATGTCGACCACGCCGACATCGTCAAGGGCGACTTCAAGAGCGGTCAGGACGTCACCCGCGCGTGCCTGGAATGCCACGAGGATGCCGCGTCCGAGCTGATGCAGACCACCCATTGGACGTGGGAGTCCAAGCCCTTCGTGGTGCCCTGGCGCGAGGGCAGCGTGACCATCGGCAAGATCAACCAGATCAACAACTTCTGCATCGGCTCGCAGGGCAACGAGAACAAGTGCATGTCCTGCCACGCCGGTTACGCCTGGGAGCAGGGCAGGGAGGTCCAGCAGGCCGATCCGGAGAACGTCGATTGCCTGGCGTGCCATGCCGACCCGGGTCTCTACGGCAAAGGAACCTTCGGCAACCCGGCCGACGGCGTCGACCTGCTCGCTGCCGCGCGCAGCGTGCGCGCGACCACTCGCGAGAACTGCGGCAAGTGCCACTTCGATGGCGGCGGCGGCAACGGCGTCAAGCACGGCGATCTCGATGAAAGCCTGTACTTCCCGGACCAGGCGCTCGACGTGCACATGGGCGGCAAGCACAACCTGCAGTGCAGCGACTGCCATGTCACCGTCAAGCACCAGATCAAGGGGCGCAGTCTCGCCGACAACTACAGCATCGATCCGGCCGAGCAGGTGTCTTGCGAGCAGTGCCACGTCGGCAAGATCCACAGCGACGAGCGCATCACCACGCATCTGGGCGCGGTCGCCTGCCAGACCTGCCACATCCCGGCGATCGCCCGCGAAGAGCCGACCAAGGTCACTTGGGACTGGTCGAAGGCGGCGCAGGAAGGCCGTGAGGACGACCACTACGAATACCTGAAGATCAAGGGCGAGTTCACCTACGAGTCGAACTTCGCGCCCGAGTACCTGTGGTTCAACGGCAACAACGCCTATCGCTACATCCTCGGCGACAAGATCGCCAGCGAGGGGCCGACCTACATCAACAAGCCGGCTGGCGACATCCAGGATCCGCAGGCCAGGATCTTCCCGTTCAAGCTGCATGTCGCCAAGCAACCCTACGACACGCTGCACCGGCATCTGCTGCAGCCGGTGACCTCCGGCGAAGGCGGCTTCTGGACCACCTTCGACTGGAATCGCTCATTTGAAATGGCGGTGCCGATTACCGGGTTGGCTTACAGCGGACAGTACGATTTCACCGAGACGCACATGTACTGGGCCACCACGCACATGGTCGCGCCGGCCAGCAAGGCGCTGCAGTGCGATGCCTGCCACTCTGCCGCGGGCAAGCCGGGACGGATGGACTGGAACGCGCTGGGCTATCCGGGCGATCCGATCGAATGGGGCGGGAGGAAGGTGCGATGAAACGCAGCGCCGCAGTCGCGTGGATCGTATTGGCCTTCCTGGCGCTGGCATCGACCCTGCATCCGGGCGCCGCCGCGTCCGTCGATGGAGTGACGCCGCTGCACCCGGATTTCGCGCTGCTGGATGCCAGTGGCGCAAACGTGCTCGACAGCGGCGCCGCGGTGTCGACGATGCAGACCTGCGGAAGCTGCCACGACAGCGCGTTCATAGCGTCGCATGCCTTCCACGCCGATCTTGGCCTGGCCGACTTCAAGCCGGCGAAGGACAGCTGGGACGCCAGCCCCGGTCTGTTCGGACGGTGGGATCCGCTGACCTACCGCTTCCTCACCCAGCACGGCGACGAACGCTTCGACCTCGGAACCCCCGACTGGCTGAAGCTGTTCGGCGCTCGCGTGGTCGGCGGCGGCCCAGCGACCACATCGCGATCGGGCGACCCGTTGACCAGCCTGCCGGCGACTGCGGGCGATCCAGAATCTTCCACCTTGGCGGCCGACGGCACATCCGCCGCCTGGGACTGGAATGCGTCCGGCACGCTGGAGATGAACTGTTTCCTGTGCCACCTCGAGGCGCCGAACAATGCCGCGCGCATCGATGCCATTCGCGCCTCCGACTTTGCGGCGGCCAGCACGGCGACGCTGACCGGGCTCGGCATCGTCGAACGCTCCGAATCGGGATGGGCCTGGAACCGCGCCGCCTTCGCCGACAGCGGCGAACTCAAGAGCGCGATCGTCGGCATCCAGGACCCGACCAACGCCAATTGCGCCG
>JAIMJQ010000127.1:3626-4294 GCA_020693165.1 Xanthomonas sp. | reverse complement strand
TCGAAAAAGACGCCAAGGGCGGCGACCGCAACGTGGTCAAGTTGGCGGTTGAGCCCGACTACCCGGACTACGCGCGCCTCATGGGCGTGCCCACCCGCACCCACGGCACGCCGTCGGCGCCCCCAGCGCGCGCGGCCGCGGCACCGGCGCATTCGCCTGCACCGGCAACCGCCGCGCCCACTCGCGCACCCACGGGCAAGCCGGCCTGGGCGAGCTGAGGATGGCCAGTGAAATGTTGGGTCTGCAAACGACAGGCGCGCGGGTTCGGCCATGCCGACACCCGCTTCAAGCCGACCGATCCGCGTCACCACCCCTGGGACTGGGTGTTCTGCTCACGCCGCTGCCTGGACGCCTTTCACGCCCTGTATGGCCGCTGGAAGAACGCGCGCGCCCGGGGAATCACCATTCCGGAGACCGACATGATCGATGCCACTGAGATCGAGCGCGCGTGCCTCAAAAAGTGTCTGAAGGCCTTTGGCGCAGCGGCCGAGGACATCGGTTTCGACAAGCCGCTCGGGGAGTACGCCGAGCAGGAGGCAATGCAGGTGATCGGCGCCATCGTCACCTGCTTCACCAACGCGATGGCGGCGCACCACGAGATGGCGAAGTACCCGCCCGTGCACGGCATGCCGGAAGGCCGCGATCCGCTGACCGATTTCTCCGATCTG
>JAIMJQ010000127.1:0-3545 GCA_020693165.1 Xanthomonas sp. | reverse complement strand
GCATCGACCGCGCATTGCAGGCTGCGCGCGCGGCGGACAAACCACGCGACTACCTCGGCGCATCGCGTCTGGGTGTGGAGTGCGAGCGCGCGCTGCAGTTCGAGTACGCCAAAGCGCCGGTGGACTACGGTCGTGATTTTGACGGGCGGATGTTGCGCATCTTCCAGCGCGGCCATGTGATGGAAGATTGCATGGTGGCGTGGCTGCGTGGCGCCGGATTCGAGCTTCGCACGCACCAAGCCAACGGCGAGCAGTTCGGATTCTCCGATGCGAACGGCAGGCTGCGCGGGCACATCGATGGCGTGATCGTCGGCGGACCGGACAACATTTCGTATCCGGCGCTCTGGGAGAACAAGTGCTTGGGCGCAAAGGCCTGGCGCGACATCGAGTCCAAGGGGCTCGCTGTCTCCAAGCCCGTGTACGCAGCGCAGGTGGCGCTCTATCAGGCGCATCTGGAGCTCCACGAGCACCCGGCGATCTTCACGGCGATCAACGCCGACTCGATGGAGATCTATGTCGAACGCGTGCCGTTCAACGCGGCGCTCGCACAGCAGATGACCGACCGCGCGGTGCGAGTGATCGGCGCGACCGAGGCCGGCGAGTTGCTGCCCCGCCGATTCCATGACGCCACTCACTTCGAGTGCCGGATGTGTGCCTGGCAGGACCGCTGCTGGAGGACGCAGGCATGAACTCGAGATCTGTCAGTCACGTGCTCGGCGAAAAGCTGGTCGATGCACGCAACGCCGCCATGAGCCTCAATTTGCCGCTGCACTGGCTCGTCCAGAAGCAGCAACGCAAACGCCGGGGCATTCCGCACTACCGGGTCGGGAAGCTCGTGCGCTTCAAGCTCGACGAGTTGATGGCGTGGATGCGCTCCCAGCAACCGCAAGCATCCGCGGAGGTTGCCGATGCTTGATTTCAACGACGCGCCTGCCTCGCCGCTGCCTGACCGCAGCGCGCAGCGTGACGCTGTGCGCGCGGCGCTGATCGGGCGGATCGAAAGCGTGCTGTGCGCGCTGTTCCCGGCCGGCAAGAAGCGCAAAGGACTGTTCCTGATCGGCGACGTGCTCGGCAGCCCCGGCGACAGCCTCGAGGTCGTGCTCACAGGCGACAAGGTCAGTCTGTGGACCGACCGCGCCACTGGCGATGGCGGCGACATCTTCGACCTGATCGCCGCCGCGCGCGGCATTGACCCGGTGGCCGACTTCCCGCGCCTGCTCGAAGCGGCGGCGGATCTCGCGGGGCGTGTGCCAGCGGCGCCGAGCAAAGCGTCGCGCAAGGAGGCGCCGGTCGATGAGCTGGGGCCGGCGACGGCGAAGTGGGACTACCTCGATGCCGACGGCAAGCTGATCGCGGTCGTCTACCGCTACGACCCGCCCGGGCGAAAGAAGGAGTTCCGCCCGTGGGATGCGCGCCGCCGCAAGACGGCGCCGCCCGATCCGCGGCCGCTCTACAACCAGCCGGGCATCGCCAGTGCCGCCCAGGTGGTTCTGGTCGAGGGCGAGAAATGCGCCCAAGCGCTGATCGATACGGGCATCGCCGCGACCACGGCGATGCATGGCGCCAACGCACCGGTCGACAAGACCGACTGGTCGCCGCTGGCGAGCAAGGCCGTGCTCATCTGGCCCGACCGCGACAAGCCGGGCTGGGAGTACGCCACGCTCGCGGCGCAGGCGATCCTGTCCGCAGGCGCCAAGACCTGCCACATCCTTTATCCACCCGAGGATGCCGCAGAGAGTTGGGACGCTGCGGATGCGGTGGCCGAGGGCTTTGATGTCGCCGCCTTCCTCACCCATGGCCCACGACTGCAAATGCATGACGCTGCAGGCGACGACGAGCCTGTCGTCAGCAGCGACGAGTCGGTGTGGGGCACGGAAGACGCGCTGGCGTTGGCATTCACGCGTCGCTACCACCGCGATTGGCGTTACGTCGCGGCGTGGGGCCGCTGGCTGGTATGGGACGGTCACCGCTGGCGAACCGAGGACACGTTGGCGGCAACCGACCTGACCCGCGGCGTCTGCCGCCACGCAGCCGTCCATGCCGACAATCCAAAGATTGCGGCCAAGCTCGCCACCTCCGGCACCGTCGGCGGTGTCGAACGACTCGCGCGCGCCGATCGCCGGCATGCGGCCACGACCGCCGAGTGGGACGCCGACCCCTGGTTGCTCAACACGCCCGGAGGCGTAGTCGATCTCAAGACCGGCCGGCAGCGTCCGCACGACCGCGCCGATCGGATGACCAAGATCACCACGGCGACACCAAACGGCGTTTGCCCGATCTGGCGACAGTTCCTCGCCGAGGTCACCGGTGGCGATGCCGATCTGCAGGCCTACCTGCAGCGGATGGCGGGCTACACGCTAACCGGGTCGACTCAGGAGCACGCGCTGTTCTTTCTCTACGGCACCGGCGCTAACGGCAAGTCGGTGTTCGTGAACACGCTGGCCACGATCCTCGGCGACTACGCGGCCAATGCTCCGATGGACACCTTCATGGAGACGCGCACGGACCGCCATCCGACCGACATGGCGGGCCTGCGCGGCGCCCGCTTCGTGGCCGCCATTGAGACCGAGCAAGGCCGACGCTGGGCCGAGTCCAAGGTCAAGAACCTCACCGGCGGCGACAAGATCTCCGCGCGCTTCATGCGTCAGGACTTCTTTGAGTTCTTCCCGCAGTTCAAATTGGTGGTGGCCGGCAACCACAAGCCCGCCATCCGCAACATCGACGAAGCGATGAAGCGGCGACTTCACCTGATCCCGTTCACGATCACCGTGCCACCGGAGCGTCGCGACAAGCTCCTCCAGCAGAAACTGCTGGGCGAGCGCGACGGCATCCTGGCGTGGGCCGTGCAGGGCTGTCTGAACTGGCAGCGCCTGGGTCGGCTCGATCCGCCGCAGCAGGTGCTCGAGGCCACCGAGGAGTACTTCGAAGCCGAGGACGCGCTGGGCCGCTGGCTCGACGAGCGCTGCGTGCGCGAGGCCAACGCCAAGTCGCTGAGCGCCGAGTTGTTCAACGACTGGAAGCAATGGGCCGACGCCGCGGGCGAGTTCATCGGCTCGCAGAAGCGGTTCTCCGATCTGCTGATCACGCGTGGCGTCGAGAAGTGGCGCAACCCGTGTGGCCTGCGCGGCTTCCGCGGCATCGGCCTCAAGAGGCCGCCCAAGCCCGCTTGCACCCCCTACGCCGACGACTGACCACCATGCCGACGCATCCGACTGACGCATTTGACGCACTACGTCGTTACTTCCCCCGCGCGGGCGCGGATGCACACGCCTTAAGGGAGTTTCGACCTAGCGCGTCGGATGCGTCAGTCCACACTGAATCAAGGACTGCACCCATGACCACGACGATCCTCGCCCTCGACCTGGGCACCACCACCGGCTGGGCGCTGCGCAGCAGCGACGGCTCCATCAATAGCGGCAGCACGAGTTTCCGCCCGCAACGCTTCGAGGGCGGCGGCATGCGCTTCCTGCGCTTCAAGCGCTGGCTCACGGAGTTGAAGGGCGTGACCGGCGGCATCAACGCGCTGTACTTCGAGGAAGTGCGCC
>JAIMJQ010000028.1:8060-33066 GCA_020693165.1 Xanthomonas sp. | reverse complement strand
TTGCCCCGTGCCCCGTGCCCCGTGCCCCGTTTTGATCTTGTTCGTTGCGCGAACAAGCGCAGCGACTGCGGCGACCGGGACTCTCACACCACTTCCAGCCGATCCACCCGTTGCAGCCCGCGCGGCAGCAGCGCGCCGCGCTGGGCGCGGCTGCCGCGGTAGGCGTCGAGATCGTGGCCCTTGAGGCGGGTGAGTCGGCCACCGGCGACGACGACCAACTCCTGGTTCGGCTGCAACGTCGTCAGCGCCAGCAGGCGGGCAGGGGGCGCGAGCTTGCTCGCCGGCAGGTTGATGATCTTGTTGCCCTTGCCCTTGTCGAGTTCAGGCAGTTCGGTCAACGGGAACACCAGCAGGTGGCCGTCGCTGGACACCGCGGCAACCATCGCCGACTCGATGGCACCGGCCACCGATGCCGGCGCCAGCACGTCGGCGCCCTCCGGTACCGTGAGCAACTGCTTGCCGCTGCGTTGGCGTGAGACCAGGCTGTCGAAGCGCGTCAGGAAGCCGTAGCCGGCGCTGGTCGCCAGCAGCAGGCGCAATTCGGCGTCTGCGCACACCGTCGCCAGGAAACGCGCGCCGGAGGGCGGATCGAAGCGCCCGGTCAGTGGCTCGCCCTGGCCACGCGCCGACGGCAGCGTGTGCGCCGGCGTCGAATAGGCGCGACCGCTCGAATCGAGGAAGGCTGCCTGCAGATTGCTGCGTCCGCGCGTGCTGGCGAAGTACTTGTCGCCTTCGCGATAGCTGAGCGCAGTGGCGTCGATGTCGTGGCCCTTGGCGGCGCGCACCCAGCCCTTGTCGGACAGGATCACGGTGATCGGCTCCGACGGCGCCAGATCGGATTCCGACAGCGCTTTGGCCTGTCCGCGTTCGATCAGCGGCGAGCGCCGATCGTCGCCGAACTGCTTGGCGTCGGCCTCGAGTTCCTTCTTGATCAACGACTTCAGTCGCGCCTTCGATGCCAGGATGGCTTCGAGTTCAGCCCGCTCGGCGGCAAGCTCGGCCTGCTCGCCGCGGATCTTCATCTCCTCCAGTCGCGCCAACTGGCGCAGCCGCGTTTCGAGGATGTACTCCGCCTGCTCCTCGCTGAGGCCAAAGCGCGCCATCAGCACCGGTTTGGGCTCGTCCTCGGTGCGAATGATGCGGATCACTTCGTCGAGATTGAGGAAGGCAATCAGCGCGCCATCGAGCAGGTGCAGGCGGCGCTCGACCTTCTGCAGCCGGTACTGCAGGCGGCGGCGCACGGTATCGGTGCGGAACACCAGCCACTCGCCGAGCAGCAGTTTCAGCGGCTTGACCTGTGGGCGCGCATCCAGTCCGATCAGGTTGATGTTGATGCGGAAACTCTTCTCGAGGTCGGTGGTGGCGAACAGATGGCCCATCAGTTCATCGGCGTCGACGCGATTGGAGCGCGGGATCAGCACGATGCGGATCGGCTGCGCGTGATCGCCCTCGTCGCGCAGGTCCTCGATCATCGGCAGCTTCTTCGCGCGCATCTGCTCGGCGATCTGCTCGATGATCTTGGTCGGCGATACCTGGTGCGGCAACGCCGTGATGATGATGTTGCCGTTCTCGCGCACGTAGACGGCACGCGAGCGCACCGAGCCGTAGCCGGTTTCGTACATGCGGATCAGGTCGGCGCGCGGCGTGATGATCTCGGCGCTGGTCGGGAAATCCGGTCCGCGCACGTGTTCGCACAAATCCGCCGTGGTCGCGTCCGGATCGTCGAGCAGGCGGATGCAGGCGGACAGCACCTCGCGCAGATTGTGCGGCGGGATGTCGGTCGCCATGCCGACGGCGATGCCGGTGGTGCCGTTCAACAGCACATGCGGGACCCGCGCCGGCAGCCATGACGGTTCCTCGCGGCTGCCGTCGTAGTTCTGCTCCCACTCGACCGTGCCCTGGCCCAGTTCCTCCAGCAACATGCGCGCGAACGGAGTCAGCTTGGACTCGGTGTAGCGCATTGCGGCGAAGCTCTTGGGGTCGTCCGGCGAACCGAAGTTGCCCTGGCCGTCGATCAGCGGATAGCGGAAGCTGAACGGCTGCGCCATCAACACCAGCGCCTCGTAGCAGGCCGAATCGCCGTGCGGGTGGTACTTGCCGATAACCTCGCCGACGGTCATCGCGCTCTTGCGATGCTTGGCCTGCGCATTCAGGCCGAGATCCGACATCGCGTACAGGATGCGACGTTGCACCGGTTTCAGACCATCGCCGACGAACGGCAGCGCGCGGTCGAGGACCACATACATCGAGTAGTCGAGATAGGCTTTCTCGGCGTATTCCCGCAGGGGAATCTGTTCGAAGGGCAGCAGTTCGCCAGTACTCATCGGCATTCAGACAGCAGGGCAGAAGGGCGCGGACTCTACCAATGAAGCGGCGCTGGTTGTTGGTGCAGGTGTCGGCCGTTGCGCAACCGGCAGCAACAACCAAAACCATGCATGTTCTGCGTTCAGCTCGATGCGTTGCACAAGTTTGCATGAGTGATGATTATGTATTAGCCTTTTCACGGGGAATTCACGAGGCGAGATGTGAGACAGCAGACTGTCCACAGCGGGGATGCTCGCTTCCGTGGCCGGGCCCGGGTGGCGCGCGATCGGGTCGTCGCTCTGGCGCTGCTGTTCGCCGGCATGGCGATCGGTCCGGCGCAAACCCGCGATCTGCAGCGCGGCGCCGAGGTTGGCGGACAGCGCCCGGTTGCCAGCCTTGGGTCCTCGATGGTGCTGTTCGATCAGTTCGATGCAGCGTCGGGGAACGGCACGCCGGATCAGGATTTCGAGACGGCGCTGGACGCGTTCGACGCGCTGGCTGCGGACGATTTCGCGGTTCCGGCCGATGCCGCCTGGTTCGTCCACGAGGTGCGCACCATCGGCAGCACGCAGGTTGCCGGGGGCGCAACGATTTCGGTGGCCATTCACCGAAGCGCCAGCGGTGGCGGCAACCCGCATCTGCCGGGTGCGCCAGTGGACGGATGCAGTCATTCGGGGATCTCGCCAACGGTCGACACGGCCGGCTCGTTTGTGATCCGCTTTCCTGAAGCCTGCCTGCTGATGGCAGGCGACTACTGGCTGGTGCTGCAGACGCGCCAGGACGTTGCCACTCATGGCCAGCATTTCTGGTCGACGCGCTCGATCCAGACCGGCTCGGAAGCCGTCTGGCGAAATCCCGGCAATGGTTTCGGCAGCGGTTGCAGCGTGTTTCGCCCGCAAACCCAATGCGGTGTGGGGGGCGGCGCCAGTCCGGACCTGCTGTTCCAGATCGTTGGCGAGCCCGCGGGCTCGGACCTGACAGTCGCCATCGCCGATGCGCCGGATCCGGTCATCGCCGGCCAGGCCGTGCAGTACATGATCGAGGTGGGCAACCTCGGCCCGGCACCGGCGCGCGACGCCGAACTGCTGCTGGCGTTGGCGCCGGGCGTCGCACCGCTGGCCGCGACTGCGAGCCATGGGGGCAGCTGCGCGTCGACCGGCGATGCCGTGCGTTGCCGTTGGACCGGGCTGGTCGCGGCGGGCGCGATGCTCGCAGCGACGGTGGATGCACTGATACCCGCCGCAAGCGCAGATGGCTCAAGAGTACGTGTCGACGGCACGGTGTCTGCGGCGAGCGACGATCCCGAAGCAGGGAACAATGCTGCCGCTGCGCAGACAACGGTTTCAACAGTCGCGGACCTGCAGTTGGTGCTTGCTGCGAACCCCAATCCGGTCCTCGCCGGGCAGGTCTGGGCGATTGCGGCTGACATCGCAAACACCGGACCGAGCCATGCACAGGATGTCCGTGTTGTCCTCTCGCTGCCACCGGAAAGCTTGGTAGAGCGAGCAGATCCGGGTCCGGGAGGGACGTGCTCGGTGAGCACGCAGCTGGCGTGCATCTGGCCCGCAACTACCAATGTCGGAAGCAGTCGAAGGCTGTTTGCCGAATTCAGGGTTGCCCCTTCAACTGCGGTGGGCAGTTCGCTGGTCAGCCTTGCAGCGATTGCCTCGCAAACGACAGACGTCGACGCCAACAACAACACGGCGACGGCACAAGCTGTGGTGCAAACCTCGGCGGACCTGCAGATCTCGTTGCAGGCAACCCCCGCCGCACTTGCCGTCGGTGCCGGCGGCCAACTGCTCGCGCGGACGCACAACCTTGGCCCGAGCGATGCCCAGGCGGTCGAGGTCGAGATCGTCCTGACTGCCGACCTGCGTTTCGCTGGCATCGATCCCGATGGCGCCCAATGCCTGCTCCCGCAAGTCGGGCTGGGCGGCACGATACGCTGCCGCTGGTCCGAACCGACGGCCCCTCTGACCAGCCGGGAACTGCGCGTTCGGGCTTCGGCCGGCAGTCACGGCCAGGTCGGGGTCACCGCGGCGACGGGTTCGGTGACGGCGGACGCCGATCCCGGCAACAATCGGGATGCGACCGTTATCGCCATCGTTTCCGAGATCCGCGAGATTCCCGCGATTGGCGAAGCGGGCAGGGTGGTCCTGTGCCTGCTACTCATTGCGTGGGCCGTTCGCCGGGCGCAGCCCTGATGCCGCGCCGGGCCAACAGCGGACGACTGGACGCTGCCGCGCATAGCCTGATGCGTCCGCCGGGCGTGCCCTTGCGGCGCGCCCACGGCGGCTGTCGATCCATGGCATGCCTGCTTGCGTGCTGGGCCGGCGACCTGCTTGCAGCGACGGCCGAGCCGCACTGGCCCGAGCTGCTGGCGTGCGACGCGGTTGACGGTATCGTCGTCATCGAACACCGCGGAATCGAGCAGGCGCTGGTGCGTGGCCAAGCCGACCAGAGCGGCGAATGGCGTGTCACCCAGGTCGCCGGGGATTCCGCAGTGCTGGAGTCGATCGGTGGCGACAGGACGCGAATACGTGCGTATCTGAGCGGTTCCGGCCGCCGCCCGGTCAAGTTCGCGGAGCAACCACCGCCGCGCCCGCCGGCGAGCTCGGTGGCGATCGTGCCGGCGCGCGCGCAGCCGAGCGCAACGGAGGATCGGTGAGCGCATGCCGCTGGCTGCTGCTGTGGGCTTGCCTCGCTCCTTGCGGAGGCGCGGCCACCGCGGCGCCAACGGACGTCGTGGCGCTGACGCCGGAGCAGCTCAGCTCGGCAAAGTCGGGTAGCAATGAGTTCTTGCCGATCGGTCGTAGCGGGAACCTGCTGCGCGTGGAGGCGCATGCGAGCTACGACCGCTACCGGCCGGATGGCAGCCACAACGCCGACGCGCGCCAGCAACTGGCCAGCGGCGTCATTGAAGAACTCGGCGACCACTACGACTTCATCATCGTTGCGCCCGCCATGCAGGTGGACCTCCCTGGAGTGCGCGGGCTGCACTGGCAAGTGCACAACGATGTCCAGGGAATTGGTCGTCCCCTGCTCGACCTGCGTCCGCAGTTCGGCAGCGCGCAGCAACTGAAAGCGGTGATCGATCTCGATGAGTCTGGCCTGGCGTTCGCGACCGGCGCCGTCGAGTACGACCATCTGCTGGACACGGTGATGCACGAGATCATGCACCAGTGGGTCGCTTACGTTCCGCTCCTCGTCGACGGCGACGCGCTCGCCCCGTTGGCGACTGCGGGTGCGCACTGGTCCTCGCGGTACGACTCGGACGCCTCGGTGATGCTGGGGGCGCGCTGGCACGCGCTCGGCGATTCGGAGTGGAGACAGGTCGCGGTCTACGACAGCTACGGGCCACTCGACCTGTATCTCGCTGGATTCATCGCCGCATCGGAACTGCCGGCTACGCGCTACTTGCTGACCCAGGAATTGCAGGGCACGGAATTGCCCGAACTCGGTCGCACCGTGCAGGCCAGCGAGCGCGAAATCAGCGTTCCCGAACTGTTGGCCGCGCTTGGCCCGCGCATCCCCACGCATGCACTCGCGCAGCGTGATTTTGCGGCAGTCCTCGTCTCTCTCGAACCCGTCGGGCATCCGGCGTCGCCGGCCTTGCTGGATCGGCTGGAACTCCTGCGCACGCACACGCAGACCCGCTTCGCCGCGATCACCGGTGGTCGTGCTCGCATCGAGGTCGGAATCCGGGAGGCTTCCGTCCGACCGGTGCGCGGTGAGCCGATGGGAATCGGCTCCAGCGCGCCGCCGACGGCTGCACTCGATCTGCCTGCGGCGACGGCATTCCTGCTCGATCGACGCGCGAACGAACTCTGGAGCGACAAGGCGTCGACCGCAATCGACGACAGTGTGCGCGTGATGCTGGCGCTGGTCGGCGATCCGGCTCAGGCCGCTGTGCTGCAGGCCGCTCGCCAACGTCTGGACCAAGTGGCTGCGCGCACCGTCGAACATCTTGCCGCGCTGCTGCTCACGCCAGGATTGACGCCGTCGCGGCGCGAGGCCTTGTTGCAGGACTTGCTGGAGGCGCAAGCCGGGGACGGCGGCTTCGGTCTCTCCGGTGAGCACCAGTCGGCAAGTCTGGACACCGCGCTGGCGCTGCAGGCATTGACCGACGTTCGCCGCGTCGCGCCCGCTGCTGTCGTCGATGAGGCCATTGACCGGGCTGCCGACTGGTTGCTCGCGCAGCGCGACATCGCGCAGAACTGCTGGAGTGCGCACCTCGGGCCGTGCGAATTGCTCGCCAGCGTGCATGCGGTGGGCGCGCTTGCCAGCGCCGGCGTGCCTGCGCATCCCGAGTCGCTGTTTCGGTGGCAACACATCTCCGGCGGGTTCGGTGCCGGCGCCATCCCGACACCATTCGAGACCGCGATCGCACTGAACGCACTCAGCGTCGCCGGCCTCGGAGGCGACGCCAGGGTCGGCGATGGTCGTTCGTACCTGACCAGCGAACAACGCACCGACGGCGCCTGGGGTGGAAGCGTCGCGGCCACCGCGGAAGCCCTGCTGTTCTTTCAGCGCAACACGCGCCCCGACCTGCGGGTCGAGGGAGCGCTTCGCGTGCAGCCTGAGCAACCGGTACAGGGACAACTGCTGGGGTTGCGCTTCGACGTGCGCAACGTCGGTAGCCAGCCGGCACCTGCCAGCGCGCTGGTGGTGGATGTGCAAACACAGGACGGTGGCCCCTGGCAGGTGCTGAACGGGCTGGACCAGGTGCCTGCGCTGGCGGCGTCCGCCCAGACCACGCTGCAACTCGGTTGGGATACCGCCTCGGTGGCGCCAGGCAGCTATCGGATGCGCGTGCGACTCGATGTCGACCAGCAACTGGCGGAGATCGACGAAACCAACAACGCTGCCGAGCTGACGTTGGTGCTCGCCAGCCCACCTGCGGCGCCCGATCTCGCGGTCGTCGATGGACGTCTGGAACTGGTCCCCAATGTCGTGGCGTCGGTACCGCAAGCGCTGCGAGTGCGTTTCGACGTCGAAAACCTCGGACTCACGACGGTCGCCGCAGTGGCCATCCGCATCCATGGCTGGCGCTTCGGCGAGTTGCTTCCGTTACTTGATGTGTCGCGTGCCATTGGCGCGCAGGGGCGGGTGAACTTCGACGAAGCCGTGCAACTGACCGATCCCGATGTCACCCGCATCGTGGTCGTGGTCGATCCCGACGGCGCCGTCGCCGAAGCACGCGAAGACAACAATCGGGCGGAGATCGTCATCGAGCGAACCGCCACCGTTGATTTCGCAGTGACTGCCGCCGATATAGCCTTGCCGACGGAAATTCGGGTTGGCTCGCCGATCGAAGTCGGACTCGGCGTGCGCAATCTCGGCACCCGCGATTCGCCCTCCGCGCGCTTCCGCGTCGAGGTGCTGCGCAGCGACGCCAGCGTGTTCCTGCTGTCCGAGCAGGACATTCAGGTCGCCGCCGGGAGCGTCGTGCAGCGGCGCTTGCCGTGGACACCCGACGTTGTCGGTGCCAGCGCTCTGCGGGTGACCGTGGATGCGCTCGACCAGGTCGTCGAACTGAGCGAAGAGAACAACTTTGTTGAAGTGCCGTTCGACGTCGCGGCCTCGATCCTGCCCAACCTGAGCATCGTCGCTGGCAGCTGGCAGGTCGCGCCGCAACCCGCTCTGGAGGGCATGACTGCCGAAGTGGCGCTGACGGTGGTCAATGCCAGCGCGCATCCGGCGCCGGCCTTCTCGGTGGAGTTCGCCGCGGCAGCGCCGGGCTCGGGCGATTACTCGATCGTCGGCACCGCGCGCCTCGCCGAAGGACTGGCAGCCGGCGCCAGCCAGAGCGTTGGGGTCACCTTGCCTGCGTTGGCGGGACCCCATCCACGCCAGTTGCGCGCGCAAGTCGATGTGGCGGGCGAAGTGGAGGAGGGCAACGAGGACGACAACCTCGGCTTGCACCAGTTGCAGGTTCTCAGCCTGCCGAACGTGCAACTGGCGGCGATCGACAGCGCGCTGACTCCGACCCAGTCTGCGCCGGGCAGCTTCGTGCGCCTCGCCAGCCTGGTGCGCAATAGCGGCCAGCAGCCGGTGCCGACGGTTCTGATCGAACTGCATCAGCTGTCTCCGGATGGCAGTTCGACATCGCTGGCGACTGCGCAACAGGTGCAAAACTTGCTGCCCGGAGAGTCGCGCCCAATCGAGTTCGAGTTCATCCGGCCGACCGGGTCGGCTCGCATCGAACTGGCCGCAGATCGTGCTGAGGCGCTCGTCGAGGGGCACGAGGAAGACAACCGGGTGGTGCTGGACCTCGATGCCGTAGATCCGGACTTCTACGTGACCGAGCCGTACTTCTCGCCGAATGGCGACGGTCGCCGCGATCAGACTGAGATCGTCGCGCGGCTGTCGCCGCCGGCTACCGCGCGCCTGCGGGTGCTGACGTCGTGGGGGGAAGAAGTCCTCAGTTATGGCGATGGTTCGGTCACCGCACAGCTCGGTGGCATCTGGAATGGCCGGCGCGCGGATGGTCGGGCTGCGCTCGATGATCGCTATGAAGTGCGCCTGGAAGACAGCAGCGGAAGCTTGCTGAAACGCTTGTTCGTGGTGCTCGATAACAATCGTCGCCCGCTGGTGCTCGCGGCGCGTGATGGCAAGGCGCATGTGCAAGCGCTGGATTGCCGGCATCCCCCGTATTTCGCTTCATCCGAGATTGACGTCAGTTCGCTGGACGGGCTCGATTTTGCGATTGGCCGCCATGACAGCTCACTTCCCCAAGAGTCTGGAATCCATCGGTTTGATTTCGATGGCAGCGGGCGTCTTCTGCTGCCGCGAACTGCGGTTCCGGGAATAGTGTTGGGAGGATGGCTCGCCCCCGCCGGCATGCTGGACGAACAGACAGTGGCTGCGGTGGCGCAGACCACGGAGGGACTCAAGCTGTTGACCCTCGATGTCGAGAGCGGCGCGATCCGAATGCCGCCGACAACCGTGGGCTATGCGGCATCCCGGCATCTCGGCAGGCTGCTCGACGGACGTTTCCTGTTTCGATCTCATCTCGGTGTGATTGCGATGTCGCTCGACGGCCAACGGACCCTTTGGCCAATGGACGCGTCTGACTCGCTTGCGTCATGGTTCTTTGGCACCGATCGAGCCTTGCGTGTTCAAGATCCCGACGTGGAGGGCTACAGGCTGACGTTGGTGGGCGAGGCGGGCGCGCAGGTTGTTGGCGACCCGCAGCCTGGTACGGGCTACGAATGGGGGCCTGCAGACAACGCTTGGTACAGTCGCATCGATCGCGCTTTCTATTGGGCATCGGGAGCGCAATCGGGGTGGGGACCAACGCAGACCCAGAAGATACTGCGCATCGACGAAGTCACTGGCGTGACCACTGCTCTGGCATCGTCCGACGCGGAGCACGCCAACTTCCGAGTTGGCGTCAGTCCTTCGGGACGCTACCTGATCACGACCTTCGGCGGCGAAGCGCGGGCCGAGATTCGCGACCTGATCTCCGGCACGATGGTCGCCGTTGACCTTGGCGGGGTGGCGCCGACCGATGTACCGCTGCGCGATCCAGAGCACCCGATTGGTCGCGCCGTATTCGACATTCATTGGTCGCCGGACGAAAGCCATGTCGCGGCCCGCTTCGAGGCCTACCAGCTCGATGAGCCGACATCCGCAGAGAAATTCTCGGGCAGCATTTACAGCCGCTCGGCATCGCGCGGCTTTGTCGTCGAGGTCTCCAGTGGCCGCGTGCGCGACCTCGACGATTTTCGACCGCGCGGCTGGGTGGATGGCGAACTACAACTGCTCGGCGAACAGGACGCCATAGCCCTCGAGCGCGGCGGCGAACGCTGGCCCCTGCTGCCGCCGGAAGCCAATCTGGAGATCAGAGAGCACTCGCGTTATCGCACTTCCGGGCGCAGCGCTGTGTTCCTGAACCATTCTCCGACTGGGATATCGTGCGCCATTTTTCCGCACGTTCGCGCACTGCAATCGAAGGCGAACGGATTTGCCAAGCTTGATGTGGAATACGCGGAAGCGCTGCGTACGCTGGTCATCCGCGGCAGCGCGGATGACCAGGACCTGGCCGGCTACTCACTCGAATTCCAGTCAGTGGGCAGCAGCGAATGGACCGGAATTCTGAGTGGCACGGGAACGGTAGACGATCAGGTTTTCGGCGCCTGGTCGCCGCCGGCGCCGGGTCGCTACCAGCTTCGCCTGCGGGTCGTGGATCGTGCAGGCAACAGCGCGCAGGCGACCCGGGAGATCGTATGGTTCGACGCCGAGGCGCTGGGCTTGGTGCGCGCAGATTTGCGCCATATTTCGCCAAACGGAGATGGCGTCCAGGATCGGCTGACACTGAGTTACGACCTGCGAGCTGCGGCCGAGCTGGACGTGCGCGTCGAATCTGCCGCGGGCACCGTGCTGCACAGCGAGCATCTGGTGCATTCACTGCCGGGGGTGTTCGAATGGCACTGGAACGGCCGCCATCAAAGCGGCTCGGCGTTGCCGGACGGGGACTACCGGATCAATTTTGCGTCCCGCACGTTTGCGGTCGCGATCGACAACACGCTGCCCACCATCGAAATCACGGAGAACCCGCCGGGTAGCACGGAGTGTCTGCCTGCTCCGCGTCTGACGCTTGACGCAGATTGGGCAACGACGCGCATCCGTGCCGTCGACGACGCATTCGACCACATCCGGTTCGAATCCAGGCCACGCAATGGATCGGGCCCGTGGACTGAGCAGAATCGCTATGGGAGTGGGGAAATCGTCCCCCTGTTTGGCGTCAACCTGCGTCCCGATGCGCTGCGGGACGAGGAGTTTCGGGTCGTCGGGGTGGATAGAGCTGGCAACCGCCGAATTGTGCAGTTCGAAGTGGTCGGTTTGAGTATCGCAAGTGCGCGGATCCTTGGCGGAATCACCGAGGGTCTTCCTTGGCACCATATCCACCGTGGCGAACCTCCGTCGAGTCTGAGCTACCTCAATGATTTTCCGCCAAGCGTTCTGGTGCTGGGCCTGATGGCTCGCGCCCTCGATGGCTGGCAGGTGGAATACCGTGCCAGCGGCGACTGGCAAGTCCTACCTCACGTCGTGATAGCAGCGAATGAACTGGGCAATCTCGAAGAGACATGCTTTAGCGGTACAGAATCCTGGATCAGGATCGGGGTTCCAGCGCTACCCCGAGACGCCGAGTTCCGTTTGCGTCGCGGAATCGGGGCTGAAGCTCAGTACTCGAACAAGCTGGGACTCAGGTCTACCGGCGGTGGCAGTGGCGGTGGCGGCGTTGGGGGCCCAGTTGAGTCGGGGATCGAGCGCAGCCGTTGCGATGCCGTCGGGATAACCTCGGCATTGCTCCCTCAAGTTGTCCCCGGCGAATCACAATCACAGCTCGCAGCGGTTCGCTGGTTCGACTCCCGCAACGGAAACACACTGGAGCTTCCACTGCTCCCCCGACCCGTCGGTCAACGTGCTGCGATCGATGTCTCACAGCTGCCAATTGGCGAGCGCGTCGTGCGGATCGAGTTTTCCGACGGCACGGTCCGCAGTTCGACGGTAGGGCACAGTCCCGCGCTTCCGCCCGTACCGACGCTAGACCGGCCACTGCCGAATGAGCGGCTTTGCGTGGGCAGTTCGCAAGCCATTTCCGGATTGATCGACCATCCCTTTCTCGACGCCGTGGTCAGCGCGATAGGCAGTTATTCCGCAGCGACAGGAACCGACTTGTTCAGACCGTTGCCGCGGCCGGACTCGCTCCAGGGCCTCAGCAACGCGGCCCCGGTCGACTGGCAGATTTCGGTGGAGGCCCGTGCCGAGTTGAGCGAAGGTCCGGCGACCCTGCGTGTCCGCAGCCAGTTCTGCAATCGCTATTCGCCATGGGTGGAGCGGCCCGTGGTGATCGACCAGAGCGTCCTGGTCGAGCCGCCGATGCTGGGACCCAGCCTCGACGATTTGCTGTCTCCGACCACGATGGTTCATGGAATCGCGAGGGCCCGGTACCGCTTCTCGCCATCCTTGGGCCAGCAATCCTGGATCGCCACACGAAGCTACGAGAACGTCGCGGCGCACGCGAGCCTGCATGCAGTCGCCATGCGACCCTTGATGCATCCGCCCTGGGGTTGGGCCGCGGAATGGTCGCCCGTTGGGCCGCCATTGCGCGATCTTGGCATCCGCGGACCGCTGACCGGCCCGCTGCATTGGCAGTGGGACGGACGCGATGCACAGGGGCAGGTCCTCGAGGGTGAGTATGTCGTCGTCATCGTCAGCGAGGACGATTGCGGCCATGTGCGAACGGACATCGTGCCGGTGGAAGTGGACGACACGCCGCCGCAGGTGCAATGGCTGGATCCGGCGCCAGCCAGCGTCGCTACCTTGTTCCAACCGCTCCGCGCCAGCGCCGACGACCAGCTCACGGTGCAAGTCGGGTTCTCCTGGTCGGCCCTGGTGGGGAACGGCCAATGGATGCAGCTAGGCCCCGAGTCGGTCCTGGCGAGGGGCGCACACGAATACTCGAAAATCTGGCACAGCAACGTCGCCCCTGGCACTTATCGACTGCGCTTCACGGCGCGCGATGAGGTTGGTCTGCAGAGCCACGTAGACATCGAGGTGCAGGTTCCGGAACGCTCACCGTTGACCCTTGCCGCGGACGTAAGCAACGCGCTGATTTCGCCCAACAACGATGGTGTGCTGGACGCCACCGCGCTGGGATTGAGCCTCAGTCGCGCGGCCCTGGTCAGTTTGCAGATCAAGGACTCGTCCGGAGCCGTTCGACGCACGCTCGCCAACGCCGAGACCCTGAGCGGGAACGCGAGCCTGGCCTGGAATGGTGCCGACGACAGCGGGACGCTGGTGCTGGACGGCAGCTACCGGTTGGCGCTGCGCGTGGTCGACCCGGCCCAGCCGGCGCACGTCGAAGAAGTCGAGTTTCCCGTGGCCGTTGACAACACGCCACCCCTGTTGCAGATGCTGGCTCCGGTTGCCTCGTTCAGCAACGGTCGCGGTGCACTGACGCTGGAGGTGGTCGATGCCCACCCGCTCGGCGTGCAGGCCAGCGCCAGTCCGCCTATGCCTGGCTTCCTCGCACAACATCAAGGTGGCGGGGTAGTCGAACTGACGCAGCTCGACGAGATCGCTGAAGGCAGCTATGCGCTGACGGTGCAAGCGCAGGACCGCGCGGGCAATCGCAGCCAGTTGACGCATGCATTCACCCTCGACCGCAGCCCGCCGGAGGTGTCCGTCGAGATCCCGGTTGCGGGTGCGGTGCTGACACGCGCGGCTGGCCCGATTCCGATCCAGGGCGTTGTCGCGGACGCAAACCTGCTCAGCCGCGACCTCGAGTTGCGCAGCGCGGACACTACCCTGGCCGTGCTGGCGACCGAGACCGGCGCCAACAGCGGCCCGTGGAGCAGCCAGTGGGATGGAATCGCGGCCGACGGCGCTTATGTGCTGCGGTTGCTGGCTACGGATCGGGCCGGCAACCAGGGACAAACCGATGTGCCGGTGGTACTCGACAACACACCGCCGGTCGCGCGCATCGACGCACCGACGCCGGGCGCCGCGGTGGGCGCCGGCTTCGCCGTCCACGGCGCTGCCAACGATGCCAACTTCGACCGTTTCGAACTCGACCTTGCGACGCTGCCGACGACGCCGAATTTCGAGCGGATCGCCGAGGGCGATACCCCGGTGGCGGACGGGCTGCTGGCGACCGTGTTCTCGCCTCCGGTGGATGGCAGCTATCTGCTGCGCCTGCGGGTGCACGACCGCGCCGGACATGTCAGCGAGGCATTCCGCGAAATCGCCGTTGACACGCTGCCGCCGCCAGCGCCGACGCAATTGCAGGCCGAGCGCCAGGGCACGCGCGACGCGCGCCTGACCTGGAGCGCACCGGTACCGGTGGCGGACGTGGCACGTTATCGACTGCTGCGCGACGGGCAGACGATCGCGGAACCGGACTCGCTGCTGCACCTCGATACCCAGCTCAGCGAAGGCGTGCATCGATGGCAGGTGCGCGCACTGGACCTCGCCGGCAACGAGTCGGCGGCCAGCAACGAGGCGAGCCTGGCAATCGACACGACGCCGCCCGAGGTCGCGATCTACTCGCCGATCGCCGGCGCGCGCCGCAGCGGCGTCATTGCCATCGTCGGACGCGCGTTCAGTCGCGACGACTTTCAGCAGTGGGAGCTGCGCTTGGTCCGCGTGGGTCAGCCGGGTGCGCCGCTGCTGCTGGCCAGCGGCACCAGTGCCGTACTGAACGCCGAACTGACGCGCTGGGCTTCGCAGGGCGCCGATGGCCTGGTCAGCCTGCAACTGGAGGCGCGTGACATCCACGGCAACACGGCCACCCGTCAGGTCGAGTTCGACGTCGACAATCTGCCGCCGGCGGCACCGGTCGGCCTGGTCGCTGTCGAATCCGGTAGCCACGACGTCGATCTCGACTGGACACCGAACACTGAGAGCGATCTGCGCGGATACCTGGTCTATCGCGGCGCCCGACTGCTGCAGGGCGATCCCGCCGGCAATCCGCTGCTGCTGGCCATACCCGCACCCAACTGGCTCGATCAGGGCGTCGGCGATGGCGCTTTCCAGTGGCGCGTGCAGGCGATCGACAGCACCGGCAACCTCAGCGCGTTTTCCGATCCCGCGAGCCTGACCCGAAGCGGGCGGCCGCCGCGGGTACATCTGTTGCGGCCGCTTTCCGGCGAGCGTTTCGATACCCGCATCAATGTGCGTGGTGGCAGCGCGGACCTCGATCTTGCCGAGGTGCAGTTCGAATCGCGTGCCGATGGCGCCACCGACTGGACCGCGTTCGGTCCGCTGTTCGCGACCCCACCGTTCGACTCGATGTTCGTGCCGGCCGCGGGCGTGCACGGTCTTTACGACCTGCGCGCTCGATCGCTGGATCAGGAGGGCTTGAGCGACCCGGCGCCGCCGACCGTGCGGATCGAACATCGCGACCTGCAAGCCCCTCCGCCACCGGACGCGCTGGGCGCGGCGGTGAATGGCGCGCAAGTCACGCTGACCTGGAGTGCAGTCGGCGCGGCGGATCTTGCGCATTACGTTGTCCAGCGTACGTCGGGCGGCAACTATTCCGACCTGGCGACCGTTGCGGCAGGCCAGACGACGCATATCGACCTTGATCTCCCCGACGCGGAGTACCGTTACCGGATCCGCGCCGTCGACGCGGCGGGCAATCGCTCGCAACCTTCGCCGTCGGCGACCGCGCACGTCTACGGGTTGGAACTGGGGCAGCCCTACACGCCGACTTTGGATGCCGCCACCGACTGGAGCGTGCGCTCGCCGGTCGCCGGGCAACTCGAAGCCAGTCTGCAATCGTCCGCCGGCACTTCGACGCTGCCGGAGCAGCCGATTTCAGCGAATGCCACCGTGCAGTTCCCGACCACGCTCGAACCCGGACTGAGTACGCTGGCGGTTCGCGTGCGCGACGCGGCCGGGAACCTCAGTCGGCCCGGTGAGGCTCGGGTGCTCCGTAGCGAGAGGCCACCAGCACCCACCGGGCTGACGGCGAGCGTCATTGGCCATGAGGTCAGTCTGGGCTGGCAGATGGCTGCGCATCCACATGCCGTGGAATATCGCGTGTTTCGCGATGGCGCGCCGCTGGTCGCCGATTCGCCGCAATCGCCGCAATCCTTGCTGCAACTGCGTGAGCAGGGCGACCCGCTGGAACTGCCCAGGGCCATCGACGGCCTGCAATCCACCGGCGAGTCGCTGACGCCGGGCGCACAGGGCCTCACGCTGGAAACACAACTCCCTGCCGTGGCCATCGTGGTGGCGCTGGAACTCGACCTCGGCGCGCCGCAATCCGCCATCGTCGTGGCGGTCGAGACCGAATGGCTCAACCGCTGGGTACGCTTGCCGGCGCTGCTGTCGATCGACCCCGAATCCGGAAACCATGTGGTCGCTTTGAGCCAACCCTATCGAGGCACGCGGTTCCGCATCCAGTTGGGTGGCATCGCGCAGACGCTCGCACTGACCGAGTTCCGGTTGCGCTTGCGTCCGACGCAGCCGGCGAGCGGCTTGCTGCAGACCGTCGCTGATGGGCGCTACCGCTATCGCGTCAGCGCCGTCAACGAGCACGCCTTCGAGAGCGCACAGTCCGAACCCGCGGATGTCGAGGTCGGCGATACCGAGGCTCCGCCCGCGGTGGTGCTGAGTGGGCAAGTCTCCGGATCGGACGCGCAGTTGCAGTGGACCGAAAGTCCGGCGCCGGATCTCGCCGCCTATCGAGTGATGCGTGGCGCCACCGAGATCGCGACGATCGGCAACCTCGCCGAACGCAGCTACACCGACGGCGGATTGCTCAACGGCGCATATGGCTATCGTGTGCTGGCGGTGGACCAGGTCGGCAATGTTGCGCCGTCCAATCAAGTGATCCTGAGCATCGACGTCGGCGGGTTGCCGGCGCCCGCCGGATTGGCAGTGCAGGCGCTGACGGGTGGGGGCGCGCTGCGCTTGAACTGGCAGGCAGCAACCGGCAGCAATCTGGCCGGCTACCGGGTGTTCCGTTCGCTCGCCGGGAGCGGCCCGTTCGAGGCGATTGCGGATGCCGGGACCGATACGTCGTTCGACGATGTCGGGCTGGTCAACGGCACCCGCTACTACTATCGCGTTCGCGCCTACGACCTTGTCGGCAACGAGAGTCCGGACTCGAATACCGCGGATGGCACGCCGATCTTTGCCGATGCGCCGGTCATCACGCCGGTGTTGCACTATCCGACGCGCTACGGCAGGTCGGTGGTGGTGCCGCTACCTGCAAGCGCGATCGCCGGTCGCGGGCAGCCTGGCTCGACCGTGCATCTGGGCACTGGGCTCAATCCACCGGTGGCCGTCCCGGTGGCTGCGGAACCGACAGCGCGCAGCTATTCGACCGGCGGTGAAGTTCTGACATCGCCCGATGGCCGCCATGCGTATCTCGGTGGCTGGCTGCGGCTACTCGACAGCGAGGAGCCTGACGTTTGGTTGGGCGACAACTGCGCTCCCGCCCAATGGCTCGACGCAAATCGCCTGCTGCGTTGCGACCAGTCCCGGTCTCGCCTCGAGGTTTACGCACTGGCGACTGCCTCGACCCAGGCGCTGTTGGACGCGCCTGACTTGCAGCTGTTTCGCCTGAGCGACGATGGTCGTCGCCTGCTGGTCGCTGGCGACCTGCCCGGCGGCGCTGCCGGCATCGAACTGGCCTGGCGCGAGCAGCAGCCAGTCGGCGCCTGGAATCCGATCGATGCCAGCGCCAGCGACATCGATCCGGCCAGCGTGCGCATGCATGCCGATGGCCGCTTTGCGATCTGGCGCCGACACGACGATGCCGTGCAGGTCTTCGATTTCCAGACCGGAGTCGTGCGCTCGGTGCCGGTCGTGGCGCGTGGGGTGCCCACGCTTGCCAGGCGCTCTGCCCAGGCCTTGCTCGCCGGTTCGTCCGGAATGCCCGGCGTACATCGGGTCGACCTGATCAGCGGCGACGTCGAGTTACTGGATTTCGGCATCGACGAGGTCGACGCGGTGGATTTCAACTACGACGACAGCCGCGTCGGACTGCTGGGGCTCGGAGTCTGGAGACTGTACCGCTGGCCGGATCGCGCCGAACTTGCCAGCCTCGCCGTGAATGGCGGCCATGGACTTGCCGCATTGCCCACCGAGGAGTGGGCGATCAACGCCGACGACCTGATGGTCGTGCAGCCGCCCGGCGTGTTCCGGCTCGCGCAACTGCCGCTCGGCTACGGCGACAATGTCGTCGCGGCCGTCGCATCGGCACCCGGGCAGCTGGACAGCGGTCCGGCCTTGCCGATCACCATCAGCGTGCCGGGTGACGGGCTGCCCGATCTCGCCGTGCGCGCATCGGACATCAGCACACTGCCCAATGTCGGCAGTCCCGGCGCCAGCGTGCGCATCGGTGCGCGCATCCGCAACCTGGGCAGTGCAGCGAGCCCCGCCAGCATCGCGACGCTGCAGATGGCGACGCCGTCGGGACTGCTGTTGCCGCTGCAGTCGTCTGCGGTGCCAGCCTTGGCGTCCGGCAGCGAGGCCATCGTGGTCTGGCAAACACCCGCACTCGTCGATGCGGGCCTCTACGAAGTTGCGATCCAGGTGAACGGCAATCGCGCATTCGTCGAGTCCAGTCATGCCAACAACCGCGCTGCGCGCGTCCTGACAGTGAATGCCGACGGACTGCCGGAACTCGCATTGAGCGTCGATCGCGCCCTGCTGGCGCCTGCCGAGACCGCGCATGGCCGCGTCGATGTGGTGAGCGGCGGCGCCGCGTTCAACGGACGGCTGCTGCTGCGTCTGCTCGACGCCCAGAACTACCTGGTCGTGCTGCTGCATGATCAGGCGGTCACACTGCAGTCGCCCGAGGCAATCCTGAGCGTACCCTTCGAGTGGACGCCGGGCGCCGTCGCCGCCGGCAATTACCAGGTGGTCGCCGAACTGCGCAATGCCGCCGGCGTACTGCAGCGTTCGCGCACGGTACCGATAGAAGTGCGCGCTGAGTCCTTGCTGATGCTGGGCCTCGATCCGAGCCAGCAGGCCATTGTCATCGGTACACCGATCGCCGTGCAAGCCGCGCTGCACTATGTCCAGGGCAATGTGGCGATCGAAAACGCCGAGTTGCGATCACGACTGGTCAACCCGGGCGGTCTCACGATTGCCGAGAATGCGCGCGCCCTCGGGGCGATGACGACCGGCCACCAGGCCACCTATCCGGTGAGCTTCGCGTCTGGGACGCTGTCCGCCGGTTCCTATACGATCGTCGCCGAAATCTGGACCGGTGCGCTGCTCGCCGAGTCCGCTGCGGCGGTGCAGCTTCTGCAGACCGCAGGCACTGCGGCGGTCACTGGCGCCTGGCAGTTGCCTGCCGCCGCGCTTCCTGCGGGTGGTGCTGCCAGCCTGCAGTTTGAAGTGCGCAATACTGGCGCGCAACCCATCGTCGACCTGCCCGTGCGCGCACGCGTGCGGCGCCAGTCCAGTGCTGGCGACCTGGCGTTCAGCGAATCGACCCTGACCCTGGCGCCCGGCGAATCGCGCCAGCGCAATGTCGAGCTTGCGGCCATCGACATGACCATCGGCGGCTTGCTGCTGACCCTGGATGTCCCGACCGGACCGCTGGCGCGCACGCTGGACGTGCGTGCGATCCTGGTCGCCGATGTCGAGCCACCCACGCTGCTGCCGGTCCGTCCATTACAGGGTGCCGTGGTGCCCGGGCGCTTCGATGTCCAGGTGCGCGTGCTGGATGCCCACAGCAGCGTTGCCCAGGCCGAGCTGCGCCTCGGCAGCGGCGCCTTCCAGTCGATGAGCCCCGGCGCGAGCTTCGGCGGCGAATTCCGCTTCCACGCCGATGTGCCGGAAGGCCAGCTGGCGCTGGCCGCGCGGGCGCAGGACGCATTCGGCAACGTCGGCATGTCCGCGCTGTGGTCGGTGATCGTTGACCGCACGCCGCCGCAGATCACCATCACCGGCGTGATCGACGATGGGGTGTACGCGACACCGGTGACGCCTGCAATCACCATCAGCGACAGCCATCCGGGCACCAGCGTCATCCTGCTCGACGGGCAGTCCTTCGTCTCCGGAACGCCGGTGGCGATCGAGGGCGATCATCAGTTGTTCGTCAGCGCTACCGATCTTGCCGGGAATCGCAGCCAGCGCAATCTGGCCTTCGTCGTCGACACCGGCGCGCCCACTCTGGAGTTCACCTTCCCCGCGGCCGGAGCCGTGGTCAACGGCGCGACCACTCCGGTCGTGCTGACCACCGAGCCTGCTGCAGTCGTCAGTCTGTCGCTCGGCGGTACCACCGCCCAAGCCACCGCCAACAGCGCCGGTGTGGCAAGCTTCACGGCGGTCGCGCTTGCCGAAGGCGCCAACGAATTGCAGGCCGTGGCCGTCGATCGGGTCGGCAATGCCTCGCCACCGGTCAGCCGCATCGTCTATCGCAACCTGGCCACGGTGGGCCTGTTCTCCGGTGAGGTGCTGCCGGCCACCAGCAGCAGCGAACCCGGCCCGGACCTCAGCGGCACCGCGGTCGTTGCTTATCAGGGATCGACCGCCCTCGACAGCGTGCCGGCGCGCCTTTCCCTGGTGCAACAAGCCAGCGGCCTCACCGCGGCGCAAACGCAATGGACACGCCCGTATACCCCGGGAGCGAGCGTTCCTCAGCCCTACCAGTTCCCGACCACCACGCAGGCGCTTGGCGCCTACCTGCTGGTGCTCGAGGCGCAGCTGACGGATGTGGGCGGCGCGTTGGTTTGGGTCGTGCTCGACCAGCAAGCGGTCACGCTCGACGACCTGTCGCCGCCGCAGATCGAGTTGCTGCAACCGCAGGTGGCGCAATTGCTCCCGGCGGACTTTGCCGTGACGGCCTCGGTGACGGATAGGTTCAGCGCTATCGACATGGTGGAACTGCTCGTCGACCAACAGGCACCGCATCCGATGTCCGCGACGCCCGCGCCCACTTACGCGGCGCAGATGTCCGGGCTCGCCGACGGACCGCACAGCCTGCAGGTGCGTGCTCGCGACGTGCCCGGACACGTGAGCACCGAGCCGTCGCCAGCGCGCAGCATCAGCGTCGACGGCACGCCGCCCGAGATCCTGATCGATGGCATCGTCGATGGTCAGTTGAGCAACCAGCCGCTGGTGGCGTCGATCACCATCACCGAGGCCAACCCCGGAACCTCCGAAATACTGCTCGACGGTGCCGTCTATGTGTCCGGCACGCCAGTCGGGTCGGACGGGGCTCACCAGCTGAGTGTCACTGCCGGCGACGCGGTCGGCAACAGATCGACCCGCGAATTGCGCTTCACGATCGACCGCACGCCGCCTGAACTGACGATCCAGGAGCCGGCTGCGAACACCGTCACCCCGCTCAGTCATCTGCCCCTGGTGGCGAGCACCGAGGCGGGCATCGAGGTGGAACTGCTGGATCAGCCAGCGCCGGTCATCGTGGTCAGCGACGCGCAAGGCCTCGCGCACCTGTCGGCCGTATGGTTGACGCCAGGAGAGAACTTGCTGCGCGTGCGCGCCAGCGATCTGGCCGGCAACCTGAGCACCGTGCAGACCGTGCGGGTCGTGCGCCTGGTCGCTAACACGGCCCCGATCGATGCCGTATTGCAGCATCCCGGCACCATCGCGCACGGCGAGATGCTCGCCGGCATCCTGTCGGTGACCTCGACGATCGCAAATTCCACGCACACCGATCAATTGCGCCTCGACGTGATGTCGCCCGCGCAATCGCTGCTGGCGCGCCTGCAGTGGACGCAGCCGCTGCTGCAAGGCCAACAGGTCGAACTGCCGTTCTCGCATTCCACCGCGACCTGGCCGGCGGCACGCTTGCAGTTGCAAGTGCACTGGCGCCGCCTGACGCAGCCGGACACAGCCTGGTCGCTGATCGCGGCCGCGCCGGTGGACGTTCGCGATGAAGTGTCGCCCGAATTGACCCTACTGGCCCCCAGTGCCGGCGCCCATGTCGGTCATCCGATTCCCGTGCGCCTGCACGCGAACGACGCACTGACCGGCGTCGCCGCCGTCGCTGCCCGAGTCGACGACGAAGCGTGGCTGGAACTGCAGCCGGTCGCAGCAACCGGCGAATGGCACGGCAATTTGCCGGCGGTGGCGCTCGGGCTGCGCCTGTTGTCCTTCCGCGCGGTCGACGGCGCCGGCAACACCCGCTTGCTCGGCCCGGTGCCGGTCTGCCGCGATGCGCAAGCGCCTTGGCCGGGCTTCGCCAGCGGCTTCGAGGCAGTCGCCACAAGCAGTGCTGTGGGCGGCTTCGAATCGCAGTCGTGCGCCGCGACGCTGAAGACGATGCAGCGTATCCAGGACTGGTGGCGGGGTCGCGGCCGCGCCCCGCCACAGTCACCGCATGCGGAGCGCCGACGATGAGGGCGCAAGATCAGGCGATTCGTCGACTCGCGGGCATCGCTCTGGTGGTGCTGGCATGTACCAGCCTGTCCGCATGGACGCTGCAGGTGCTGACGCCGTCGGCACCGCCGGCAGCGGTACCGGCGCCCGCAAAACAACCTGCCGCTGCTGCGACGGCGCAGCGCTGGTTGGCGCAACTGCTGCAAGGCGCCGACGCGCGTCATCAGGCGCGGCCGCAACAGTTGGGACAGCGCGCGTTGGCGGTGGCCGCGGCCCCAGCCAAGGTCACCCCGGAACGCGCAGCCCAGCTAGCCAGGCATTTGTTGGAGGCGCGTCGATTCGAACTGTGGGCAGATCGCATCAGGGACGCCGGGTTGCAGGCACTGGCCGGCGCGCGCCTGCAATCAGCGCAGGTGCGGGTGCTGTCCACACTGAAGGGGCGTGCCAGTAACAGCACTGCAGTTACCGCGCCGGACGCGTCCACCCACCTGATCCTCGGCAACGACGCCCTGCCGCTGCAGCGCGAACTGCTGGCGGCGCCGCCACTACCAGCGGTCGTCCCGGTGCAGCCCAGCTATCAGCAGACCCCGGCGCCGGCACCGCAACCCACCGACCTTGTCGACAGCGCTGACGCGCCATTGCATCCCGAAATCGTGTCCAAGGCGGCGGAACTGGGCTACGAGTACACGCGCATTCTCGATTTCGTGCGCGGCGCGATCCTTACCGAATGGTATCCGGGTGCGCAGCGCGGCGCACTCGGTTGCCTGCGCGCACGCGCCGGCAACGACGTCGACCAGGCCAGCCTGCTGATCGCCCTGCTGCGGGCATCCAATGTGCCAGCGCGCTATGTGCGCGGCATCGTGCGCGTGCCGCTTTCCGAATTCGAGAGCAATCTGAACCTGCAGGGAAGCAGTGACGTCCTGCGCGCACTGAATCGCACGCTGCGGCCGCACCAGCCGGTAGTGCGGGGTGGGGTAGTGGATGCCATCGAACTCGATCTGACCTGGGTTTCTGCCTATCTGCCGTTCGTCAACTATCGCGGCAGCGCGGCCACCCAGGCGGGTCGGGTGTGGCTGCCACTCGCTCCGGCCATCAAGCCGCATCAATCGCGAAGCGCCGCTGGCGTGCTGACCTTGGCCAACATAGGCGCCGACGTACTGGTGCAGGACTTCCTCCAGGGCGATCCAGGCATTTCACCGTTGGAAGCCCTGCGCGCGCAGGTGCAGCAATTCCTGACGGCGAATCCTGCTGCGGGTGACTACGAGGGCCAGTTGGCGCAGGTGCGTCTCGCTGCCGCGGACCTCGACCTGCTGCCGGCGAGCCTGCCGTTCGATGTTGTCGCGGTCCACGGGGAGCAGGCCGGCTTGCCGACTGAGCTGGCTGCCAGCGCGCGCATCAGTGTCAGGAGCGCTGGGTTCGAGCTGCTGGCATACGACGTGTCCCTCGTCGATGCAGCGGTCAGCCGGCTGATCGTTTCATTTCAGCCCGCCACGGCCGATGACCAGAATCTGCTGAACCGCCTGGGTGGCGGATTGGCTGAGGTGCCGCCGTACCTGGTCCAGTTGCGCCCGCGGCTGAGTCTGGGCGGCCGCATACTGGTGGTCGGCAGCGCGGTTGCCGCGGCCGCCGACGTTCGGGTGAGGGTGGAGTTGCACGTGGCTGGCGAGACTCGCGCCGTCGAGCAGACGCTGGTTGCCGGCGGCATGGCGGGAATCCTGCTCGATGCGGGGGTGCCGCGCCCCGCGGAACAGCCGGGCGACGCGATCCTCGGCGACAGCGAGGCTCCGGTCTCGAGGGTGCTGGGCAATCTGGCAGCTCGGTATGCGCAGGAGTGTCGCCAGGACTCGGCGGAACTCGCTGACCTGCTCGGCGTGCGCCTGCTGCAGCCGCTGCCGACGGTCGTGCTGACGTTGACGCAGATGGACGTCGAGCGTGTCGATGGCGTGCCGCTGCGGCTCGCGTTCGACTCGGTGGCGATCGACGCCGCCGCGCGCGGTGTCGACGCGCTCTCGCGCGGAAATCATGTCGCCGACGAGGCCAGCTGGTTCGCACTTGCCGCGCTGCAATGCTCCTGGCGCGAACACCGCGTTTTCGAGGAACAGTGGGCGGTCCCGGCGCTGTCGGCTGACCGCGCCTTGGCGCGTGCCGCGCAGGCCGGTATGCCGGTGCTGCTGCTGCAGGGGCCAGCCAGTCTGGCGCAGGTCGCCGGACTGTCGCATCCGGATACCGTCAAGGCCGCGATCGGCGCGTGGCTGCAGCGCGGCCACCAGGTGCGCGTGCCCGCGTCGCCACTCGATGTCGGGCCGTGGCGCGGATCGGCCTGGCAAGTACTGGCCGCGGACGGTTCCGCCGGTTACTTCCTGAGTGGTGGCATCGCCGGGGGCGTGACCCTGATCCCGCCGTCGCAATGGTACCTGCCAGATCTCGCGGCGATGTTCATTGATCCCTATGCCGCGGCGCCCAATCGCGATCCCAGCGATGTCCTCGCGATTCGTTTATTCGACGATTCCGACCAGCAAATCGGCGATGTCGATACGGAACTGCCGGTGCCGTTGCGCGCGCGCGTCGAGGATCCCAACGGACGTCCGGTGGTTGGCGCCAGCGTGCATTTCGACGTCGTTCGCGGCGGTGGCAGCCTGCGCGCCGATGGCGTGTCGGCAAATCGAATCACGCTCACCAGCAATGCGCGCGGGCTCGCGGAGGTGTATCTGCGACTTGGATCGCGCAACCAAAGTGGACTTTACATCAGCGAGGATCCGGGCGATCCGGATCTGCACCCGCAGTTCATGGGCACAAACTCCGTGCGTGTCAGCGCGGATTCACGCCACAGTGCCAGCGGGATTGCGGCAGGCAACGACTATTCGGCGTTTGGTCGTCCCGG
>JAIMJQ010000028.1:0-8027 GCA_020693165.1 Xanthomonas sp. | reverse complement strand
GCGATATCTGCATCCTGACGGAACGGTGTTGGTGCAACTGGTTCCCGGCGTCGGCTATGCCACTTGGTCGCTGATTGCCCGAGATGCTTTCGATAATGTCGTGGCCAATGCTCCGATCACGCTCACAACCCAATTCAGTCCGATTTTCAGGGGGGTTCCGCCTGAGCACCAATGTTCACCGGCTTCATACGCAGGTGCGCTGTCTGGGGGCGCTTTTCTGCCGGGCGCGTGTCCGGTTGGCGAGTCCCTGCTGACGGGTCACGATTGCTTGCGCTCGACCCTGCAATTTCCCACCCGCGCAGGGGAGAACATATTCCACGTGGCGCCACACAATGTCGTCGGCGCCGAGTTGAACTTGACGGTTTCGACGCCGGGTGCGCCGGATCAGCTGCAGATCCTGCGCAATCTTGGCACGTTTCTTGTCGGTACGCCGTTCAACAACTGCCGGGCGTTTCGCAGCGATCTGGATGTGATCATTGCGCATGCAGTGGTCCACCATAATGGCGCTGCGCATACGGCAGGCGAGGGACACCTGGTCAGCCCGCCGAACATCGACGACCCCGGCTATATCCTGACTCGCGACGACACCATCGAAGCGGCGCGACCCGGAGAATGGCTACCGGTTCCACGCCAATTCAGACTGTTTTCGGAAGACCACAACAACATCCCGTCGACCAATCTGTTGACGACCTGGACTGCGCGTCTGCCCGGCCCATTCGGGAGCGACATCAACCCGCAAATGGTCATGAATGCGAGTCCTGGCGCGGAAATTTCGAATGCAGTTTGGCTGGGTGGAGGGCTGTTCGAATACAACGTGCGGATGCCGCCTCAACCTGGAAGGGTCACGCTGGGTGCGCGGATGCAGACCTTCGATGGCAGTCTGTATATCGATTTCGAATTCCCGGCGGTCTGGTCAGTGCTGCCACAAGTGGTCGGTATGCAGCCGGCTTCGATTCCTTTGTCGGCGGTCGGTACGGTCGAGTCCGACATTCAAGTGAGCCTCGGTCTGCAGCCGCCGGAGTACATCAGCAGTTACGCCTTGCATCAGATCGAGCGATCAGGCGACGTGATCAGCAGTCGCCTTCAATCCCGGATGCGGGGCCCGGATACGCTCGTGCTCGGGCGTGGCTGGACCTACGACGTTGCGCACAACTACGCCTACAAGTTCAGCATCAACGAGGGTACCCCCTACCGCATCGAGTCCAATCGCTTCCCGCTGACCAGCCAGGACGATGTGATCGTCGGCGTCGGTGTGCACTCGGGACCGCCGGCGAGCTTGTCCAATGGCGAGGCCACCGCGCTCGCCCTGCGCGGCACCCAGAGCGTGATGCTCACGCGGTCGATCAGCGTGTCGTCGGGGCGCGGTTGCGATCGCAGTGGCGAACTGGTGTTCCTGCTCGCCCGACGTGCTCGCGTGCGCGTCGATTACTACCCGATGGATCAGCACGGCAACGTGTCGCCGATCCTGGCGGGAACGCTGTTCGACAACCTCTGGTTCGACGCTGGCACCCATCGCTACACCGTCGGTACCGACCTGCCGATCGGCCGCTACCAGTTGCGCGTCGCTGCAGTGGCCGAGAACGGTGCCGCGGAAGAGTTGAACGCCAGCCTCGAGCACCGCCTCGACCGCCGTGACCATCTCGGCCTCGGGCATACCGTCATTGCCGATGTCGATCTTTTCGATGGCCAGATCACCGTCGGCCGTCAAGATATGGCATTGGCGGGACGTGGTCCCGCAGTGGAGCTGCAACGCACCTGGCGCAGCCTGCAAGGCGATCGCCTCGGAATCCTTGGGCGCGGCTGGGCGAGCAACCTGGCCGGCGAGTTGCAACTGACCGCCTGCAATCCGCGCGTGATCGGTGCCCAGGGCGCGGGTACCGAGTTCGAGGCGGAGGGCAGCGAGCCCGACGGCAGCCTGCGGTATCGCGCGCTCGATGGTTTTCACGGGGTGATGTACCAGCGCACCGACGGCAGCTACGACGTCTACGCCAAGGACGGGACGCGCTATCACTTCGTCGGCAGCCAGAGCTATCTGCATCCGGTTGAAGGTCGCCGGACGATTCCGTTGTCCTTCACCGAGGACAGCAACGGCAACCGGGTGACGCGGACTTACCAATGGCTTGCCGGATTGCCAGTGTTGACCGAGCTTCGCGGCAGCGGCGGGCGCACCTTGAGTTTCGACTATGAGATCAAGCCGACCGGAACGTCGGGAGGGGAACCGGCCGCGCATCCGCTGCTGGTCCGCGCGCGCGGGCCGGAGCAGTTCGAGCTGCTCTTCGAGTACGACGACAAGGCGCAGCTGATTCGAACGCACCGGACCGACGTGCCCGACGAAGAGACCTACGCTTATCAGGACTTCGGCTGGGCATCGGGCAGCGATCAGACCCTGCATCGCCTTGGGTCCAGGCTGCTCAGTGCGCGCGACGAGATCACAGCGCGACTGCGCCAGTCGCTGACCTACGACCTGCAATGGGTGCATTCGCCGCGCGCCGGCGGCGCAATCGACATCCATCCGGAACTGCGCGTACTCCATCACGACAACGCACTGCAGCAGCGCACCAGCTTTCAATACCTCGGTTTGCGCGGACTCGGCTTGCCGATCAATACGGCCGTGACCAGCCCGCGCGCGGTCGCCACGGATTACCGGATGAATAGGTTCGGCGGCGTTGATCGGGTCGTCGATCCCATCGGAACCACGCTGACCGAATGGAACCTGACGCACCGCCAGCCGAGTCGCGTCGAGGACAGGGAGGGCACGATCACGCAGTTCGATTACGACGAGTTCGGCAATCTGCTGGTTGAGGGTCGCAGTGGCCGCGGTGCGCCGCTGCAGCGGCGCTACACCTGGAAGGCGCCTGGCGATTTTGCCATTCCGATCAAGAACCGTCCCGCCAGTCACATCGATTTCGCCGCCGACGGCGAGCTCTACCAATACGACGACCGCGGCAATCGCGTCGCCCGCACACGCGCGGGCGAGACCGAAACGTGGACCTACTCGGCGCAGGGCGACGTCGCGTCGTGGACCGATTTCGGCGGGGCGCTGACCACCTACGCGTATTCGGAACGCGGCTTGCCCCTGCGCACGGTGTACGCCGACAGCGCACTGGTGCAGCAGGGCTACGATGCGCGCGGCCGCCTGATCGAGCGCATCGACGAAATCGGGCGCGTCGAGCGCCATCGGTACGACGGCCTCGATCGCCCGACCCGGACCGAGTACGCCGACGGCACTGCGCGACGGACCGAGTACCTGGACGCAGCCGATACGCGCATCGAATACGACGAACTGAACCGCCCGGCGACGCACCTGCAGGATGCGCTCGGTCGCACCGTGCGCGTCACCAACGCGTTGTCCGACCATCGTGAAATGGCCTACGACGCGCACGGGAATCTCGTGCGCGAGCGCAAGTTCGACGGCACCGAGACCACCCACGAGTACGATGCGCTCGACCGCCGCATACGCACCATCGAACCTCTCGCGCGCATCACCGAGCGCGACCATGACGGTGTTGGCAATCTGCTGGAAGAGCGTGCGGCGCTCGGGCCCGAGGTGCGCACCACCCGTTATCAGTACCAGCACGCCGGCTACGCGCGCACCCGGGTCGCGCGCCTGCTGGATACGCGCGAACTGGAGATGATCGAAGTCCGCGACGGAGAGGGTCGACTGATCGGGATCACCGATCCGCTCGGTCACGTAACCGAGATCGATCTCGATGGCTTCGGCCGCGAGATCGAACGCCGCGAGCCGCTCGGTCGTACTACCCATCGCAACCTCGACGCGATGGGGCGGCTGACCAGTGAGCTCGTGCTGTTCCCTGGACAAGCCGCATTGACCCGCGCTTGGACCTTCGATGCGCGTGGACGCGAAACCAGCGCCAGCGACCGTGCCGGCGGCGAGATCACGCGCGCCTACGATGCCGCCGGCCAGATGCTGCAGACGACCGACCCCACCGGGCGCGTCACCGGCTTCACCTACGACGCCCGCGGCCGCGTGGCCAGCGAAACCCGACCCGGCGATGGCCGCGTGCGCACCGTCGCTTATGACGCAGTCGGCAACGTGCTGACCGAAACCCGCCCGAGCCAATCGCCCATTACCCACACCTACGATGACTTGAACCGTCGGCTGCTGAGCGTTGATGGGCTCGGTACCCTTGAGGAGCTGAGCTACGATCCGGAGGGACGCATCCTCACGCGCAAGGACCCGATCGGCGCGCAGACCCGTTACGTCTACGATGAACTTGGCCGGCAAACCAGCGAGCAGCGCCCATTGGCGCGCGCGTGGACGCGAACCTGGACCGCGCACGGCGAACTCGCGAGGGAGACCAATCCGCGTTTGTTCGTCACCACCCACGGTTACGACAGTCTTGGGCGCCGGATCTCGAGCGGCGATCCGATCGGGATCCAGCTGTGGACGTACGACGACGTCGGTAACCCGATCCGGCACGAGGATCGGCTGCGCCGCGCGACGGTCTCCGAATACGACGCCCTGAACCGGCGCACGCGCCAGATCGACCCGGCGCCGCTCGCGAGCGAACGCTCCTGGCGCTTCGATGCGCTGGATCGCGTGATCGCGGAGGTCGATCGCAACGGCGTGGAAACCACATTGACGCTCGACGGCGAGGGCCGCGAGCGTCAGCGCTCGCGCGCCGGCCGCAACGAGTTACAGGAATACGACGCCGCCGGCCGCCGGATTTCGCGCACCGATGCGCAAGGGCGTACGATCAGTTTCATCTACGATCCGGCCGGCAGATTGAAGGAAGAACGACGACCGCTGGATGCGGTGCTTCGCTACGATTACGGCCCAGCCGACGAGTTGCTGAGCAGCACCGACGCTGATGGCATCACCACCACGCACGAATATGATCTGCGGCTGCGCAAGCTGTCGGACACCAATCCGCTCGGCGAGCGCACGCTGTTCGAGTGGGACCCGCGCGGCCTGCGCAGCGCGATCGTCAAGCCCGAATCGGAGGATCATCGTTGGGAATTCGACCATGACGCCGCTGGCAGGTTGGAACGCGTGACCGATCCGCTTGGCCACGAAACCGAATACGCTTACGACAGCAGCGACAATCTGATCGCTGTGGCGAACGCGCGCGGAGAGGCGACCGAGCACGACTACGACGCCCTGAACCGGCGCACGCAGACGCGTCATCCCGGCGCCGTGCAGGAAACCTACACGCTGGACGCCGAAGGCAACCGCAGCGTCTGGGTACGCGAGAATGGCCAACGCCTGGAAATGGACTACGACGCACTCAATCGGCTGGTCGAAACGCGACGCCTGCCGGCCGCAGCCGACGGGATCGAGCGCGTCGCGCGTATCTACGACGCGGCCGGCAACCTGACGCGCGTCGACGAGTTCCCGGCGTCGGGTGCGCCGCGTGTGTGGACCGCCTCCTACGATGAGTTCAATCGCCGCATCGAATCGACGGATCGCAACGGCATCACCGTGCGCCAGCGTTTCGACGCCAGCGACAACCGCATCGAACGCACGGGGCCCGAAGGCCGCACTCAATACGCGTTCAACGCACTCGACCAGTTGCAGGCCGTTACGCCGCCCGATTCGACAGCGACCGCTGCCACCGTCAGCGCCGCCGGACGACTGCAGGCACTGGATCACGGCAACGGCACCCGCACCGAACTGACGCGCGACAGCGCCGGCCGCATCCGCCAGATGCGCCACCTTCTCGGCGCTGCGGCAATGTTGACGCTCGGCTACACGCTCGACGCCAACGGCAATCGCACCGCCGAGGTATGGACGCGCGACGCGGAGCAAGTCGAGATTGCTTACGAACTGGATCTGGCCGAGCGCCTCACCGCGGTCACCACCAGCGGCCAACGCATCCAGTACACGCTCGACGAGCACGGCAACCGCACCATCGAGACCGCCGCCGGCCTGATCCGCTCGCACCACTACGACGCCCGCGACCAGCTTACCGAGACGCGCGAAAACGACCAGGTCGTCGCCTCTTACGGTTACGACGAAGCCGGCCGCCAGACCAGCCACACCGCCAACGGCATCACCCGCCAATACCAGTACGACACCCAGGACCGCCTGCTCGCCGTCACCCAGGACGGTGTCCCACTAGTCCGCTACGAATCCGACGCCTTCGGCCAACGCACCTTGCGCGACGCCGGCGGGCAGGTCGAGCAGTACCAATGGGACGGTACGCGGTTGGCAGGCCGAACAAACGCGACAGGCAGCACGCTGGGGGACTACCAGCATGCTTATGGGTGGGCGATCAGCAGCCGCGAGGCGGCGATCAGAAGCACGCTGCATACGGACGTGCATGGGACGCCGCAGCTGATTACGGATGGAACAGCGGCGATCGCGGGGTGGACGCGGACGGATGTGTGGGGGGTGGAGAAGGCGAGCACAGGCCAGCAGAGCCGGCTGGGGCATACGGGGTATTTGAAGGATCCGCTGCTCGGGGATGAGCTGTATGCGCAGGCGAGGCAGTACCGGGCGGGGGTGGGGCGTTTTACGAGCGTCGATCCTTGGGAGGGTGATAACAATAGTCCGCTGAGCCTGAATAAGTATCTGTATGGGTATGGGAATCCGGGGAGCTACACAGATCCAAGCGGCAATTGCGGCGGAAATTCAAATGCAGAGCAGGCGCTCGGACTATATGAATGCTACGGTCAAACGGCTGAACGTCTTGGCGTGGGCCTCGGGACACGCGAAGGATTGGACGCAGTTGGGCAGAGCGAAGCTGAAATTGCACAGGCCCAACTCAGTGCATTGACTGTCGCCGGTGGCGGTGGGTTAGCTGTTCGCAGTGCATTTGGGCTGGCAAAGGTAGCGTTTCAGGCGTGGCGCGCAGGGGGTTTAGAATACGCCGCATATTCCACGTACGGTATGCAGGCGTCAGTTGCGGAAACGGTTGGCGGTGTTGCGGCAGTTGCGACTGGTGCTGAACTCCCACTAACTCCGATCAGTGTCGCTGTTCAAGAGTCAAAAATAGCTACAAAAGTAATTGGCGAGGTGCTTGAGAGCCAGTCTGGAAAGCTGTCGACCGTTGTTGAATCCGGACTAGGCCAGCTTGAGTTGCGTAATGAAGGTTTGGTACGCCAGGAAGCTCTGGCGTTGCGGCGTTTAGGCGACCGTACGCGGACTGGCACAAGTCGCGAGCTTGATGAGGCAATAAGTGATCGATATTTCGAGCCGAAAATTCCAGATTCCAATGGACGGCTGCGTTATCCCGATGGGACGTTTGCTGAAGATGGCGCCTCCCGTGCTGCAAAGGCGGTGGAGCGGTCTCAAAAGCCGCTGAACAGAAATCGGCGTGATACACAAGAATCAACAATACTATATCGCATTGATGTAGATGGTGAGGGGCGTAAGGTAGGGATATCCTCTCTTCCACGAACATCTTCAGGAAACTTCACGCGGCCATTGACACAGGTGCAAGAACTCGAAACCGCATATGGAAATTCTGCGCAAGTCGAATATCGCGTGCGGCGTGAATTTCCAGATCGCGCCTTGGCGTTGGACTACGAGAAAACGTTTCTAGAACGATTCAAGCGCTTGTACGGGCAATATCCTGGTGAGGGTTTGCCTGGCGGGAATAAAACCAACAGGTGAGAGAAGCCAATGATAGTTGCCTATAGCACCATGGAGGGCATAGGGGCGGGGTTCAGGTCGCGGCTTTTTTTGCCAATGTGGACGCGTGTCCAAGAATCTCTTCGTGGAGTGGAGTGCAAGCATTTTGATGTACTGCGAGTTCGCCTAATCATTGACGCTGTATCGAAAGGACGGTCGGTGTTAGGGTTCGAGGGGGTAGATAAGTTCGTTGTTGAAAATCGAATTCCAATTGACGATTTTAAGAAGTTGTCGATCCAGGAAAAAAATCATCTCGTTCTTGATGCGATCTTCGAGTCAATTAAAGCGGCTTATGCGAATTTCGACGAATCCTTCCCAGAGCAAATAAATCGAATTTGGCGGGAAGTCCGCGAATCTGCGTGAATCGAGGACGCCCAGAAAACGTCGGGCGGCACGGCGCAGTGTAGCTGAGCGCTTCGGCGATCTTGGA
>JAIMJQ010000126.1 GCA_020693165.1 Xanthomonas sp. | reverse complement strand
CGTCGAGCAGGCAGAACGGCGCCGGATTGAGGCGGAAGATCGAGAACACCAGGGCTACGGCGGTCAGCGCCTTCTCGCCGCCGGACAACAGCCCGATGCTCGCCGGCTTCTTGCCGGGCGGGCGCGCGATGATGTTGACGCCGGTGGAGAGCAGATCCTCGCCGGTCAGTTCGAGGTAGGCGTGCCCGCCGCCAAACAGGCGCGGAAACAGCTCCTGGACGCCAGTGTTGACGCGATCGAAGGTCTCCTTGAAGCGCGTGCGGGTCTCGCGGTCGATCTTGCGGATCGCCTCTTCCAGTGTCTCCAGCGCCTCGGTCAAATCGGCGTGCTGGGCGTCGAGGTAAGTCTTGCGCTGCGACAACTCGTCGAGTTCCTGGATCGCCGCCAGGTTCACCGGTTCCAGGCGCTTGATACGCTGTTCGAGGTCGGCGAGGCGCGCTTCCCACACTGGCAGCGTCGCGTCCGGGTTGAGGTCGGCGATCACCGCATCGCGTTCAAAACCCTCGGCAAGCAGCGCCTCTTCGAGCGCTTCGGCCTTGATCCGGATCGCCTGTTCGGCCAGTTGCGCCTGACTTTTTTTCTCGCGCGCCTGCGCCAGCTGATGGTCCACTCGCTGGCGCTCGTAATCGTGCTTGCGCAGACGCTGGTCGAGTTGCTCCAGCACCTGGCGCGCAGAACTCATGCGCTGGTCGACCAGCACGCGTTGGTCGAGGTGCAGCCGCAGTTCTTCATCCAACTTCGGCAATGGACCCTCGGCGTCAGCGAGCTGCTGTTCCAGTTGCTGGCGGCGCTGTCCAAGCTGGGACAACTGCAATTCGATACGCTCGATGGCGGCCGCCAGCGAACGCGCAGCCGTGCGCTTGGACTCCACCGACAATGCCAGCTGGCGCTCGCCTTCCTGCGCTTCGCGGGCACCGCTGCGGGCACTCTCCCGCGCCTGGGTCAAACGCTGGCGTTCGATCTCCAGTTGCTCGCGATCTTCCGAAAGTGTCTCCAGCCGCGCCATTTCGCCATTGAGCTTGCCGCGCGCCTCGCGCGTCAGTTGCTCGGATTGGGCGATCTGCTCGCCCAGCTGTTCGCGTTCGCGTGCGATCGCTTCGCGGCGCTGGCGCTCCTGGTCGACTTTGCCCTCGTGGCTGCGTACGCGTCCGGCGAGGTCCGCCAGTTTGCGATGCGCGGCATACAGTGTGGTTTGCGCCATCTCGCGGGCACGTTCGGCTTCGGCCAGTTCGGAGCGGGTTTGCGTCAATCCGCGCTCGAGTTCAACCAGGCGCTCGTCGCCGGTTTCGATCTGCAGCTTCAGCGCTTCGATCTCGCGACCGCGCTGAATCACGCCCTCATGACCCTGGCTGCCGCGATCGATACGCCGCCAGCCTGGGCCGAACCAGTGGCCATCGGCGGTGATCGCGCTCTGGTGCGGTGCCAATCCTGCAGCCAGATCGCGCGCCTGCTCGGCGCCGTCGGCGGTCAACACGCCGTCCAGCCATGCAGCAACCGCTGCCGGTCCACGCACTTTGGCCGCGAGCGTGCCGCTATTGGCCTCGCTGTGCCTGCGCGAGGCGTCGACCAGGGTCAATACACCCTTGGGCAGACTGGACAGATCGATGTCACGGCTGGTCGCCGCATCGACCACGATCGCTTCCAGCGCCATGCCAAGCGCGATTTCGACGGCGCTCTCCCAACCCGGCTCGACCTGCAACAAAGCGCCCAGTCGCTGTGCCTGCTGCAGACCATGTTGCGCCAGCCAGGCGACCAGATCGCGCTTGTCTTCGCCCAACGCCGCGTGTTGCAGCGCCTCCAGCGACGCCAGTCGACCGCGTGCCGAGCTCAGTTGCTGGCGCTCCTGGTTGAGCTGCGCCTGGGTCGTCCGTTGCGATTGTTCGGAGCGAGCGACCGCCGACTTGCGCGTCTCCAGTTCGCCCGACAGGGTTTCCACCGCAGCCTCTTCAGCTTCGAGGCTTTCGCGCAGCGCGCTCAGTTCGTCGGCACTGCCGCGTGCGCCGAGCATTGCGGTCTCGGAATCGAGAATCTCGCGACGCTTCAATGCCTGATGCATCTGCCGTTCGAGCAGATCAATGCGCGTACGTTCGACTTCGGCTGCCTTGGTGGCGTCACTGGACGCGCGATTGAGGGCATCAGCGCGTGTTTGCCAATCGCTGAGCGCCGCCTCGGCGACCGCCAGAGCGTCGCTGCGATCGGCCGCTGCGTCAACCAGTGCGTTCAAGCGTGGCTCTTCGCGCTCCAGTGCCTGGTTGAGCATCGCCTGCTGATCGCGGTCGAGTCGCAATTGCTCGTCCAGGTTCTGGCGCTGGGCACCGGCATCACCCAACTCGCGCTTGAGCCGCGCGACGCTGTCGCGGCGGAACGTCAACTGCTGCTCGACGCGAGCGATCTCGGCACCGACCTGATAGTGCTCCGCCTGCACCGCGCGGAATGCCTCGGCGGCCTCGCCGTGCTGCGCGCGCGCGGTCTCGATATCGGCCTCGTTGCGCGTCTGGTCAGCCGCCAGTTGTTCGACCAACAGCTCGGCCTGCTTGAGCTTGGCCACTTCGGCGTCGAGCTGCGTGGCCAGCGCTCGCCAGCCGAGTGCCTTGACCTCGGCGTCAACCTTGCGCTGCTCGGTGCGCAGTTCGGTCCAGCGCTCGGCCTGCTTGGCCTGTCGCCGCAGATGCTCAAGTTGTTTGTCGACCTCGTCAGAAACGTCCTTCAGGCGTTCCAGATTCTCGCGCGTCGCGCGCATCCGCGACTCGGTCTCCTTGCGCCGTTCCTTGTACTTGGAGATGCCGGCGGCCTCTTCCAGATGCACGCGCAGGTCGTCCGGCGCCGCCTCGACGATCTGCGAAATCATGCCCTGCTCGATGATCGCGTACGAGCGCGGGCCCAGGCCGGTGCCGAGAAACAGATCGGTGACATCGCGACGGCGGCATTTGGTGCCATTCAGCCAGTACTGCGACTGCCCATCGCGCCCGACCACGCGGCGCACCGAAATCTCGTTGTAGGCGGCGAATTCGCCGAGCACGCTGGCATCGGAGTTGTCGAAGATCAGCTCCACCGCCGCCTGCCCCACCGGCTTGCGCTCGGTGGTGCCGTTGAAGATGACGTCGGTCATCGAATCGCCGCGCAGGCGACTGGCCGCGGATTCACCAAGCACCCACTTCACCGCATCGATGATGTTGGACTTGCCACAGCCGTTCGGCCCGACAACGGCGGTCATGTTGGTCGGCAGGTGCAAGGTCGTCGGATCGACGAAAGACTTGAACCCGGCCAGTTTGACGGTGGCGAGGCGCATCGAATTGGGTTCGCAGTATCGAAAATGACAGGCGCTGCCGGCGGCGCAGCGTGTCGCGCCCAGCCCAACAGGGCCGTGGACTATACCACCGCGACCGATTTTGCCTGCTCGCGCCGGGCCTTGTCGTGGCGCGCGCACACGGCCATGCTGCGCACAGACCAGCCTACCGGGACGTTCGCGTGGATCTGACCACTCTCGCTGCGATGGTGATAGTGGCCGGCGCGGCAGCGCTGGCCGTCGTCTTGTGGCGTCGTCGTCAACGGCGCCGCCTGCTGGGTGAATTGGCAGAGCTGCCGGATCGGGTCGTCAATCCGCGCCAGTTTGTGCACTTGAAGCGAATCCGCGCCTGGCAACTGGAGGTCGAGCGTTCGGCGAAAGCCTGCTCATGGGCACGCGAGTCGCGTGGCAAGCGCTTTCGCACCGAGGCCTCGGTGCCGTTGCCGATCGCCGGTTGCGGCAAGCAGTGCCGCTGCCAGTACGCACCGGTCACCGAAAACCGGCGCCGACGCAGGCGTATGGATCCGATCGACCAACCGGAGCTGAACCTCGACGACACCGGCGGCGATCGTCGCCATCTGCCGGGACGTCGCAAGGAAGACAACTGGCGCGGCGATCAGCGTTGATGCGCGCCGGTCAGAGTTGATCTATGCAGACCTGTGTGGCACTGCTCCGTGGAATCAACGTCGGCAAGGCGAATCGGATCGCCACGGCCGATTTGCGGGGGTTGCTGACCGAACTTGGCTATGCCGATGCACGCACACTGTTGAACAGCGGCAATGCCCTGTTCAAAGGTCCGGATGCCCCGTGATCGACGCACGCGACTGCGATCCGGGCTGCCATCAAGGACAAGCTGGAACTCGACGTCCCGGTCATCGTCACGTCGGCAACTGAATTCGAGGTCATCGTGCACAGTTGCGTTGCCGCGGCGCCGGTAACCGACCATTCGCGGCTGCTGGTCGCTTTCGTTCCGGACAGCGCGGCCTTGGCCCGCCTGGAACATGTCGCAAAACTGGTCAGCGCCGGGGAATGGTTTCTGATCGGCGAGATGGCCGCTCGCTTGCACTGTGCCAACGCTGTCCTGGAGAGTAAAGGCGCCGTTGCGCTGCTGGGCAAGGAAAGATCGGCGGTCGCCACGCGGAACTGGGCAACTGTCCTGAAGATTCATGCACTTGTGCAGGAAGAAACGGCCTGAGTCGCCTCGGACCAGCGAGCCCTTGCGAGCAACCCGCTTCGGTTCGAAGCCGCACACGAACCA
>JAIMJQ010000027.1:30412-34592 GCA_020693165.1 Xanthomonas sp. | reverse complement strand
GACGCCTTGTGTTTCGGGGGGTCCAGACTTGTCTGGACGCTCTTGGTGCGGCTCGTGAACAGCGCCCAGACAAGTCTGGACCCACAAGTGCGCGCATCGCCGCTCTGCCTGTACCTTTTTGCCTCCCCCTCTTCCCCGTTTCCTTTTCCATTTCCCCCTTTTCCCGCCCCGATGACACCGGTTACCAAAACCCGCCATCCGAGCTATGATCGCCCCCATCGAGCCACCGCCGGAGCCCCGATCCCATGTACGCCAGGACTTATCACGCCACCCATCCAGAGATGATGGCGGGCGCCAGCAATGACCAGTTGCGCGAGCGCTACCGGATCGGCAGCCTGTTCGTGGCAGACACCGTGCAGCTCAACTACACGCACTACGAGCGCATCGTCGTCGGCGGCGCGGCCCCGGCAACACAACCCGTGGCATTGCCGAAACAGACCGCACCGGCGTCGGCTGCGGGCAAGCCCTTCCTCGAACGCCGCGAACTCGGCGTCGTCAACGTCGGCGGCGGCGCCGGCACGGTGACGGTGGACGGTGACACGCTCACCCTGGCGCCGCGCGATGGCCTGTACGTGCCGATGGGCAGCGCGGAAGTGGAATTCGCATCGATCGATGCCACCACTCCAGCGCGCTTCTACCTGGTGTCGACGCCGGCGCACGCGCGCCACTCGCTCAAGCATCTGTCGATCGCCAGCGCGGTGCCGCTCGAACGCGGCGCGCTGGAGACGTCCAACCAGCGCACCATCTACCAGTACATCGTGCCGGCCACCTGCACCTCGTGCCAGTTGCTGCTCGGCATGACGCTGCTGCGGCCGGGCAGCGTCTGGAACACGATGCCGCCGCATCTGCACGACCGCCGCTCCGAGGTCTATTTCTACTTCGGCCTCGGGGAAAGCGACCGCGTGATGCACTTCATGGGCGAGCCCGCCGACATGCGCCATCTGGTGCTCGCCAATGACGAAGCCGTGGTGTCGCCGCCATGGTCGATCCACATGGGCTCGGGCACGCGCAACTATGGCTTCATCTGGGCAATGGGCGGCGAGAACCTCGACTACACAGACATGAACCAGCTCGACATCTGCCAGCTGAAGTGACCGGGAGCGGTTCGTGAATCCATTCGACTTGAGCGGCATGGCTGCGCTGGTCACCGGCGCCAATACCGGCATCGGTCAAGGTATCGCGCTGGCGCTGGCGCACGCCGGCGCCGACATCGCCGCGCTGGCACGCAGCAAGCCGGTCGACACGCTTGAGCTTGTACGCGCGGCTGGCCGCCGCTGCGTGTGGATCGCCGCTGAATTCGGCCGCGCCGCGCCAGCAAGCGATATCGTTTCCCGCGTGCTTGCGGAACTCGGCGGCCTCGACATCCTGGTCAACAACGCCGGCACCATTCGCCGCAACGACGCGCTCGACTTCACCGAGGCGGAGTGGGACGAGGTGGTCGACGTTAACTTGAAGTCGGCCTTCTTCCTGGCGCAACAGGCCGCGCGCCACTGGGTGGCCAAGGGCGGCGGCGGCAAGATCATCAACATCGTCTCGATGCTGTCCTTCCAGGGCGGCATCCGTGTGGCCTCCTACACCGCCAGCAAGTCCGGCCTGCTCGGCATCACCCGTGGGCTCGCCAACGAATGGGCGCGCTTCGGGATCAACGTCAACGCCATCGCGCCGGGTTACTTCGCCACCAACAACACCGACGCACTGCGCAAGGATGAGACCCGCAACCGCGACATCCTCGCGCGCATCCCCGCCGGCCGCTGGGGCTCGCCAAGTGACCTTGGCGGTGCGGCGGTGTTCCTGGCGTCGTCAGCCGCCGACTATGTGCATGGTGCCGTGTTGCCGGTGGATGGGGGATGGCTGGCGCGGTGAGCGGTGAACCGCACTTGTAGACGTTGCCCGAAGGGCTACGTGACAATCGGACCACAAGCGTCACGTAGCCCCGGCTTCGCGGGCAACATGACCTACTTCGGACTTTCGAGCGCCTCCACCAGCTTCGCCAGCCGCTTGGCCGATACCGGCTCGGCGGTCTTCAGTTCCTGCGCGAACAGCGACACGCGGAGTTCCTCGATCAACCAGTGCAGGCTGTCGACTTCGCGGTCATCGGGCCGCGCCACGGATAGCCGCTGCCAGGCGCGCCAGAATGGCAGGACTTCGAGCAACTTGACCTGATCCTTGGCCGGGTCGCGCTTGAGGCGATCGATGCGCAGGCGCAGGCCTTCCAGATAGCGCGGGTAGTGGGCCAACCGCTCGAAGCCGACCTCGCGCAGGAAGCCCGGATGGACCAGTGAGTCGAGATGCTCGCGGGCATCGGCGAGGTTGGCCGTGGCGTAGCCCATCAGCGGCGGCGCCAGCGCGCTGCGCAGGCCCTTGACCGCCCTCAGGATCAAGTCGACGCGTTCGGCCAGCCGCTGTACTTCCGGCCCGAGTTCCTGACGCACGCGCACCAGCAAGAACTGGAAGTCGGCGCGGGTGCGGACAGCGGAACGGGGCACGGGGCTTGGGGCACGGGAAATCGCGCCCGGCTCCGAACTGACCAGCGTCGCAGACCCAATCCGCGATGTGGTAGCTCCGGGCCCTGCTGCATTTCCCGTGTCCCGTGCCCCCTGCCCCGCTGCTGCTTCTCCGAACCCGATCACCCGATCCAGCGCCGACTCGATCAGATCGCGGCGCAGCGAATCGATGCTGGCAACCACGCCATATGCCAACTGCGCGTCTGCTGACAGCTTCAGGTGCCGCTGCCAATAGCGCATCTGATCATCGATCTGGATCAGCACCAGCCGGCGCACGCCGCGCGGGTGGGCGGCGGCAGCCTCGGCGGCATCGGCGTACGCGCGCAAGCCGGCGTGGGTGCCCTGGTCATGCAGTGCCGGAAACGCGCGCGCGCCGCCCTCGGCGCGCACATCGACCGGAATTTCGTCGCGCGGCCAATCGGTCAGGTGATCGCGCTGAAAATCCGCATCGACGCGCGCGGCGAATGCCGCCCGAGCAGCCTCGGCGAAGCGCGACTTCAATGCCGAAAGGTCGCGACCCTCGGCCAGCGGCTGACCACTGGCATCGACTACCTTGAGATTGAAGCTGAGGTACGCTGGCAGCGTCGACGCATCGAAATCCGTCTCGCGAATGTCGACACCGGCCACGCGACTCAGGAATGCCGCCAGCGCCGCGGCAAAAGGCTGCGCGCGCGGTGTTGCCGCCTCGATGAAGGCGCGCGCGAAATCCGGTGCCGGCACCACGTGGCGGCGCAGCGCTTTCGGCAGGCTCTTGATCAGCAGCGCCGCCTTTTCTTCGCGCAGTCCCGGCACCAGCCAGTCGATCTCGGCATCCGACAGGGCCAGCAGGACGGCCAACGGGACGGCGGCGGTAACGCCATCGCGCGCGCCCTGCGGATCGAAGTGGTACTGCAACAGCAGCCGCGCGCCCTGCACTTCCAGCGCATCGGGAAACTCGAAGCGCTCGTCGCCGCGGGCACTGGGAATGACCAGATCATCGAGCGTCAGCTTGAGCGCATCGCGCATCGCAGGCGCCGCGTGCTTGAGCCAGCGATCGAGCGCATGCGAGTCGAGGATGTCCTTCGGGCAGCGTTCGTCGAACCACTCCGCCAGTTGCTCCTCGTCGCGCATCAATCCGCGGCGGCGCAGCTTCTCTTCCTTGGCCTGCGCCTGCTCGCGCATGGCGGCGTTGTGCGCCAGCACGGGATGCCGCGCAGGCCCCTCGCCACGCACCAGTTGCTGGCGCAGGAACAGTTGCCGCGCGGCGGGCGGATCGACCGGCGCAAACGAAATCCGCCGCCGTTGCACGATCGGCAAGCCGTACAGGCTGATGTCCTCGAAGCCCACCGCGCGACCGCCCTTGGCGTCCCAACTCGGCTCGTAGAACTGGCGCGTGGTCAGGTGCGCCGCGGCCGCTTCGATCCACGCCGGGTCGATGCGCGCGACATTCAACGCATAGAGCTTCTCGGTCTCCAGCAGGGTCGCCGACAGGATCCAGTTCGGCCCCGCCTTGAACTGCCCGGACCCCGGAAAGATCTGCAGCGCGCGCCCACGCGGCCCGCGGTACTTGACCTTGTCGTCCTTGCGCGCGACTTGGGTCACGAAGGCCGTCAGCAGGGCGCGGTGGAGGAATTCGTAGGCGCGCGGGTCGGTGAGGGCGGTTTCGGGTTGCGAAGAAGCAGGGGCGGGGCTGCGGT
>JAIMJQ010000027.1:30173-30323 GCA_020693165.1 Xanthomonas sp. | reverse complement strand
CTGGAAACCTGTCGGGTCTGGTCGGCACTCTCGGATGGCGTTGGAGCAAATGCGGGGCTGGGTGCTGGGGGCTGGGGCGCGAGAATCGACTTTTTCCGCCCGCGATCGGCCTGACGCGCGCGCCGCGAATCCTCATTCTTGACTTGTCCC
>JAIMJQ010000027.1:0-30108 GCA_020693165.1 Xanthomonas sp. | reverse complement strand
CCCACCCCCGCTCCCGCACAATCAACATCAGCTGCCGATGCAGCTCGCGCCATTCGCGCATGCGCAGGTAGGACAGGAAGTGCGCGCGGCACCAGTCGCGCAACTGGCTCTGGGTGCGTTCCTCGTGTTCGTGGTTGTAGGCCAACCACAACTGCACCAGCGTCAGGAAATCGCTCTTTTCGTGGACGAAGACCTGGTGCGCTGCGTCGGCGAGGCCGCGCACTTCGGGCGGGCGTTCGCGTGGATCCTGGATCGACAGGCCGGAGGCGATGATCAGTGCCTCGTCGAGCACCCGCGCGTCGCGCGCGGCGACCAGTGCGCGCGCCAGGCGCACGTCGATCGGCAGCCTGGCCATGTCGCGGCCGACTTGCGTCAGCTTCTTGCCGTCGTCGATGGCGCCGACCTCGCGCAGCAGCAGGAAACCGTCCTGCAGTGCACGGTCGCTCGGCGGATCGAGAAACGGGAAACTGGCGGGATCGCCAAGATCCAGATCGAGCATGCGCAGGATCACGCCGGCCAATGACGAGCGCAGCAGTTCGGGGTCGGTATAGGCCGACCGGCGCTGGAAATCGGCCTCGTCGTACAGGCGCACGGCGATGCCGGCCGACAGCCGCCCGCAGCGTCCGGCGCGCTGGTTGGCCGAGGCCTGCGAGACCGGTTCGATCTGCAGTCGCTGCACCTTGGCGCGCTGGCTGTAGCGGTTCACTCGCGCGATGCCGCTGTCGATGACGAAGCGGATGCGTGGGACCGTGATCGAGGTCTCGGCGACATTGGTCGCCAGCACGATGCGCCGCTGCGGCCCCGGCCGGAACACCGCGTCCTGCGCCGCCGCCGACAGCCGCGCGTACAGCGGCAGCACCTCGGTGTGGGCGTAACGCCGCTGCTCCAGCGCCTTGTGGGCGTCGCGAATCTCGCGCTCCCCGGGCAGGAATACCAGGATGTCGCCGCGCGGATCTTCGCGGCTCAGTTCCTCCGCCGCTGCGGCGATCGAGCGATACAGGCCGTCGTCGCCGCGTTCCTCGCGGTCGCCCTCGATCGGCCGCCAGCGCATCTCCACCGGATAGCCGCGGCCTTCGACCGAGATCACCGGCGCGTTGCCGAAGTGGCGCGCAAAGCGCTCGGTATCGATGGTCGCCGAGGTGATGATGACCTTCAGGTCCGGGCGCCTGGGCAGCAGTCGCTTCAAGTAGCCGAGCAGGAAGTCGATGTTGAGGCTGCGCTCGTGCGCCTCGTCGATGATCAGCGTGTCGTAGCGGCGCAGCATGCGGTCGGACTGCGTCTCGGCCAGCAGGATGCCGTCGGTCATGAACTTGACCAGCGTGTCCTCGCCGATCTGGTCCTGGAAGCGCACGGCGAAGCCGACCAGTTGCCCGAGTGGCGACTTCAGCTCCTCGGCCACGCGCCGCGAGATGCTCTTGGCGGCGATCCGCCGCGGCTGCGTGCAGCCGATCAGGCCGGTCAGACCACGCCCGGCAGCGAGGCACAGCTTCGGCAATTGGGTGGTCTTGCCGGAACCCGTCTCGCCAGCGACCACCACCACCTGATGCGCGCGAATGGCCGCCGTGATTTCGTCAGCCTTCGCTGCAATCGGCAGTTCTTCCGGGACGCTGATCAGCGGCACTCGCGCGCGCCGCGCATCGCCCTTCGCTGCCGATGCCTCGATCTGCTGGCTCAGCCTGGCGAATCGTGCGTCCGCATCGGGCGCATCGGCGCGCCAGCGATCGAGATCGCCGCGCAGGCGCGGAAAGTCCACGGCCATCGCCTGGTGCAGGCGGCGGCGGAGGTCACGCAGGGACGGCGTGGAAGTCATGCCGTCGGCCCGCGACTGGAAAGTGCGGGACTGGGGGCTGGGGGCTGCGGCGAGTGCGCAATGCACCCGTGCCAGCGCAAGGGTTCAACGCATGCGCTACAGACTAAAAGCGCATGTCGAGCTGCGAACCTCGCGCCCCAGCCCCCAGCCCCCAGCCCCGCTCTTCCCGCCATGACCGTCAATTCCGCATCAGCCCGGCACCGCCAAATCGAGCCCATCGCCACTGAGCACCACCCGCCCCAACCGTTCGATGCTCCAGCCCTGCTCGGCGGCCTGCTTGCAAAATCGACCGATTGCCCCGGCCGACAGCGGATAGCGATGTTCGATGATGTTGCCCATCGCATCCACCAGCGTGAACGCCAACGCACCGAGCCCAGGCGCTTCGTGCAACAGGGCGCGCACCGGCGCGCCGTCGGCGACGCCCTCGATGACGAAATCGTCGCTCTGCCGCGAGCACGCGTGACCGGTATCGGCCTGCGGCAGGCGCACGCGCACGGCGATGCCGTGGGCCGCAAGCAGGCCCTGCAACTGGCGGAACTCGTGCAGCTTTTCGGTGTAGGACTGCAACCGGGTGTCGGCATCAGCGTCATGCTGGCGCGCATGCAGCGAGTACGGCTCGAACGCCAACCACACCGCCTCATCTTCCAGCCTGAGCGATTGCCCGAGCGGACTCAGGGTTTCCAGCGTGCGCGGCGGGTTCCCGTACAACACTTCCTCGATCAACTGCCATGCGCAGGCGAAACCGACGTGTTCCATCTGCGCCGCCATCATCGCCGACAGATCCATCAGCGACATCAGACGCACATGCTCGAAGGCAACGCCGAGATCTCGATGCAATTCGAACACCACGGCGGCATCGGCCAATCCCTGTTCGTAGAGCTCGGTCTCCAGCCGTTCGCTGGCGGCGGCGATCGACTCGTCGCTGCCGGTAACGGCAATCGGGACGATGTACAGCGTGCCGCCGCCGATCGCCGCATCGGGTTCCAGCAATGCTGTCGGCATGCGCCCATCCCGTTCGCACAACGTCAGGCACTGGCCGGCATCGACGCCATGGCGTTGTCCGGCGACGAACAGGTTCGCCAGTTCCTGGTACAGCGGAAAGCCGCGCCTGAGCAGTTGTGCCGGATCATAGATGGCTGCCGACCAGACGAACCCGTAGTCGTGCTCGGGCGGCAGGAAACGCGCCAACTGCGCGCCCATTGCGTCATTCAGGCCTTCGGCGGTCGCACGCGTCAACATCTGTCGCTGCGGCAGCGCGCCCGCGACCGGCTCCAGCGCCAGCACACCCATCCACGTCGTCGCCATCATCAATCCGGCAGTTGCAACAGGGGTGGGCACGATAGCGCAGGGCCGTAGTGCGCAGCGTCGATGCCGCGAGGGCACGAGGGCACGAGGGCACGAGGGCACGAGGGCACGAGGGCACGGAGAATCTCAAAGCTTGCGCCTGGTCGCATTTCTGAAAACGCCCAGGAACGTGCGCGGCCGAAGAAGTCGCTTCTCGCGCACGCGATATTCTCCAACACCTGCAGCAGTGGTCGCGAAACTCAGAATTCACGACGTAGCCCTCGAAGTGGTTAAGCTCTGACCGACTTTTCGAGTGCGTCGTTCTGCCGCACTACACTGGCCGCTTGTCCGTGCCCTCGCGCCCTCGTTACCCCCGCCCTGGTCTAAACTGGCTACCCATCCCGCCGAGTTGCCGCCATGCACGACCGCCGTCCCCTGGCCGCGATTCTCGGCGGTCTGCGCGTTCCGTTCTGCCGTCAGAACACCGTCTACACCGACCTTGGCAACCTGGCACTGGGCACCGAGGTGGTCAGCCGCATGGTCGACCGCTTCGGACTCAAGGGTGTCGAGCTCGGCGAACTGGCATTCGGCGCCGTACTCAAGCACTCGCGCGACTGGAACCTCGCACGCGAAATAGTGCTCGGCACCGGGCTGGCGCACACGACACCGGGATTGACCTTGCAGCGCGCCTGCGGAACCGGCTTTGAATCGGCGATCGTGATCGCCAACAAGATTGCGCTCGGGCAGATCCGCGTCGGCATCGGCGGCGGCAGCGACAGTGCCAGCGAGGTGCCGCTGGTGCTCAACCAATCGCTCAACGCACGTTTCCTTGCAGCAGCGCGCGCAAAGTCATTCGGCGAACGCCTGCGCGCGTTCAAGGGCTTCCGCTTCGGCGAACTGAAACCGGTGGCACCAGCGGTCGGCGAGCCGCGCACCGGCAAGAGCATGGGCGAGCACTGCGAGATGATGGCCAAGACCTGGGCGATCAGTCGCCGGGACCAGGACCAGTTGGCTTGCGACAGCCACCAGAAGGCGCAGGCCGCCTACGAGCGCGGCTTCTACGACGATCTGGTTTCTCCCTTCCGCGGCTTGCGACGCGACAACGTGCTGCGCCCCGACACCAATCTCGACAAGCTGGCCACGCTGAAGCCGGCCTTCGACCGCAAGTCCGGACTCGGCACGCTGACCGCAGGCAACTCGACGCCGTTGACCGACGGCGCCAGCGCGCTGCTGCTGGCGGCGCCCGACTGGGCGCGCGCAGAGGGCCACGAAGTACTTGCCGACCTGGTCGATGCCGAAGTTTCGGCGGTCGATTTCGTTGGCGGTGAAGGCCTGCTGATGGCGCCCACCGTCGCCGTTGCGCGACTGCTCTCGCGCAACCAATTGACGCTCGCTGACTTCGACTTGTTCGAGATCCACGAAGCCTTCGCGGCCCAGGCCTTGTGCACACTCGCGGCATTCGAATCCGACGGCTATTGCCGCGAACGCCTGGGCCTGCCCAAAGCGCTGGGCAGCATCGACCGCAGCAAACTCAACATCGCCGGCGGCAGCCTCGCCATCGGCCACCCGTTCGCAGCCACCGGCGCGCGCATGCTCGCCGGCGCTGCCAAGTTGCTCAAGGAAATCGGCGGCGGGCGCGTGCTGGTCACCGCCTGTGCCGCGGGCGGCATGGGCGTTGCGGTAATTCTGCAGCGCCATTGATCGATTCTGGCTGCTGTCGGAGCAGGTCACTGTGGCCGCGAAGCGGGCCAAGTGACTAGTCCTGTTGTCTCCTGGGCGCTACGGGCCAACGTGAGCTGCCTCATGTCGCAACACGGGCAGCCGCCTGCACCGCCGCCGCCAACGGGGCGCATTGCGCGCCCCGCCTGGATCCATCGCTCAGGAAGCCTTCGGCTTTTCGCCGCAATAGGTCTCGAGGATCTTCTGCGTATCGGCGATCTGCGCGTCGCGCTCGGCGCGAGTCAACTCGCGCTGCTTGCCGCCTTCCTCGATCATCAGCGGATTGTTGCCTTGCAGCATCTGCAGATTCTCGCGGTGTCCCTTGCAGCCGGCACGACGCTGGGCATTGATCTCGGCGCGCTCCTCGTCGGTAAGCGGCTTCTGGTTTACGGCCTGCTGGGCAGTAGCAGCCGAGGCGCACAAGGCAAACAGCAGCACAGCGGATAGACGAACGATCACGGGGTTTCCTCCTCGGAATGCTTACATGAGAGCGACGACGTCGGCGCCTCTGGCACGGATGTTAGCGAACTCACGTTCAAGTAGCGCGCGCGAGCAATGAATTCGTCCGTTACCGACTGTTGCCGCAGCAGGTCATTCATCCGCCATGAACCCGGTGACGCGTTGATTGCATGGTCATGCGCGCGAACCGGCGAGCTCGCGGTGGACATCATCGAAGCGGTCGCCGATGGCTGCTGCCGGCGCGCGGTCGAGGTGACTCACCAACAGGATCGCCAAGCTGCATAGCAGGAACCCGGGCACCATCTCGTACAACCCAAGCCAGCCGTACTGCTTCCAGACCAGCACCGTCACTGCACCGGTCAGCATGCCGGCCAGTGCGCCATTGCGTGTCATCCGCCGCCAGTACAGCGAGAACACCACGACCGGGCCGAACGCCGCACCGAATCCTGCCCAGGCGTAGGAGACCAGATCGAGCACGCGGTTTTGCGGATTCCACGCGAGCGCCATTGCCACCAGCGCCACGGCGAGCAGCGCCGCGCGGCCGACCCAGATCAATTCGCGCTGGCTGGCCTGCTTGCGCAGGAAGGCCTTGTAGAAGTCCTCGGTGATCGCGCTCGAACACACCAGTAGCTGGCACGACAGTGTGCTCATGATCGCCGCCAGCACGGCAGACAGCAGCACACCGGCCACCCATGGATTGAACAACTGCTGCGTCAGCAGGATGAACACCCGCTCCGGGTTTTCGTTGACCAGACCCGCCTGCCCGGGATGCGCGGCGTACCAGGCATTGGCATAGAAGCCGACTGTCACCGCACCGAGCAGGCACAGCACCATCCAGGTCATGCCGATGCGTCGCGCCGGACGAATCGCCGCCAGCGACGCTGCCGCCATGAAGCGCGCCAGGATATGTGGCTGGCCGACATAGCCCAGTCCCCAGGCCATCAGCGACACGATGCCGACGAAACTGGTGCCGTGGAACCAGTCGGCCTTCGCCGGATGCGCTTGCGCAATCGTGTGGTAGGCGTCGATCGGACCGCCGCTGGCATGGATCACGAACGCCGGCGCGATCAGCAACGCCAGGATCATCAGCGTGCCTTGAACGGTGTCGGTCCAGCTGACCGCCAGAAACCCGCCGACAAGCGTGTAGACGATGGTCACCGCTGCACCGGCCCACAACGCCTGGTGGTACTCGATGGCGAAAGTGCTCTCGAACAGGCGCGCGCCGGCGACGATGCCTGACGCCGAGTAGATGGCGAAGAACACCAGGATCACGACCGCCGAGAACACCCGCAACAGGCGCTGGCGGTCCTCGAAGCGATGCGTGAAGTAGTCCGGCAAGGTCAGCGCGTTCTCGGCGCGCTCCGTGTAGACGCGCAGCGGCGCGGCGACGAATCGCCAGTTGAGCCAGGCACCGATCACCAGACCGATGACGATCCAGGACTCGGCGAGACCGGCGGCGTACAACGCGCCCGGCAGTCCCATCAGCAGCCAACCGCTCATGTCGGAGGCTCCGGTGGACAGGGCCGTCACCAGCGGATTCAAACTGCGGCCGCCAAGAATGTAGTCGTCGAACGACCGTGTGCGCCGCCAGGCCCAGAAACCGATGCCGAGCATGCCGATCAGGTAGATCGTGAAAGTGGTCCACAGTTGAGTTGTCGCGGTCATGCCGATGCCTGCATGTGAGGTGGCCGATTATTGGCCCAGTCGCGGATGAACAGGCGCCCGGACAAGGCCGACGCCTGGCGTGCTGTTGTGGATCCAGACTTGTCTGGACGCTTCTCCCCAGGAAGAGCCAGGAGCGTCGAGACAAGTCTGGACACACAAGAGCCGGGTCAACAGCAACGGCGTCCAGACAAGTCTGGACCCACCAGATCAGACGCTATGCGTGCAACGCCGCCAGTGCAGCCGCCTTGCCCTCGCTGCGCGCGATGTCGAAAGCGTCGAGGCCGGCGTCATTGCGCAACTGCAGATCGGCTCCCGCACTGCGCAGCAGCGCGACCAGTTCTGCGCAATCGCGATGCGCGGCCGCATGCAACGCCGTCCATCCGGCCTGCTGACGCGCATCCAGGTCGACGGCAAATGCGAGCAGCAGATGCACCAGTCGGCAGGCCAGCACTTCGTCGGCCTGCGCGCACGCGGAGTGGATCGGCGCCACCCGCATCGGGTTGTCGGCCACCGCATCGGGATCGGCTCCGGCCGCGAGCAGCAGCGCCGCAGCGCGGACCTGGCCGAAAAACACCGCCAGTCCGAGCGCCGGAAAGCCGTCGCCCGAACGCGCCTGCGCCCGATTCGGGTCGAGGGTCAGCGCCGCCTGCATGGCCCTGACGTCGCCGAGCGCAGCAGCCTCGGGCACCGCGAGCACGCGCCTGCGTTGCGCCAGCGCGACTGCAAGCGCGCGCTTGCCGAGATACATCGCCAGCAGGATCGGACCCGCACCGCCGCCCAACGGCACCTCGAGCAACGCTGGCTCGGCCTCGACCAGCGCGATCGCTGCGGCCAGATCGTCCGCGGCGACCGCCTGCTGCAGCAACTCTTGCGACGTTCCCATCGGCGTTACCCCCGCTTGAACGAACCGCCGCCGGCCCGACGGCATTCAGCTGCGGGTCGGGCAAACCCGCATACGGTGAATCCCAGCGACGGTCTTCCAGGGCAAGTGCCGAAAGGCAGGGGTGAGTCATGGTACTGGCGATGCGGCAGGTGCGAGACACAACGATCGACCCGAAGCGGGTGGCGGCGATCTCCGGCGTCTTCCTGATTCACGTGATGGTGCTTGCGGTTTTGTTGTTGCCGCGTCAACCGGTGGAATTCTGGCGACCGGCAGCGCCCGAATACGATGTCGTCATCGCGCCCGATGAACCGCCGCCACCCAAGCCTCCCGAGCCCATCGTGGTGCCGCCGCCACCGCTGCAATTCGTCACGGTGACGCCGATACCGCCTGTGGCACCGACGCTATCGCCAATGCCGGTTGCAATCACCGCCAGCAATGACGTCATCATCGATACGCCAAGCGATATTCCGGTGTTTGACCAGACCAACGCCGATGTCGAGGCCAGCGGACCTGCGCTGGGCACTGCCGGCAACCTGGTGACGCTGCGCAAACGCAGCGGCTCGCCGCCGAGTTACCCCCGCCGCGAACTGATTGGCGGTATCCAAGGCGATGTCCTGCTACGGGTGCTGGTAGATGAGTTCGGCGTGCCGCAGACCATCGATGTCATCGGCGGCACGCGCAACCGCAACTTCGAACTCGCCGCGATCCGCGCGCTGAAGCGCTGGCGCTTCCACCCGCATAGCGTCGATGGCATCGCCCAACCGGCGTGGGCGCGTGTGCCGATGGTGTTCCACATCGACGATTGAGCCAGCGAGGCTTGAGCTGCCGCGCCAGCCTCCGCTACGGAAAAGGGCGCCGCTCGCGCGGCGCCCTTGCTTTTCCACCCTCGGGGATTCTCGCGAAGCGGGAATCTCCTCAGTAGCGATAGTGATCCGGCTTGTACGGACCTTCCGGCTTGATACCCATGTAGCTGGCCTGGTTCTCGGTGAGTTCGGTCAGCTTGACACCGATCTTCTCGAGGTGCAGACGCGCCACTTCCTCGTCGAGCTTCTTCGGCAGCTGGTACACCGACGGCTCGTACTTGTCCTTGTTCGCCCACAGATCGAGCTGCGCCAGCACCTGATTGGAGAACGAGTGGCTCATGACGAAGCTCGGGTGCCCGGTGGCGCAACCCAGATTCACCAGACGGCCCTCGGCCAGCATGTAGATCTCGTGGCCGTCGGCAAACTGGTACTTGTCCACTTGCGGCTTGATGTTGACCTTCTTCACGCCTTCGGCGTTGTTCAGGCGATCGATCTGGATCTCGTTGTCGAAGTGGCCGATGTTGCAGACGATGGCCTGGTCCTTCATCTTCGCCATGTGCTCGAGCGTGATGATGTCCTTGTTGCCGGTGGCGGTGACGTAGATGTCGGCGCGACCGAGGGTCGCCTCGACGGTGTCGACCTCGAAGCCTTCCATCGCCGCCTGCAACGCGCAGATCGGGTCGATCTCGGTGACCACGACGCGCGCGCCGAAACCGCGCAAGCTGCGCGCCGAGCCCTTGCCGACGTCGCCGAAGCCACAGATCACGGCGAGCTTGCCGGCGATCATGCGATCGGTGGCGCGCTTGATGCCGTCGGCCAGCGATTCGCGGCAGCCATAGAGATTGTCGAACTTGCTCTTGGTGACCGAGTCGTTGACGTTGATCGCCGGCACCAGCAGCTTGCCGAGCGCCTTCATCTGGTACAGGCGGTTGACACCGGTGGTGGTCTCTTCCGAGACACCGCGCCAGTTCTTGACCACCTCGTGCCAGAACCCCGGGCGTTCCTTGGCGGTGCGCTTGAGCAGGCGCTTGATGACGGCCTCTTCCTCGCTCTCGCTGGCGCTGTCGACCCAATTGTCGCCCTGCTCCATCAAGTAGCCCTTGTGGATCAGCAGGGTGACGTCGCCGCCGTCGTCGACGACCAGTTCCGGACCCTTGCCACCCGGGAAGCTGACTGCTTCGAGCGTACAGTCCCAGTACTCTTCCAGCGTCTCGCCCTTCCACGCGAACACCGGCGTGCCGGTCAGGGCAATCGCGGCGGCGGCGTAGTCCTGGGTCGAGAAGATGTTGCACGAGGCCCAGCGCACATTGGCGCCAAGCGCGACCAGGGTCTCGATCAGCACGGCGGTTTCCACCGTCATGTGCAGAGAACCGGTCAGGCGCACGCCGGCCAGCGGCTTGGACGGCGCGTACTTCTTGCGGATCGACATCAGGCCGGGCATCTCGTGCTCGGCCATCTGGATTTCCTTGCGACCCCACTCGGCCAGCGACAGGTCACGGACCTTGAAATCCTTGACGGGAAGTTCTTTCACTACTGCATTCATTGGATGCGTCCTCGTTGATGTAAACGGACGGGCGCCCTTCGATGCGAAGGCCTGACCTCGTCGAGCGTGAGCCCGCGCAGTGCGGCTCTTCCTGGTTGCCGGAACCAGAAAGCGCCCCACCGCCGGGATTGCAGCGCCCCTCGACAAGCGGATCGGCCAGCACAGCTTTCGCCGCGCTGACGCGAGGTGGCGGATTCTATCTCTTATTCGCGATGAAGCGATGAATGCCGACTGGCCGAGCTTGTGCGCGGCTTAACAAAGTGGGCTACCGCATCGGCCACAGCGGGCTGCACGCCATCAATGCGGCCTGTGTCTGCTGCAGCCTGGTGCACGGCGAGCCGGCAGAGACTCAAATCCCCCAGCGGTCGCTACAAACACGAAGGGCGCCAATCGGCGCCCTTCGGAGATTCAGTTGGCGAAAAGACCGGGACGATCAGCGCTTCTTCTTGCCCAGACCGGCAGCCTCGCGCAGGGCATCGGCCTTGTCGGTCTGTTCCCACGAGAAAGTCGTGAACGGACCGACCTTTTCCTTGGTCTTCTTGCCACCCAACTGGGACTCGTAGGTGTAGTGCGAACCCGACACCGGCTTGCGGCCGAAGTGGCCGTGCGCGGCGGTCGCCTGGTACATCGGGTGGATCAGATCGAGCATCTTGACGATACCGTAAGGACGCAGGTCAAAATGCGCGCGGATCAGCTTCTCGATCTCGCTGTCGGCAATCTTGCCGGTGCCGAAGGTGGTCACCGAGATGCTGGTCGGCTCGGCGACGCCGATCGCGTATGACACCTGGATCTCGCACGTGCTGGCGAGGCCGGCGGCGACAATGTTCTTGGCGACATAACGGCAGGCATAGGCCGCCGAGCGATCGACCTTGGAAGGATCCTTGCCGGAAAACGCGCCGCCGCCATGGCGGGCCATGCCACCATAGGTGTCAACGATGATCTTGCGGCCAGTCAGGCCGCAATCGCCTACCGGACCACCGATGACGAAATTGCCGGTCGGATTGACGTGAAACTTGGTGTGCTTGCCGATCAACTTGGCCGGCAGCACCGGCTTGATGATGTGCTCCATCACCGCTTCGACCAGATCCTTGTGCTTGATGCCCGGGTCATGCTGAGTCGACAGCACGACAGCATCGATGCTCGACAGCTTGTTGCCCTCGTAGCGCATGGTGACCTGGCTCTTGGCATCCGGGCGCAGCCACGGCAGCGGCGAATTGGCCCTCTTGCGCACCTTGGCCTGCTGTTCAACCAGCCGATGACTGTAATGGATCGGCGCCGGCATCAGATCGCTGGTTTCGTCGCAGGCATAGCCGAACATCAGGCCCTGGTCGCCCGCGCCCTGCTCTTCCGGCTTCTTGCGGTCAACGCCCTGAGCGATGTCCGGCGACTGCTTGCCGATCAGGTTGAGCACGCCACAAGTGGCGCCGTCGAAGCCGACGTCCGAGCTGTTGTAGCCAACGTCGACGATGACCTTGCGCACCAGCGCTTCCAGGTCGACCCAGGCACTGGTGGTGATCTCGCCGGCGACGATGGCGACACCGGTCTTGACCATGGTCTCGCAGGCGACGCGCGCCGATTTGTCCTGCGCGAGGATGGCGTCGAGTACGGCGTCGGAAATCTGGTCGGCCAGCTTGTCCGGGTGGCCTTCGGAAACGGATTCGGAAGTGAACAGATAAGCGCTCATCGGCGGGTCCTGGGTCGGGGCAATCGTGCGAAAGGCCGCGGATCATACCCGTGCCAGCAGCGTTGCGCACGCTTTGGCCGTGTAGACGTCCGAACTGCGTTCACCTTGGCGCGTTCCGACGCGTCGCGCGGCTGCGCCGCACGCTCCAGGGTTGCCTGTCATGCATTCGTCGCATTGACGGTTGACTTGCGCGGCACTACGATCGCGGCGGTTTGCTGCACCGCAGCATAGGGAGCAAGACTGATGGTCAACGGTCGTCAACGACTAGCCGTGGTCACCGGTGGCATCGGTGGTCTGGGAACGGAAATCTGCATTCATCTGGCGCGTGCCGGCCGGCGCGTGGTGGCGGCTGACCTCGAAGCCCGCCCGGAGCGCATCGACGCGTTTCGCGAGGCGGTCTCGGAGTTCAATGCTCAGATCAGGTACGAGCCGCTCAACGTCGCTGATTTCGACCATTGCGCGGAATTCGCCGAACGTCTGCAGCAGCACCATGGCTCTGTCGACATCCTCGTCAATGCCGCCGGCATTACTCGCGACACCACGCTGCGCAAGATGGATGCGAAGCAGTGGAATGACGTCATGCGCGTCAACCTCGATGGCGTGTTCAATTTGTCGCGGCAGTTCGTCGACGGCATGTGCGATCGCAACTTCGGACGTATCGTCAACATCAGTTCGGTCAATGGCCAGACCGGCCAGTTCGGCCAGACCAACTACTCGGCGGCGAAAGCCGGCATGCACGGATTCACCATGGCGCTGGCGCGCGAAGTCGCCCGCAAGGGCGTCACCGTGAACTCGGTATCGCCCGGCTACTGCAGGACCGCCATGGTGATGCAGATCGCCGAACCAATCCGTAACGAGATCATCGCCAAGATTCCCGTCGGGCGCCTCGGCGAACCGTCGGACATTGCCCGCGTCGTCAACTTCCTGAGCGCCGACGACGCCGGCTTCATCACCGGCGCCAACGTGCCGGTGAACGGAGGCTACTTCATGGACTGACGGGAAATCTGCGCCTGCGGCGCAGCTTTCCGCTTGGGTTAGGATCTGCCGGTCAAGGCGGCTGGGGACCCGGATGAGCAGATCGGTCCGATGGTATGTGCTGTCCTGCGCCCTTTTCGCTTTCGCGTTGCAGGCGCAGTGTCCCACCCGGGAGTGGACGCAAGAACGCCTGCTCGATCTGCCGGCCCACGAGTTCGTCGTCGACGATTCGGCACGTGTCGATTTATCGCTGATGTTGGTGGACTGCCTCGGCAGCCCGGACCCCGCAATTCGGGACGGCGTAGCGTTCACTGCACTGTCGACGTGGCTGCGCGCACAGGCGTTGCCGCTCACTGCCGTGGACGCGCTGCGCGAGCGGCTGCTGGCGTTATTGCAGCAAGCGGATGATGTCGTCGGCGTGCGCGCCAGTTTTGCGGCACTGGCTCTCGCGGAAGTCGTACGCGCTGATCGGATTCGGCCACAGTTCGACGATGCGCAGCGAGCCGAACTGGCGGCAATCGCGGCGGATTTCGTTCGCGCGACCGACGACTACCGGGGCTTCGACGAGCACATCGGCTGGCGCCATCGCGTGGCCCATGGCGCCGATCTGGTGCTGCAACTGGCGGTCAATCCCGAGGTTCCTGCAGACAGCGTGCGCGGACTGCTCGATGCACTCGCAACCCAGATTGCGCCCAAGGGCATCGCGTACACGCACGGCGAACCCGACCGATTCGCCCGCGCCGTGTTTTTCGCCCACCAACGTGGCGTGGCGGACGATGATTGGTGGCATGGCTGGCTGAGCCGCGTCGCGGCGCCCGCTCCCTTCAACGATTGGTCAACCGCGCAGCAGGCCTCTGACGGACTCGCCCGACGTCACGATGTGCTGGCGTTCCTTTACGCACTGCACTTTGCGGCTGTTGCCGCCGATAACGAGCGCGGCAAACTGCTGCAGGCGCAGGTGCTGGCGGCGATCACCAGCGTCCTTGGAGGCTAGCCCTGGCAAAGCTTCCTCACGCGGAGCGGCGGGGGCCGCGGAGGAAAGACCCGTGCCCTGCTTCTCTCCGCGCCTCCGCGCCTCCGCGTGAGTCGGCCTTTACGATCAGTTTCCCGAAGCCTCACTGACCCGCGCGCCCTGCTTGCGCACGATCAGCATCGCCAGCTCGATTGCCTGCTCGTAATTGAGCCGCGGGTCCACCGAAGAACGATAGGCGCGCTCGAGATCGACCTCGGTCAGGTCGCGCGCACCGCCCATGCATTCGGTGACGTTCTCGCCGGTCAGTTCCAGGTGAGCGCCACCGAGCCGCGAACCATTGGCGGCATGGATGTCGAACGCCTGTTCCAGCTCCGAGCGGATGTTCTCGAAACGCCGCGTCTTGTAACCGTTGGCAGTCGCTTCGGTATTGCCGTGCATCGGATCGCAGCACCACAGCACGCGCTTGCCGTTGCTGCGCACCACTTCAATCAATCGCGGCAGGTGTTCGGCGATTCTGGTGACGCCGAGGCGATGAATCAGCGTCAGCCGGCCGGACTCGTTCTCGGGATTCAAGCGGTCGATCAAGCGCAGCAATTGGTCTGCCGTCACCGATGGACCGATCTTGACCCCGATCGGATTGCGGATGCCACGGAAATACTCAACATGGGCGCCGTCGAGCGCCGCCGTGCGCATGCCGATCCAGGGATAGTGGGTCGACAGGTTGAACCAGCCCCATTGACGCGGCACCTGGCGCGTCAATGCCTCCTCGTAATGCAGCAACAGAGCCTCATGCGAGGTGTAGAAATCCACTCGTCGCAGGCTTCCGATCGGCGCGCCGCCGACACTTTCCATGAAGCGCACGGCGTCACCGATCGACCGCACCATGTCCCGGTACTCGCGCTCGAACGGGGAATGCCTGACCCAGTCGAGATCCCAGTACTCCGGATGGTGCAGATCGGCAAAGCCGCCGTCGATCAGCGCCCGCACGAAGTTCATGGTCATTGCCGAGCGCGAATGCCCTTCGATCATCCGCCGCGGGTCCGGACGGCGTGACTCGGGCGTGAATTCCGGACCGTTGACGAGATCGCCGCGATAACTCGGCAGTGTCAGGCCGTCCTTGGTCTCGAGGTCAGCCGACCTCGGCTTGGCGTACTGACCGGCAAACCGCCCAACGCGAACAATCGGCTGCTTCAGCCCATGGACCAGCACCAGGCTCATTTGCAGCAGAACCTTCAGCCTGTTGGCGATATGCGGGCTACTGCAGTCGCTGAAGTTCTCGGCGCAATCGCCGCCCTGCAAAAGAAACCGCCGACCCTCGGCGGCGTCAGCGAGTTCCTGCTTGAGTTTCAGAATCTCCCACGAGGTCACCAGCGGCGGCAGGCGCTTCAGCTCGCGCAACTGCAGGTCAAGCGCCTGAGCATCGTCGTACTGCGGCTGCTGCAATGCGGTACAAGCGGCCCACGAACCCGGCGCCCAGCCATCAGCATCCTTAATCGCAGTCAGCACGCGTTCTTTCCTCAACACGATCAAATGTCCTGTTGCAATTGCGCCTCGTCAGCGCACCAGAAACCCGCGCCGCGGCGGGAACACGGAGACGACGATCATCAGCACGCCGATCGCCAGGAAAAACAGGAAGGTCCAGGCCGGCATGCTGAACCCGAGAAATTGCCAATCGATGTCCGCGCATTCGCCCGAGGTCATCAGTACCGTCTTCAACATGTTCCCGAATGGCAGGTTTTCCCACATGTAGTCCATCGGTGGTGCGCACGACGGCAACTGATCTTTGGGAAGCGACTGCAGCCAGACGTGTCGTCCGGCGATGGCGCTACCCAGTCCGGCCATCAACAAGGTGAGCACGGCATAGATACGCACGGCCCAACCGGTCGGGCCGTGCAGCACAGCCACAAGGCAGACCGCACCAACACCAATCACGGCCACGCGCTGAAACATGCACAATGGGCATGGCGCGAGGCCAAGCACATGCTCGACGTAAAGCGCATAGCCGATGGCGGCCGCGCAAAGCAGCAGCAAAGCCGAAAAAATCTGTCGCGAAGACAACTGACTCCACCATCCCGTCATGATGCGGCCTACTTGATTTGTGGGAACCGGTTTGTTCCGACCGTGAAACGCAACTCGGGTTCCGAACGGAGGCGCAAACAGACTACTCAACGCGCGACCGGCTTTTCAGTGTAACCCGAAATTCGCCGAATGCTGCAGCGCAAAAACGAAGGCCGCCCAGTGGGCGGCCTTCGTCGATCACGCAAAAGAGTCGCTGTCAGGCTCAGGCGTCGCCGCCAGCCACAGCAGCTGACTTCTGCGGGCGATCAACCAGTTCGACATAGGCCATCGGCGCATTGTCACCGGCACGGAAGCCGCACTTGAGGATGCGCAGATACCCACCCGGACGCGAACGGTAGCGCGGGCCGAGTTCGACAAAAAGCTTGCCAACTACAGCCTTGTCGCGCAAACGATCGAAGGCCAGACGGCGGTTGCTGACACCATCCACCTTTGCGAGCGTCAGCAGCGGCTCTGCAAACTTGCGCAGTTCCTTGGCCTTGGGCAGCGTGGTCTTGATCAACTCGTGCTGGAACAGCGAATTGATCATGTTCTGGAACATGGCCTTGCGGTGAGAACTGGTACGCGCAAACGCACGACCTGAATTACGATGACGCATGATGAATTCTCCTTATCAGCCGCCAAAGCCGCTGGTGGCGAGGCCTGGCGGCGGCCAATTCTCGAGCTTCATGCCGAGCGACAGACCGCGCGCAGCAAGCACATCCTTGATCTCAGTGAGCGACTTCTTGCCGAGATTCGGCGTCTTCAGCAACTCGACCTCGGTGCGTTGAATCAGGTCGCCGATGTAGTAGATGCTCTCGGCCTTGAGGCAGTTGGCCGACCGCACCGTCAGCTCGAGATCGTCGATCGGACGCAGAAGAATCGGATCAACTTCGGCGCGCCCAACCACCGGGCGCTCCGCCTCGCGTCGACTGACATCGACAAACGCACCCAACTGGTCAACCAGAATACCGGCCGCCTGCTTGACTGCGTCAACGGCATCAACGGTGCCGTCGGTCTCGACATCCAGCACCAGCTTGTCGAGATCGGTGCGCTGCTCGACGCGTGCGCTCTCCACCGAATAGGCGACGCGCCGAATCGGCGAATAGGTCGCGTCGATCTGCAGGCGACCGATCGGCCGCGCCTCGTCCTCCGGCATCCGACGGCTGCTGGCAGCCTCGTAGCCGACGCCGCGTGCAACTTTCAGGCGCATCGACAGCGACACATCCTTGGTCAACGTGCAAATGACGAGATCGGGATTGACGATCTCCACGTTGTGGTCGGTGGTGACATCGCCAGCCGTCACCGGGCCACGACCCTTGCGCGACAGATGCACGGTCGTCTGTTCAACGTTGTGCAGCCGAACCGCCACGTCCTTCAAATTCAACAAGATCTCGACCACGTCCTCCTGGACGCCCTCGATCGTGCTGTATTCATGAAGCACACCATCTATTTCCACTTCCGTGATCGCTGCCCCAGGGATGGACGACAGCAGCACACGTCGCAGCGCGTTGCCCAAAGTGTGGCCAAAACCCCGTTCCAGCGGCTCGAGTACGACTCGCGCACGCCGTTCGCCGGCATTTTCGACCACCAGATTATGGGGACGCAGCAAGCTCGTTGCAGACGTCATGACAAACCTCGCAGGATTACTTGGAGTAGAGCTCGACGATCAAGTTTTCATTGATGTCGGCGGACAAATCGCTGCGGTCGGGGAGCTGCTTGAAGATGCCCTGCACCTTCGCCGCATCAACCTCGAGCCAACTGGGCGCCAGATCCATTTCCTGGCTCAGCGTCAGGGACTCCTTGATACGGAGTTGCTCCTTGGCGCGATCCGCAATGGCGACCACATCACCGATCTTGACCTGATAGGACGGCACGTCGACGAACTTGCCGTTGACCTTGACGCCGCGATGGGCGACCAGTTGGCGAGCCTGCGCGCGGGTTACCGCAAAGCCGAGACGGTAGACGATGTTGTCCAGACGGCACTCGAGCAACTGCAGCAGGTTCTCGCCGGTCGCGCCGCGACGACGGCTGGCCTCGGCGTAATAACGGCGGAACTGGCGCTCGAGCACACCATAGATGCGCTTGACCTTCTGCTTCTCGCGCAACTGCACGGAATAGTCGGAGTTCTTCGCCTTCTTCGCCGCGCCATGCTGGCCCGGCTTCTGCTCAAGCTTGCACTTCTTGTCGAGCGGACGCGCCGGACTCTTCAAAAACAGGTCTGTTCCCTCGCGGCGCGCGAGTTTGCAGGTGGGACCAATATATCGTGCCATGACGTCAATCCTCCTTGATTACACGCGACGGCGCTTGGGCGGACGGCAGCCGTTATGCGGGATCGGCGTGACGTCCAGAATGTTCGTGACCTTGAGGCCAAGCGCATTCAGCGCGCGCACAGCGGACTCACGGCCCGGACCGGGGCCCTTGATCCGAACCTCAAGCGACTTGACGCCGTATTCGAGAGCAACACGACCCGCCTTTTCGGCCGCAACCTGCGCCGCGAACGGAGTACTTTTGCGTGAGCCACGGAAGCCGGCTCCACCCGAGGTCGCCCAGCTCAGGGCATTGCCCTGACGGTCGGTGATCGTGATCACCGTGTTGTTGAACGAAGCCTGGACATGCGCGATGCCATCGGACACCGAACGCTTGATCTTCTTTTTGGCCTTACCAGCCGCCGCAGCCGCCTTGCTCATTATCTGATTCCGTATGAATGTGCTTACTTCTTGATCTGCTTGCGCGGGCCCTTGCGAGTACGCGCATTGGTGCGCGTTCGCTGGCCACGAATCGGCAAACCCTTGCGGTGACGCAGGCCGCGGTAGCAACCCAGGTCGATCAGCCGCTTGACGCTCATCGCGACCTCACGGCGCAGGTCACCTTCGACCGTGAACTTGCCGATTTCAGCGCGCAGGCGCTCGACTTCTGCCTCAGTGAGGCTCTTGACCTTGGTACTCGGCTCCACACCAGCCCGCGCACAGATTTTGCGCGCGCTGCTGCGGCCGACTCCATAGATGCTGGTCAAGCCGATCCATGCGTGCTTGTTGACCGGGATGTTGACACCCGCGATACGAGCCATTTGTCCTCTCCACTCCAAGAGCGCAGCCGGTGGAACCGCCTATTGTAGCAGCTCCGTTCCCGATTTGCGCAAGTTCAGCCTATTTTGATTGTGCCGGACAGCTTTACTTCAGCATCCCGCCGCGTCCGACGTTCTTAAGATTCGCCTTCTTAAGCAGGCTATCGTACTGATGCGACATCAAGTGCGCTTGAATCTGCGCCATGAAATCCATGACCACAACCACCACGATCAACAATGAAGTCCCACCGAAATAGAACGGCACATCAAAGTAGATACGCATGAATTCCGGCAGCAGGCACACGGCGACCAGGTAGGTTGCGCCGACCGCAGTCAGCCGGGTAAGTACACCGTCAATGTACTCGGCAGTCGCCTTGCCGGGCCGGATACCCGGAATCAGCGCGCCGGATTTCTTCAGGTTGTCCGCAGTTTCCTGGGCATTGAACACCATTGCCGTGTAGAAGAACGCGAAGAAGAAGATCAGGCTGGCGTAGAGCAACATGTGCAGCGGTTGCTCCGGGCCCAGCATCGCCGCCACGCGCTGCAGCCACCGCGTACCTTCACCGGTACCGAACCAGGTTGCCGCCGTTGCCGGGAACAAGATCAGGCTCGACGCGAAGATCGGCGGGATGACGCCCGACATGTTGAGCTTGAGCGGCAGATGCGACGATTGGTTCTGATAGGCCTGCCGCCCGGACATCCGGCGTGCGTAGTTGACGGTGATGCGGCGTTGAGCGCGTTCCATGAACACGACGAACGCAGTTACCACCACCACGATGGCCAGCACCAGGATGATCGACAGGAACTGCAGTTGCCCGGTACTGGCGAGCTCAAGCGTGGTCGCAATCGCGCCGGGGAATCCGGCGACAATGCCGGCGAAGATCAGGATCGAGATGCCGTTGCCGATACCGCGCTCGGTTACCTGCTCGCCCAACCACATCAGATACATGGTGCCGGCGGTCAAACTGATGACAGCGGTAATCAAGAAGCCGATACCCGGGGAGATCACGACACTGCCGCCCTGCTGCTGCAGTGCGAATGCGACGCCGAAGCCCTGGAAGATCGACAGACCCAGAGTGCCCCACCGTGTGTATTTGGTGAGCGTGCGGCGACCCGCCTCGCCCTCCTTTTTCAACGCCTGCAACGACGGCAGCGCCGTAGACAGGATCTGCACGACGATCGATGCCGAGATGTACGGCATTACGCCCAGCGCAAAAATCGAGAAGCGCTCCAGAGCACCGCCCGAAAACATGTTGAAGACGTCGATGATCGTGCCACGCTGCGATTCCATCAATTGCAGCATGGCTTCCGGGTTGACCCCGGGAACCGGAATAAAGCTGCCGGCCCGGAACACGATCAACGCACCGAGGACAAAAAGCAGGCGCGAGCGTAGCTCGGTCAGTCGACCGAGCCCGCCAAGCGCGGAACCCGCATTGTTCGACGCGGTAGCCAAGGATGCTTACTCCACCGATCCGCCGGCAGCAACGATCGCGGCCTTGGCACCTTCAGTGCAGGCAACGCCGCGCACCGTCAGCGCGCGGGTGACGTCGCCCTGCTTCACAATCTTCGCGCGTTTGATCTCCGGCCCGATGATCTTGGCCGCCTTTAACGATGCCAGATCGACAACATCGCCCACCAGTTTCGCCAGGCGATACATCAACACTTCGGCAGCATCGGCAGACATCTTCGAACGGAAACCGACCTTGGGCAGGCGGCGCTGCAACGGCATCTGGCCGCCTTCGAAGCCAGCCTTGATCTTGCCCTTGCCGGTACGCGCGAACGATCCCTTGTGGCCGCGGCCGCAGGTCTTGCCGAGCGTCGAACCGATGCCACGACCGACGCGGCGCGCTTCCTTCTTGCTGCCCTCGGCCGGCTTGATTGTATTCATTCTCACGATGTCTTCTCCACTCGACCGTCAGGCTCAGCCTTCGACCCGGACCAGATAATTGACTTTGTAGATCAGGCCGCGGACGCTGGGGCTATCCTTCAGCTCGACGACGTGATTGATGCGCTTCAGCCCGAGCGCCTTGACGCACAGGCGGTGCTTTGCCGGCGTGCTGTTGACGCTCTTGACCAGGCGAACGCGGACCGTCTTGGCTGCGATTTCACTGCTCATGAGTCTTCCCCGTCAGCTGATCCAGTCGCTTGCCGCGCTTGGCCGCGTAATCCGCCGGCGCCGACATCCGCGCCAGGCCCTTGATCGTTGCGCGCACCAGGTTGATCGGGTTGCGTGAACCAAACGCCTTTGCCAACACGTTCTGAATACCGACCACCTCGAACACGGCACGCATTGCGCCACCGGCAATGACCCCGGTGCCTTCCGATGCCGGCTGCATGTAGACCTTGGCAGCACCGTGAACGCCATTGGTCGGATACCAGAGCGTTCCGGCATTCAAACTGACCTTGACCATATTGCGGCGGGCGCGGTCCATTGCCTTCGAAATCGCAGCCGGCACTTCTCGCGCCTTGCCGTAACCGATTCCGACGCGGCCGTTGCCGTCGCCAACCACTGTTAGCGCCGTGAAGCCGAACTGCCGACCGCCCTTGACCACCTTGGCCACGCGGTTCACTGCAACCAGCTTTTCCAGCAGGCCATCGCTGCTTTCGTTATCTGTCGTCATGCTACTCACCTGAATAGGGTCGAGGGTACGGCTACGCCGTCCTCAGAACTGAAGACCACCCTCGCGGGCTGCGTCGGCCAGAGCCTGGATGCGCCCGTGATACTTGAAACCGGAACGGTCGAAGGCGACACGATCGACGCCGGCCGCGAGCGACAGCCGTGCGATCGCACGACCAACCGCAGCTGCTGCGTCCTTGTTCTTGGTGCCAGTGAGGCCCTCGCGGACTTCTTTCTGCACCGTCGATGCCGCCGCCACCACGCCAGATCCGCCAGCCGCCAGAACCTGGGCGTAGATGTGCTGCCCGGTGCGGTGAACGGTCAGCCGAGGAACCATGAGTCCCCGAATCCGATGCCGTGTCGACTGCGCCCTGCGCAGCCGCGCTTCTTTCTTGTCCACTTTGGCCATGACTATTTATGTCCTTGCTTGTTACCGGGCCGCGACCGAAATCACGCCTTCTTGGCTTCCTTCAACGTGATCTTCTCGCCGCTGTAGCGCACGCCTTTGCCCTTGTAAGGCTCAGGCGGACGGAACGCACGAATCTTTGCAGCGACCTGACCAACCGCCTGCTTGTCGGCGCCCTTGATCAGGATCTCGGTTTGCGTCGGCGTTTCCACGCTGACGCCCAGCGGCACCTTGAACAGTACCGGATGCGAAAACCCGAGGGTCAGGTTGAGATCGCTGCCCTGCATCGCGGCTCGATAGCCGACGCCGACGAGTTCAAGCTTGCGCTCATACCCGGTCGCCACGCCCTTGACGCAGTTGGCGATCAGGGCGCGCAGCGTGCCCGCCATCGCATCGTCGGCCAACGAGGCCGGCGCGACACTGACGGTCTTTCCGTCAACCGAAACGTTGACACCAGTCGGTTGCGCGACAGTCAGGGTGCCCTTGGGGCCCTTGACCGCGATCGAACCGTCCTTTGCCGAAAACTCGACGCCATTGGGCAGCGAAATCGGCATTTTAGCTACACGAGACATGTTCCACTCCTGACCTTAGGCCACCAGGCACAGCACTTCGCCGCCGAGACCCTCGGCACGCGCCTTCGCATCCGTCATCAGACCCTTGGAGGTCGAGACGATGGCGATACCCAGACCATTCAATACCGTTGGCAACGCATCGTTGCCGCGATACTTCCGCAGACCGGGGCGACTGACACGCTGGATCTTCTCGATCACCGGGCGACCCTGGAAATACTTGAGCTTGACGCTCATGACGCGCTTGCCGACACCAGCCTCGGAAGTCGCAACATCTTCAACGTAGCCTTCGTCCTTCAGCAGCTGTGCGATCGCGAACTTGATACGCGACGCCGGCATCTGCACGGTCGGCTTGCCCATGGCTTGCGCATTGCGAATGCGCGTCAACATATCGGCGATTGGATCGGTCATGCTCATGGCGATTACCTGATTCTTTAGAAATTCTTACCAGCTGGCCTTGCGCAGACCCGGGACGTCGCCGCGCATGGTGGCTTCGCGCAGCTTGTTTCGACCGAGGCCGAACTTGCGATAGAAGCCGCGCGGCCGACCCGACAGTGCGCAACGATTGCGCTGACGGCTCGGACTCGAGTCGCGCGGCAACTTTTGCAACTTGGCCTGTGCTTCCATTTTCTCATCGTATGATGCGGTCAAGCTTGAAATGACGGCCTTCAGCTCGATGCGCTTCGCACCGTACCGCTTGGCCAACTTCGCGCGCTTGATCTCGCGATTTACCATCGACGTCTTCGCCATGGGGTTCTCCTGAAACGGCGCGATCAGTTACGGAACGGGAAACCGAAGGCCTCGAGGAGGGCTTTCGCTTCCTGGTCAGTCTTGGCGGTGGTGGTGAGACAGATATCCATGCCGCGCAGCGCATCGACCTGATCGAAGTCGATCTCCGGGAAGATGATCTGCTCCTTGATACCGAAGTTGTAGTTGCCGCGGCCATCGAAGGCGCGACCCGACAACCCGCGGAAGTCGCGCACGCGGGGCAACGCGACGTTCACCAGGCGGTCGAGGAACTCGAACATGTGGGCACGGCGCAAAGTCACTTTGCAGCCGATCGGCCAACCATCGCGAATCTTGAAAGTCGCGATCGACTTCTTGGCCAAGGTCGTGATCGGCTTCTGGCCGGCGATCTTGGTCATGTCCTCGACGGCATTCTCAAGAATCTTCTTGTTGCCCACAGCCTCGCCCACGCCCATGTTCAGCGTGATCTTGACCAGACGCGGGACCTGCATCGGGTTCGCGTACTCGAACTTCTCGATCAAGCTCGGTACCACGGTCTCGCGGTAAAACGAATGGAGTCTCGCGCTCACGGCCAATACCTCAAACAATATCGATGACTTCGCCAGTGGAGCGGTACACACGGACCTTGTGCTCCACACCGGCGTCGTTCTTGACGGTCTTGAATCCGACCTTGTCACCCTTCTGGGTGCGCGGGTTCAGCAGCATCACGTTGGACGCGTCGATCGACGCCTCTTTTTCGATGATGCCGCCGGGCTGGTTGGCCTGCGGGTTGGCCTTGGTGTGGCGCTTGACCACATTGACGTTCTCGACAAATACCCGCCCGGCGTCGGTGACACGCGTCACCGAGCCCTTGCGGCCCTTGTCCTTGCCCGCGATCACGACGACCTGATCGCCTTTACGGATGCGCTTCATACCTGAATCCTCAAAGCACTTCGGGAGCCAGCGACACGATCTTCATGAACCGTTCCGAGCGCAGTTCGCGCGTGACCGGTCCGAAGATGCGAGTGCCGATCGGCTCAAGTTTGTTGTTCAGCAACACCGCGGCATTGCCGTCGAATCGCAGCAGCGATCCATCCGGCCGACGCACGCCCTTGCGGGTACGGACGACGACGGCGTCGTAGACCTCACCCTTCTTGACCTTGCCGCGCGGAATGGCATCGCGCACGGAAACCTTGATGACATCGCCGATGTTGGCGTAGCGGCGATGACTGCCACCCAGCACCTTGATGCACATCAGTTCTTTCGCGCCGCTGTTGTCCGCTGCGGCGAGCGTGCTCTGCATCTGGATCATGACGGGCTCCTGTTACTCGCCAGCGCGACGCACGATCTCGGTGACCGCGTAGCTCTTGGTCTTCGAGATCGGGCGGCATGACGTGATGGTCACGGTATCGCCCTCGCGCGCACCGAGTTCGTCGTGCGCGTGGAACTTGGTCGAACGACGGATGTACTTGCCGTACACGCCGTGCCGGACCTGACGCTCGACGAGGACGGTGACCGTCTTCTGCATCTTGTCGCTGACCACGACACCGACGAGCGGACGCGCCTTCTTGGTGTTTTCTGTCTGCTGCTCGCTCATGGCTTAACCCTTGCGCTCGATCTCGGCGATGACGGTTTTGACGCGTGCGACATCGCGACGTACACGCTTGATCTGGTGAGGCTGGGTCTGTTGACCCTGACCGCGCTGCATCCGCAGGTTGAACTGCTCCTGGCGCAGGCCAAGGAGCTGTTCCTTCAGCTCGGCGATCGACTTGACACGAAGTTCACTGGCATTCATCACAGCACCGAGCGGGTAACAAAAATGGTCTTCACGGACAACTTCGCCGCGGCCAGCGCCATCGCTTCGCGCGCCTGGGCCTCGGTGACGCCTTCCATCTCGTAAATCATGCGGCCCGGCTGAATCTGGGCGACGTAATACTCGACGCTACCCTTGCCGTTACCCATGCGGACTTCGATCGGCTTCTTGCTGATCGGCTTGTCCGGATAGACGCGAATCCACAGCTTGCCGCCGCGCTTGACGTAGCGCGAGATGGTTCGCCGTGCAGCCTCGATCTGGCGCGCGGTCAAGCGCCCATGCTCGATGGCCTTCAGGCCGTACTCGCCGAAGCTGACTTTGTTCGCCACAAATGCCAGGCCATCGTTGCGGCCCTTGTGCATCTTGCGATATTTGGTTCGTGCAGGTTGCAGCATGGCTTAGGACTCCTTACTTCGCCTGCGAGCGCTCGGCCTTGGGTTCGGCCTGATGCGCATGGAGATCGAACACGTCGCCGCGATAAATCCAGACCTTCACGCCGATGATGCCGTACGTGGTCTTCGCCTCAGCGAAGCCGTAGTCGATATCGGCGCGCAGCGTGTGCAGCGGAACGCGACCCTCGCGATACCACTCGGAACGGGCAATTTCAGCGCCGTTCAAGCGGCCGGCGACGCTCACCTTGACGCCCAGGGCGCCCAGACGCAACGCGTTCTGCACTGCGCGCTTCATCGCGCGGCGGAACATGATGCGGCGCTCCAGCTGCTGGGTGATGGATTCAGCGACCAGCTGAGCGTCGAGTTCGGGCTTGCGGATCTCGGCGACATTGACGTGCGTCGGCACCCCCATGATTTCCGAGACTTCCTTGCGCAGCTTCTCGATGTCCTCGCCCTTCTTGCCGATGACCACGCCCGGACGCGCCGAGTAAATGGTCAAACGTGCAGTCTTGGCAGGGCGCTCGATCTGGATCTTGCTGATCCCCGCCTGCGACAAGCGACTCTTCAGGTACTCGCGCACCTTGAGATCGGCGATCAGGTAGCCCGCGAATTCCTTGCGGCCGGCGTACCACTTCGAGTTCCAGTCACGGGAGATACCGAGACGGATACCAATTGGATTGACTTTATGACCCATTTTTAGATCCTCAGTCCGCGCGGCCGTCGCCGACGATCACGGTGATATGGCTCGTGCGCTTGATGATCTGGTTGCCACGCCCCTTGGCTCGGGCATGCATCCGCTTCAGCTGCGGACCCTCATCAACATGGATCGTCGTGACCTTCAGCTCATCGACGTCCGCACCGAGGTTGTTCTCGGCATTGGAGACCGCCGACAAAAGCACCTTGCGGATCATCCCTGCGGCCTTTTTCGGGCTGAAGGTCAGTAGCTGCGCTGCCCGACCGACCGCCATTCCACGAACCTGGTCGGCGACCAGTCGTGCCTTTTGCGGCGAGATTCTCGCCGTACGCAAAATTGCGCGCGCTTGCATGATTACCTTCCTGCCTTCTTGTCGCCAGAGTGGCCCTTGAAGGTGCGCGTCGGCGCGAACTCTCCAAGCTTGTGGCCCACCATGTTTTCGTTGACCACCACCGGCACGTGCTGGCGACCGTTGTGCACCGCAATCGTCAGACCCACCATTTCCGGCAGGATCATCGATCGGCGCGACCACGTCTTGATTGGCTTCTTGCTGTTCCCGGCTGCGGCGACCTCGACCTTCTTGAGAAGGTGCAGGTCGGCGAACGGGCCTTTTTTCAATGAACGCGACATGATCCGTTAGTCCCTAATCAGCCGTTGCGACGACGCACGATGAAGACACTGGTCCGCTTGTTCTTGCGGGTCTTGTAGCCCTTGGATGGCGTGCCCCACGGTGAAACCGGATGCGGGTTGCCCTGACCGGAGCGGCCTTCGCCACCACCGTGCGGGTGATCCACCGGGTTCATCGCGGCGCCGCGGACGGTCGGCTTGATGCCGCGCCAGCGGCTTGCGCCCGCCTTGCCCAACTGTTCCAGGTTGTGCTCGGAATTCGACACTTCGCCGACGCAGGCGCGGCAGTCGGCCGGCACCTTGCGCATCTCGCCGGAACGCAGGCGCAACGTGGCGTAACCCTGTTCGCGAGCAACCAGCTGTGCCGAGGCACCTGCAGAACGCGCGATCTGCGCCCCCTTGCCGGGCTTCATCTCGATGCAGTGCACGGTCGAACCGATCGGCATATTGCGCAGCGGCAGGCAGTTGCCGGTCTTGATCGGCGCATCGCGGCCACTGAGGATGGTATCGCCGACCTTCGCCCCCTTCGGAGCAATGATGTAGCGACGCTCGCCGTCAACGAACAGCAGCAGCGCGATATGTGCGGTGCGGTTCGGATCGTATTCCAGACGCTCGATCTTGGCGGCGATGCCGTCCTTGTCGCGCTTGAAGTCGATCAGGCGATAGTGCTGACGCGAGCCGCCGCCACGATGACGCGTGGTGATGCGACCGTGGTGGTTGCGGCCACCGGTCTTGGACTGCGGCTCGGTCAACGGCGCGTACGGGTCGCCCTTGTACAGCTCAGGGGATACGACCTTGACGACGCCGCGGCGGCCAGGAGACGTGGGTTTTACTTTCTGCAAAGGCATGATCGACTTCCTCTTAGCCCTGCGCGCCGAATTCGATGGACTGACCATCGGCCAGCGTCACATACGCCTTGCGCCAGTCAGCCCGCTTGCCGGAGCGACCGCGAAAGCCTTTGGTCTTGCCCTTGACGTTCAACACCTGCACGTCTTCGACCTTGACCTTGAACAGGGACTCGACCGCAGCCTTGACATCCTGCTTGGTCGCCATGGTGGCAACCTCGAAGACGTACTGGTTGTGGTCTGCCTGGATGCGCGCGGTCTTTTCAGAGACCCGCGGCGCGATCAGCACCGACAGTAAACGTTCGTTGCTCACGACAGCCACTCCTCGATCTTCTTCACCGCGTCGATCGTAAGTACCAGATTGTCGGTACCGACCAGACTCGCGGGATTCAAGCCGTGCACGTCGACGACGTGGACGTGCGGGATGTTGCGCGCAGCAAGGTACGCCGCTTCGCTGACTTCGCTGGCGACGAACGTGGCGCGGCTGACGCCGAGCTCGGCGAGCTTGGCGACGAAGTTCCTGGTCTTCGGCGCGGCGACCTCAAGTGCCGAGATCACCTTGACGCGATCCTGGCGAATCAGTTCGGACAGGATCGCCTGCATGGCACCGCGGTACATCTTGCGGTTGACCTTCTGGGCGAAGCTGCGCGGGCTTGCGGCGAACGCGCGACCACCACCGACGAAAATCGGGGCGCGATAGTCGCCGTGACGTGCACCGCCGCCTTTCTGCTTCTTGAATTTCTTGGTGGTGCCGGACATCTGAGAGCGCGTCTTCTGCGCCTTGGTTCCGGACCGCCCTGCGTTGCGATATGCGGTGACGATCTGGTGTACCAGCGACTCGGAGTAAGGGCGATTGAACACCACTTCCGAGACGTGGATCGGCGATCCACCGATGACATTGAGTTCCATGGTCATTCCTCAGCGCCCCTTCGAAGCCGGACGCACAACGACGTCGCCGCCCGGAGCACCGGGGATTGCGCCGCGCACCAGCAGCAGGTTGCGGTCGACGTCGACGCGGACGACACGCAGGTTCTGTACGGTTTCGTTGGCGTTGCCCATGTGGCCCGCCATCTTCTTGCCCTTGAACACGCGTCCCGGCGTCTGCCGCTGGCCAATCGAGCCCGGCGAACGATGGCTCAACGAATTACCGTGAGTCGCATCGCCCATCGAGAAGTTCCAGCGCTTGATGGTGCCGGCGAAACCCTTTCCGCGAGTCACGCCCGACACATCGACGATCTGCCCTTCGGAGAACACATCTGCCTTCAACTCGGCGCCGAGGTCGAACTTGCCGACGTCGTCCGCGTTCAGGCGAAACTCCCAAAGACCACGACCGGCACCGGTCTTCGCCTTGGCGAAGTGACCGGTCTCCGGCTTGTTGACCAGCGCCGCGCGCTTGCTGCCGGTGGTGACCTGGATGGCGTCGTAGCCATCGGTATCCTTGGTCTTCACCTGGGTGACGCGGTTCGCTTCCACTTCGATCACCGAGACCGGAACAGACTCGCCGTTTTCGGTGAACACTCGGGACATGCCGCATTTGCGGCCGACCAATCCGATAGTCATGACTGCTCTCCTCGGCGGCTCAGTAGAGCTTGATCTGAACGTCGACGCCCGCAGCCAGGTCGAGCTTCATCAGCGCGTCCACGGTCTTGTCGTTGGGGTCGACGATATCCATCACACGCTTGTGCGTGCGCGTCTCGTACTGGTCGCGCGCGTCCTTGTCGACGTGCGGAGATACGAGCACGGTGTAGCGCTCGATCTTGGTGGGCAGAGGAATGGGACCACGAACCTGAGCGCCGGTGCGCCTGGCCGTCTCGACAATCTCGCTGGCGGAACGGTCGATCAAACGGTGATCGAACGCCTTCAGCCGAATACGAATTCGCTGTTGCTGTGCCATGTTTCTCTCCGTAGCGGTGTTCACGCCGGGCAGTTCGCCCGATCGCCACATCCTTGAGCCTGCGCTCCACCGCCGATGTTTGTTCTCGCGCGCCAAAAGCGAGCAAGAGGGCCGCGGACTATACTCCGCGAAATTTCAAAATCCAACCCCTTTTCCGAATCGTTTAGCTTCGGTTAAAGGAACTTATCGGAAGCCGCCTCCTGGCAGCGTTCCGAACGCACGTCACGTCTACAGCAAGATCAAAACGGGGCAAGGGTCAGGGGGCAGGGGCCCAACCTCGGCGCACTGCCCGCCCATGACGCGCTCTGGAGCAAGATCAAAAAGGGGCAAGGGTCAGGGGGCAGGGGCCCAATTGCGGCGCACTGCCTGCCCATAACGCGACTTGTAGCTCTAGCCCACTCTACCGCTGGACCTTGTCGCACATTCCGGCCCCTGCCCCCTGCCCCCTGCCCCGCTTTTACGCAGCCAGAGGGGCGGCAAGCTGTTACTTGATCACCTTCGCCACCACGCCGGCGCCGACGGTACGGCCGCCTTCGCGAATCGCGAAACGCAGGCCCTCTTCCATCGCAATCGGCGCAATCAGCGACACCACCATCTTGATGTTG
>JAIMJQ010000026.1:32893-35009 GCA_020693165.1 Xanthomonas sp. | reverse complement strand
GGGCGTGCTGAGCCCGCTCGACCGCTGACCAGGCACGTCCCGCCGGCCACCCGTATCCCTGTGGCCGATCGATCCGATCATCCACCAGTATCCGGCCGATAGCGCCATTTGCGTCGGTGCGGGTGGAGTGCGACTGGCCTTCGATGGCGCGGCGCGATGGAGCCTTGCGACGCTCCGCGCAGGGGAACGGCGATGCGAGTCGTGCCGCATTTAGCGCCGCTGTGAGGACTGCGGGCTAGAATGACGCAATGCACGATCTGGTCCTCGAAGTCCTCAGCGGTCCCGCGTTGTCGTCGCGACAGCTCAAGCTCGACGAGGCCCGCGTGCTCGGGCGCAGCCCGGAGTGCGACTGGGTGCTTGCCGATCCGGGTATTTCGCGGCGGCATGCGGGCATCGAGGCGCGCAGTAGCGGCTTGTTCTTGCGCGACCTCGGCAGCCGCGCCGGCACGTTCGTGAATGATCATGCGGTCGATCCGGATCGCCCGGTTCCGCTGGCCGAGCACGACCGCCTGCGTATTGGCCCCTGGCGCTTCCGCGTCCGCCGCGAGGAAGCGGCACCGGCACGCAGCCAGACCAACTTCATGTCCGCGGTCTCACTGGGCTCGGTCACCCGGATCGCTGCGCCGGTTCTGGCTGCCGAGCGCCGTCTGGAATTGCTGGTCGAGTTTGCCGCGACGACGGTCAGCGCGGATAGCGTCAAAACCATCCTCCGCCAGTTGTGCGATTTTGCCCAGCGCGGCTCCGCTGCGCGCGTAGTCAGCGCATGGCTGGAGGATGATGGGCAATTCGATTTGGCGGCGTCGATTCCGGAATCTGAACCGGCTTTCCCCTGCATCGCCGAATTGTGCGATGGCGCGCGCCAGGGCAGCGTAGTGCAGGCGGATATCGAGCCGCCGGGCATGACCGGTGTGCGCCCGGTCCTGGCGGTGGCGTTGCGGGTCGACAAGGACGTCCGTGGCTACCTGCTGGCCGAATTGACGCGCCCCGATCCGCGCCAGCGCGCGGATGCGGCCGAGTTTGCGCATGCGCTGGCGCGATTGGCCGGCCTCACGCTGGGCAATGTCGAACGTCGCGACATGGAACGTCGTGTGGAGAGGCTGCATGCAGACCTGGATCAGGCACGCGAGGTGCAGCGGCAGATCCTTCCACCTGCGCATGGCCAGTATTCGGGGACTCGCTACGCGTTTCATGTGCATCCGGGACGACTGGTCGCAGGCGACCTGGTCGACGTTTTCGCACTCGATGATCACCGCTGCGCGGTCGTTCTCGGCGATGTGGCTGGCGCCGGCGTCGGCGCGGGCTTTCTGATGGCCAGTGTGCAGGCCTATCTGCACGCCGAACTGCTGGGAACGTGCGATCCGGCGCTAGCCGCGCGGCGCTGCAATCAATACGTCAGCCGCGTTGGTGGCGGACGCTTCGCCACGGCCTGGATCGGGGTCGTCGATTCGCGCGCGCGCAGCATTCACTATGTCGACGCCGGGCATGGCCACGGCCGGCATGTGCGCAGCGACGGGCAGCCATACAAGTTCGAGGGACGCGGCGCGATTCCGCTCGGCATCGATGCCGCGGCGAGCTTCGAGGGCGAATATCTGGCGCTTGACGCGGGCGAACGCTTGATTCTGTATTCGGATGGCATTGCCGAGATCCGCGGCGCCAATGGCGACACTTTTGCGCCACTGGTGCTGGACCGGATTCTGCGCCGTGGAAGCAACCCGCAGGCCGACGTGAGCGCGGTGATTGCCGGCATGGAACTGTTCGCCGGCGGCAGCATGCCGAGCGACGATGCGTCGATCCTGGCGTTCGATCTGCCGGACTGAGCCACTGGCCGACGCATGTCCTCTCGGACTTGTCTGGGCGCGTTTCACGCGGAGACGCGGAGGAAGCAGATGAGAATGGCAGCAGTTGTTCATCGATGATCGATGCGGACGGCTCGGCCCGACCCGCGGTTGCTTTGCTTGGGCGCGGCCGGTTGGTAAGCCGCAGCAGAAGCGTCCGGACGAGTCCGGACCCGCTGAAGCGGACCTCTCGAAAAGTGCTGGTCTCCGCGCCTCCGCGTGAGTTGCTTTCACGCAGGTTGTATTCCGTAACTGAACGTAATTCGCGCGAGTCGATTTTG
>JAIMJQ010000026.1:0-32874 GCA_020693165.1 Xanthomonas sp. | reverse complement strand
TCGCCCGCTATCCAGTCGCCCTGCCGGCTTGATCGTTGCCGGCGCCGAAAATCCCCCAATCAGCCGAGATCCTGCCCCATGCGCCTGTTGCTCGCGTTGTCCCTGTTGACCGCTGCCCACATCGCCGCTGCCGAATCCCTGGCACCGACGGCGCCCACCGACACGGCTGCCCAGGTGGCGGACCTGATGGCACGCAGCAAAGTCGAGCAGGCCTATGACACGGCGACGCGCTGGCACGAAGCGGAGCCGGACAACCCGCGGGCCGCCTACTGGGCCGGCAACACGGCCGGACAGATGGCCATGCAATCGGGCATGTTCAAGGCGATGGGCTTGGCCAAGGAATCGCGCAACGGCCTGGAGCGCGCGGTCGAACTCGACCCGAAGTACATCGACGCGCAGTACGCGCTGATGCAGTTCTACCTGATGGCGCCGGGGATGATGGGCGGCGACGACGAAGAAGCGGCTGCCATCGCCGGGCGGATCGCGGCACTGTCGCCGGTCGAGGGACATCGCGCTGGGGCGCAGTTGCGGGCGGCCGAAAAGGATACCGACGGTTACCTGCGCGGCAACCAGGCGGCACTGGCGCTGGCGCCGGCGCATCCCGATGCCCTCGGGACCGTCGTCGCCATCATGCTCGGCAAGTCGGATTTCGACGCCAGCAAGGCCCTGATCGACCAGGCCCTCGCGGCTGACCCAGGGAGCGTCGCTGCGCGTTACCAGTTCGCCAAGTGGGCCGCCGCCAGCGGGCGCGAACTGGAACCGGCGCTCGCCGCGATCGATGCACTGATCGCCCTGCCGCGCTACCCGGAACGCTTCTCGCTGGCCGGCGCGCATTACCGCCGCGCGCAGCTGTTGGCCAAGCTCGGCCGCAAGGACGAGGCCATCGCGGCCTACCAGGCGGCGCTGGATGTCGAACCCAGGTTCCAGTTGGCGAGCAAGGAAATGGAGGCGCTGCGGGAGGGTTGAGCGCAACTATTCGGTGAGCCCATCGCGATACCGTTTGTCCTGAGCGTTTCCCCACGCGGTTCCGGGGGAAACAGTCGAAGGACGCGGACTTGCCGGGGTCGATGATGCGGCAGGGACACCGAGCGCACTTGTACCTTTGGAGATGCTTGGGTTTCGCGATTCGAACGCCGAGCGGGTGCGCGGCACACGTCCTTCGACTATTTCCCGCTCGCAGGCTCGCGGGAACCGCTCAGGACGAACGGTGGGTTACGATTGCGGCCTTTGCGTCCTTTGCGTCCTTTGCGTCCTTTGCGTCCTTTGCGGACAAAAATGCACTCCGCGCGGCAGAATCGGCGCATGACCGCTCCGCCAATCCTGGGTGCCGATCCCGACACGTTTCCCGACCCCGCCTCGGCGCTGCGGCGCCCGAACGGGTTGCTGGCGATGGGCGGCGATCTGTCGCCGCAGCGACTGGTCGCCGCCTACCGGCGCGGCATCTTTCCCTGGTTCTCGGCGGGCGAGCCGATCCTGTGGTGGTCGCCGGATCCGCGCCTGGTGCTGCACCCGGAAGCCTTCAAGCTGACGCGCAGCCTGCGCAAGCGGGTGCGCGCCGCCGGCTGGCGGATCAGTTGCGACACCGCGTTCCTGCCGGTCATCCACGCCTGCGCGCACGCACCGCGGCCGGGCCAGGACGGCACCTGGATCGTGCCGGAGATGATTGCCGCCTATGTGCGCCTGCACCGACTCGGCATTGCCCACAGTGTCGAGGTCTGGGAGGGATCGCGGCTGGTGGGAGGGCTCTATGGGCTGGCGATCGGCCGCATGTATTTCGGGGAATCGATGTTCAGCGCGGTGCCGGACGCGTCGAAGGCGGCACTGTGGGCGCTGTGCGCGCGATTGTCATCGTGGGGCTGGCCGTTGATCGACTGCCAGCAGGAGACCGCGCATCTGGTCAGCCTCGGCGCCGAGTCGATGCCGCGCAGAGGTTTTGTGGCGGCGGTCGCAGAGTCGACGCGATCGAGCGATCGGGACCCCAGTTGGCGCAGCGACTCGCTGCCGTTGTAGGAGTGCGGCATTGACCGCGGCGCCAGGTACATTCCTCCGTCACTGAACATTACGCACGTCATTGAAAGCAGGCCACTTTGTCTGCGAAGAAGACGGCGTGGCCCGGCACTCTGTCAGGTAGGCCGCTACGCGGCCAGCGTGACCTGCAAACGGATGTTCGATGGGCGAACAAGCGCACCGACTGGTGCGGCAGGAACTCTCACAGAACATCTCGCATGTCTTTGATTTATATAGGATATTCTGTGCGCGAACAAGCGCGCCGCCAGGGGCGACCGGGACTCTCACCGAACATGCCGTAAGCAATTGATCTTGTTAGCCAACGCAACGATGAGTCCGTTCGCCCTGAGCAAAGCGGCCGACGCTTTATCAGGGCAAACGGCGGACTAGAAGTCAGCCAGTTCGATGCGCGAACAAGCGCTCCGCCAGGGGCGACCGGGACTCCTACAAAGCAATCCAAAACTGGGGCATGCTTGGGCCGGGCCTGGTGATTGGGGAATCACGCAATGCGCATACTGAGTACTGATGTCTATGGCGGACCGAACCGGTTCGCGCTGTTTCCGTGTGTATTGCATGTGGTCGATCTGGAAGAGCTGGAGCAGTGGTCGACGACGCGGTTGGGCGATGCTTTCATCGACGGTCTGCTCAAGGCGCTGCCGACGCTGGCGGACCATGGCTGTTCCTACGGCGAGACCGGCGGCTTTCTGCGCCGCATGCGTGAGGGCGAGGGAACCTGGCTGGGGCATGTGTTCGAGCATGCCGTGCTGGAAGTGCAGCATCTGGCCGGGCACGAGGTGACCTTTGGCAAGACTCGCTCGACCAGGAATCCAGGCCAGTACAACGTGGTGTTCGAAATCCAGGACAAGGACGTTGGCCTGGAAGCCAGTCGACTGGCGCTGCGCCTGATCCACTCACTGCTACCGAATGACCTTCGCAAAAAGTACGCCGACAAGGACTTCAACTTCGAGCGCGAGCGCGACTGGTTCATCCGCTACACGCACAAGCGCGAACTCGGGCCCAGCACCGGATCGCTGGTCAAGGCCGCCGAGATGCGCGGCATTCCCTGGCTGCGCCTGAACGACCAGAGCCTGGTGCAACTGGGCCACGGGCGCTACCAGCAGCGCATCCAGGCGACCATCACCAGCGAGACGCGCCATATCGCGGTCGAACTGTCCTGCGACAAGGAAATGTCGCACAAGATCTTCGAGGATCTCGGCCTGCCGGTACCCAGGCAGATGACCGCATCGAGCGAGCGCGAGTCGCTGCGCGCAGCCGAACGCATCGGCTATCCGGTGGTGGTCAAGCCGTACAACGGCAACCATGGCCGCGGTGTCTGCATCAACCTGCGCAACCCGGAAGAAGTGGCGCGCGGCTACGAGGTCGCCAGCCAGATCAGCAAGACGGTGGTTGTCGAGAGTTACATCACCGGTTTCGACCATCGCATGCTGGTGGTCAACGGCGAACTGGTGGCCGCCGCCAAGCGCGTACCGGGCCACGTGACCGGCGACGGCGAACAGTCGATCAAGGCGCTGATCGACATCGTCAACAGCGATCCGCGCCGCGGCATCGGCCACGAGAAGATCCTGACCAAGATTCAGCTCGACCACCAGGTCGACGAACTGCTGGCGAAGAAGGGCTACACGCTGGACACGGTGTTGCCGCCGGATGAGATTTTCTACGTGCGCTCGACCGCCAATCTGTCGACGGGCGGCATCGCGATCGACGTCACCGATATCGTGCACCCGGACAACCGGGCGATGGCGGTGCGCGCGGCCAAGGCAATCGGTCTCGACGTCTGCGGCGTCGACTTCCTCACCGACGACATCTCGCAAAGCTACCAGACGCTCGGCGGCGGCATCTGCGAGATCAACGCCGCGCCGGGTTTCCGCATGCATGTGTCGCCGGCCGAGGGCAAGTCGCGCGACGTCGGCGGCGCAGTGATGGACATGCTGTTCCCGCCAGGCGCGCCATCGCGCATCCCGATCGCCTGCATCACCGGCACCAACGGCAAGACCACGACCAGCCGCATGCTCGCGCACATCCTGAAGATGGCCGGCCACACGGTCGGCCTGACCACCACCGATGGCGTCTACATCGACGGCAAGCTGACGGTGAAGGGCGACATGACCGGCCCGGTGGCGGCGAGCATGGTGCTGCGCGACCCGACGGTGGATGCGGCGGTGCTGGAAACCGCGCGCGGCGGGCTGCTCAAGCGCGGCATGGCGGTGCGCGATTGCGATGTCGCCGCGGTGCTCAATGTGCAGAGCGACCACCTCGGCCTGCGCGGCATCGACACGCTCGACGAGTTGGCCGAGGTCAAGCGCACGGTGATGGAGATCGCCAACGACACCGCGGTGCTCAACGCCGACGATCCGCGGGTGCTGCGGATGGCCGCCTATGCACGTGCGAAGAACGTCTGCTACGTGACGATGAATCCGCGCCACACGCTGGTGCAGGCGCATATCCGCGCCGGCGGACGCGCGGTGGTGCTGGAGCAGGGCATGAACGGTCACATGATCGCGCTCTACGACAAAGGCAGCCATCTGCCGCTGATGTGGACGCATCTGATCCCGGCGACCATCGAGGGCCGCGCGCTGCACAACGTGCAGAACGCGATGTTCGCGGCGGCGCTGGCCTACGGCCTGAAGGTCAGTCGCGAGAACATCGAGCACGGCCTGCGCACCTTCACCACCAGCTTCTTCCAGGCACCGGGTCGCTTGAACGTGTTCGACGAGCATCCGTTCAAGGTGATCATGGACTACGCGCACAACGCCCACGGCATCAGCGCCATGGCCAGCCTCACCGACCAGCTGAACATCGTCGGCAAGCGCATCGTGGTGATGGCGGCGCCGGGCGACCGCCGCGACGAGGACATCGTCGAACTGGCGCAGGCCGCGGCCGGCCATTACGACACCTACATCTGCAAGCGCGATGACAACACGCGCGGACGCCGTGGCGACGAGGTGCCGGCCTTGCTGCACAAGGGGCTGGTCGAATCCGGCGTGGCGCCCGAACAGGTCGAGGTCATCGAGGATGAGCAGGAAGCAATCCATTCGGCGCTCAAGCGCGCGCGCGCAGGCGACCTCGTCATCGTGTTCGCCGACAACATCCCGCGCAGCTGGAAGCAGATCATCTACTTCAAGCCGGACGTGGTGGCGGCGCCGGAAAAGCCCAACTTGATCGCCGCGCCAGCAGCCGCGATCAGCGGCCTGATGGGTTTCGAGGACTATTCCGAGCCAATGCCGATGGAGATCCGCCAGGACGAACGCGGCGTGTTCATCGTGGCGGAGGAGGCGGATTGAGCCTGGCCTTGGTGGGTTCGGATTTGTCCCAACGCTTGTCGTCGTGCGAAAAGCGTCCAGACAAGTCTGGACCCACCAAAAGCGGCGCGCTGGAGCTGATCGATGACCCTCCCCTACCTCACCGACACCCGGCGCCTGACCGGCCGCACCATCCTGCTCGACGGGCCCGGCGCGGTAATCGAGACGCAGCCGCCGCCGCAGATCCGCACGCACCTGGCTGCGCGCTGGCGGCGCGAGGTGCGACGCTTCACGGTGGCCTTGGGCTGGGGCGAGCTCGCGCGGGTCACGCGCTGGTTCGAGCCGACGCTGCACTGCGCGCTGGAAGCGCCGATCGACCAGTTGATGGTCGCCACCTTCATCGCCGAGTGGGCGTGGGAGCTGGCGCTGTCGGGCGTCATCGACCACGAGGTGCCGCGCCGCTCACGCATCCGCGCACGGCTGCAGCGGCGTCGCGACAACGCCGCCAATCCGGCGCTGGTGGCCTTTCGCGAGCGGGCGTTGAAGGAGCACGCGCAACTGCTGGTCGGCGACGGCGATCTCAGTGTCGGCGAGGGCCGCTTTGCGCAGACCTTCGCCGATGAATCCGTGCCGGACCCGGACTGCATCGACTGGCCGAGCGTGCGCCATCGCATACCGGTGGCGCTGGTTACCGGCACCAACGGCAAGACCACGACCACGCGCATGCTGGCGCGCATGGCCTCCGTCGCCGGGCGCGTGACCGGCCACTGCTGCACGGACTCTGTCGAAGTCGGCGGCGAGGTGCTCGATCGCGACGACTATTCCGGTCCGGGCGGCGCGCGCAAGGTGCTGCGCCATCCGCAAACCGGGTTCGCGGTACTCGAAGTGGCGCGCGGCGGCATGCTCCGGCGCGGGCTGTCGGTGCGTACCGCCGATGTCGCGATCGTCACCAACATCGCCGACGATCACCTCAATGACATGGGAATCCACACGCTCGGCCAACTGGCCGAGGTCAAGTTCCTGGTGGCCAAGGCGCTCAAGCCGCATGGCGTGCTGGTCACCAATGCCGAGAACGAGTGGTGCCGCGAGCAGGCGCGGCGCGTCGACCGCGACACCGCCTGGTTCGCGGTACAGCCAGCGAATCCGGCGACGCTGCGCAGCACGCGCGCACTACGCGGCGTGGCGACCGTGCGCGATGGCCGGTTGGTCTATGAGCAACCGCATCGGCGCATCGATCTGGTCGGGCTGCATGAGATCGGCCTGCCGGGCGGAGCCAGCGCGCGCCACAACATCGCCAATTGCCTGGCGGCGGCGGCCGCGGCGATCCAGTTGAAGCTGCCGCTGGCGGCGATCCGTTCGACCCTGATGAGTTTTGGCCGCTCGGTCGACGACAATCCGGGGCGCGCCAACCTTTACACCTTGCGCTCGGGCGCGCAGGTGCTTGCCGACTTCGGCCATAACCCGGACAGCCTGGCGGCGATCTTCAATAGCGCGCGCGGCCTGCCGCACCGGCGCCTGTTGATCTCGATCGGGCAGGCGGGCGATCGCCAGGACGACGCGATCCGCTCGCTCGGCGAACTGGCCGCGCGCGAGAATCCGGATCATCTGATCGTCAAGGACATGCCCAAGTACCGGCGCGGGCGCGAGACCGGCGCAATTCCGGCGCTGTTGCGCCAGGGTGCCGCCGCCGGCGGCCTCGACGCCGGGCGCATCGAGGAGTGCGAGACCGACAGCGAGGCGCTGCAGCGGACGCTGGCGTGGCTGCAGCCGGGCGATCTCGCCGTGATGTTCGTTCACAGCGAGGTCGAGACGGTGTTCGGGCGGTTGCGCGAGGGATGATCGTGGGTCCGGGGCTCGTGTGGACGCTTGTCACCGACCCGAAGCCAGAGCGCTCGAACAAGGTCCGAACCCACTACCGCCCGCAGTTCGTGGGTCCAGACCTTGTCCGGACGCTTGTTCCCGTCCCCGGCCAGGCGCGTTCGGACAAGGTTCGAACCCACCAAAGCCGGGGAGGCATCATCGCGCCCGCCTGCGCGGGCGCCGCGTCGAACGTTATTGCAGCGCAGCCGCTTCCGGCGCCTTGGCCTTGGCGCCGATGTGACGGTCGAAGAAGCCGAGGAAGGTGTTGTAAAGCTTGAGGTTGTGCTCGACCTCGTAGAAGCCGTGGCCTTCGCCGGGTTGCACGTAGAACTCCTCGACGAGATTCTCCTTGCCGGCGCTCTTGAGTGCGGCGACCAGGATTTCGCTCTGCTTCGGCGGTGTGCGGCGATCCTCGCCACCGGCGACGATGACCACCGGCACCTTGATGTTCTTCGCCAGGCGCGCCGGCGAACGACTGGCCAGTTCGTCCTCGGACTTGCCGAGGACCTCCTCGAGGAAGTCGACACCGGAGTCGCGCTCGCGGATGTCGCCGCGGCTGTACATGGTCTTCAGGTCATAGACACCGACGAAGCCGATCGCGCACCGGTAAAGGTCCGGCTCCTTGGCGACGCCCATCAGCGACGCATAGGCACCGTAACTGGCGCCGTAGATGCACACGCGGTTCGGATCGGCGATGCCTTCCTTGATCGCCCACTGGGTGGCATCGGTGACGTCGTCCTGCATGGTGCCGCCCCACTGACGATAGCCGATCTCCTCGAACTCGCGACCAAAACCACCGGAGCCACGGAAGTTCGGCTGCAGCACGGCGTAACCACGCGAGGCGAACAACTGGATTTCCGGATTGAAGCCCCAGTCGTCGTAGGGACCATACGGGCCGCCGTGCGGGTTGACGATCAGCGGCAGGTTCTTGCCATCCGAGCCCTTCGGCAGCGTCAGCCAGCCATGGATGGTCAGGCCATCGCGCGCCTTGAACTGGATCGGCCTCATCTCCGCCATCAGCTCCGGGTCCATCCACTGGCGCACGCTGGCGAGGTAGGTCGCCTGCTTGGCCTCGCGATCGTAGATGTAGAACTCGCCGGCATTGCGATCGCTGCGCACATTGACCACGATCAGGTTGCCGTCGTCGGTGGCATTGCTGAAGTTCACCCACTGGCCGGCGAAGCTGCGCTGCAGGTTCTTCAGCAGGATCGCATCGGGGTGGTCCGGCAGGATCCAGTGGCGCTTGGGCATGGTCGAGCTGAACTCGACGCCGATCACGTCCTTGCCATCGAGCGACATGACCACCCCGGCCGGATCGGACACCTCGTCGCGCACCACCAGTTCGCGCTTGCCGTTCTCATCCACCAGATACAGCCCATGCGGGCCGGACTTTTCCGGCATCACGGCATAGAAGCGGCGGTTGTCGCTGTGCATGACCCACGGATTCATCGGCACGCCGGTGTCCTTCTCGGCGTGGATCTTGCGCCAGGACTTCTGCTCGGCGTTGTAATAATGGACCTCGCTCTGGCGATAGCCGACGCCACCGGAGGCGACGCGCGGCTCGCCGTCGCGGGTCAGCGTGAAGCCCGCATTCGGCACCGGCGAAAACGCCACTTTCATCGACTTGGCGGTCTTGGCGTTGACGCGATAAAGCACGACGTCCGCCTGCTCCTGGCGCTGGCTCGGCAGGAAGTCGGTGACGATCACGTAGTCGCTGCCATCGCGCAGCGTGCGCGACAACAGCGAACCGCGCGAACCACCGGCGTAGGCGGCTTTGTCCTTGCCATCGGCGCGCATGAACAACAGTTCGCCGCGCGGCTGCGGTCGCACCAGACGACCGCCACGGTCGCTCATGGTGAAGGCGACGCGATCGTTGTTGACCCACGCAAACGCGCCAACCTGGCGCGAGTCGGTGAAGCGCGCCACGCCGGAAACCTTGCGGTCCTTGCGGGTGAAGATCACCAGCGCCCGCGTTTCTTCATCGGGCACGGTCGCAGCCAGGTACTTGCCATCCGGAGAGATCCGGATCTGCTCGAACTCGCTGTGACGCCAGAAATCCTTGACCGGCAGTTCGGCGGCGGTCGCCGCTCCGGCGACGTCGCTGACCAGCAGCAACGCCAGACACAATCCACGCAGAAACATGGGTAGAACCTCGCAACTAGGGGTGGACGGACGATAGCGCCGTGTCAGGCAAATTTCACTTGGTGACGATTGCGACTGCAGCATGACCGCGGCATGCTTCACGCAGTGTTGACACAGATGTTACGATGCGTTGATTTACGTTCCGCGACACGCGACGACTTAACACCCTCTTTTGGAGTGAATAATGGGTAATGTTAGTTTTGCAAGAACTATTGGCATAGCTGTGTTTGCATTTTCAATGCACGTTTCTGGGTCCGCTTACTCAAAGGACGCGGACGGGTTTGGTGTCACGGGTGGCCCTCCCCAGCCTGGTGCAAGCGCTGTCGGATTCCGGGTGACATATCAGACGGAAATTATTGAAGGTAACCAAAACCATGTAAAAACAGAAGGGGGTGGCCCCCCCGAGCCGGATTCGGATGCCGAGCCGGGTGATGAGGTCACCCAAGAGTGGACTGAGTGCGCAACCCCAACCGTTTGCACCAGATACAGTCGAACGGATAGGTACCAGAGGTCGGACGCGCCAACTACAGAAGGCTCCGACCCGCGGCAGGGAACTGGTCAATATGGCTGGGTTCCGTTTGTTTGGAGCAATCATAGCTGCGCTAACTATAACGCATGCCTGCTTGTATCCTTTAGCGATCTGATCGGAAATTAGTCAAGAAACTGGGCGCTGCGGGACGTCGCAGCGCCCTTTCCAATCTAGGTGCTCTGGATGACGATGTTCGGGAAGCCGATCGACTTGTTGCGCGCCTGCCGGCTGAGGCGTCCGGCGACCTTGCGGGCGATCTCGCGATAGGTCGCGGCGATCGCCGAATCGGGTGCGGCGAGCACGGTCGGGTGGCCAGAATCCGATTCCTCGCGGATGCGAATGTCCAGCGGCAGGCGGCCGAGCAGTGCGACGCCATATTGCTCGGCCATGCGTTCGCCGCCGCCACTGCCGAAGATCGGTTCGACGTGGCCACAGTTGCTGCACACGTGGGTGCTCATGTTCTCGACGATGCCGAGCACCGGCACGGCCACTTTCTCGAACATCTTCAGTCCCTTGCGCGCGTCCAGCAGGGCGATGTCCTGCGGCGTGGTGACGATCACCGCGCCCGACACCGGCACCCGCTGGCACAGGGTCAGCTGGATATCGCCGGTGCCCGGCGGCAGATCGATCACCAGGTAATCGAGGCCCTGCCAGTCGGTCTCGTTGAGCAACTGCTGCAGCGCCTGGGTGACCATCGGGCCGCGCCAGATCATCGGCGTGTCTTCTTCGATCATGAAGCCGATCGACATCACCTGCAGGCCGTAGGCGCTCTTGGGCACGATCACCTTGCCGTCGCGGGTGTCCGGCTTGCCGGAAATGCCGAGCATGCGCGGCTGGCTGGGGCCGTAGATGTCGGCGTCGAGGATGCCGACCACCGCGCCTTCGGCCTGCAGCGCCAGCGCCAGGTTGACCGCGGTGGTGCTCTTGCCGACGCCGCCCTTGCCGCTGGCCACCGCGATGATGTTCTTCACCTCGGGCAGCGGCGTCAGACCCTGCTGCACCTTGTGCGCGATCACCTGCCAGCCGACGTCGACCACCGCGCGCTGGATGCGCGGATCGGCTTCGAGGACGGCCTTCACCTCTGCCGCGAGCGTCTCGCACCAGCTCTCGGCCGGATAGCCAAGACCAATCTCGACGGCGACGTTGGCACCATCGACACCGACGCCGCGCACGCTGCCGGCCGCCACCAGATTCTCGCCGTGATGTGGATCGACGAACGTAGCGAGCAGCGCGCGGACGTCATCCTGGGTCAATGCGGACATTCCCGGTCTCCCATGCTGAAAAGCCCGCGAGTATGCGGCAGGCGACGTGAAATGCGGCGCGCAAGCCAAGCCAGGCAGGCTCTTGTCGGACGCGGCGGGTCGCTGACTTCATTTTTGTCCTTTGCGGACAAGATCCTCTTTTGTCGCGCCGGACCCGCGCGGCAATGACGCCACCCAACGACGACGGCCCGCTCGCGCGGGCCGTCGCTCTCCAACTGCCGATCAGCTCAGTTCGAGTCGCGTTTCAGTTCGCGGTCGATCTCGTACTGGGCGCTGGTGACGTAGGCCTCCATCGCCCGGAGCCGGTCTTCCATCTCGCGGATACGGTACTTCAACTCGGATGCAGTCACGCCCGGCGGCGGCGCCGATTGCCACTCGCTGGCGGCCGGCGCGGGCGGCGGCATGGTCGAACGCGGCGGCAGGATCAACGCCGCGAGGATGTAGCCGACGAGGATCACCGGCACAATCGGCGTCATGCAGGCGACCATGGTGACGATGCGCAGTGCGGCCAGATTCCAACCGAAATGGCCGGCCGCTCCGGCGAGTACGCCGGCCAACCAACGACGATCGACGTCGCGGTACAAGCGCGGGCTCGGGCTGTAGCTCTGATTCATCGATGCTGCCCCCGTCCATTGGCTCGAAGCGTACTCATATCCAAAACGATGACTGCGGCTCATGTGCGACCTCGCCAGTTCGGTGCATCGGCATCCAGGATGCGTTCCAGCGTCCGGATGCGCTCTTCCATGCGCCGAGTTGCCTGCCACAACTCGGTGACGTCACCCTCAGTGCCGATCGGCTGCGTCGCGGTGTTCGCCGCGCGCTTGCTTCGGTAGTGCAGTACCAACCAGATCGGCACCACCACCACCAGGAACAGGATCAGCGGAACTTCAAGAACCGCCCACATCGTCGTTACCCCTTGGGCTGCTGGACACGGGCCTTGAGCGCTTCGAGCTCACCCTTGATGCGCTCTTCGGACTCGAGGTCCGCGAACGCCTGATTCAGCGTCTTCGCGCGACCCAAATCCAGAGATTCGGCCTGCGCCTCGACCGCGTCAATGCGCCGTTCGGCATAATCGAAACGATTCAGCATGTCGTCGATCCTGGCCGAGTGGATCTGCGTGCGCGCCTTCAGCGAAGTCTGCGCATTCTGGGCGCGGATGACGATGGTGCGCTGGCGTGCCTTGGCGTCCTGCAACTTGGCCTGCAGCTTGGCGATGTCGTCGTTGAGCTTGGCGAGGTTCTCGCCGAGCACGACCAGATCGTGCGCCACCGCCTTGCTCTGGTCGCCGAGCGTCGCCTTGTGCGACAGCGCCATCCTGGCCAGATCCTCGCGGTCCTTGCGCAGGGCTAGTTCTGCCTTGTGCTCCCAATCGAGCTGTTCCTGGTCGAGCAGACCCAACTGGCGCTCGCGCTCCTTGCGCTCGGCGATGACCTTGGCCGCGGCCGAGCGGACTTCGACCAGCGTATCTTCCATTTCCTGGATCATCAGCCTGACGATCTTCTCGGGATCCTCGGCCTTGTCCAGCAGCGAATTCAGATTCGCGTTGATGATGTCGGAAAGGCGGGAAAAGACACCCATGTTGCGTTCTCCTGTGGATTCATGACCCTGTTCGGGTACCACAGTCGTTCCAAGTCTCGTGCCAAGCCCACAAGTCTTTGTTTTTGTTGGTGACGCCTGGCTGGCAAGATTGAAACTGCTGCGGCCGGATGGTGAGGACCGCCATCAGTTTGTGGAATTCGCCATTGAGGGCACGAGGGCACGAGGGCACGAGGGCACGAGGGCACGAGGGCACGAGGGCAGGAGGGCACGAGGGCACGAGGGCAGGTAAAAATTCAAGCGCGCTGCGAATCTGCTGTCACCTGCCCTCTTGGCCGCACACTCTCGCACAACGGCGCCCCACCTGAACGGCTTTCACCGCACCGAGGCCCTTCGGCACCGATTAGGGTGACCTTTGACAACTGCATCCCTTAGAATCCGCGCGGCTCTCACCAGCGCGTCGCGCCGCGTACAAAAGCAATAACGGCCCGATGCATCCCCGTTTCTTCGGAGGTTTCAATGAAATTTACCCAATTGGCGGCGGTTGCCGCTGCCGTGTTCTCGCTGTCCGCCTGGGCGCAGACCCCGGCCCCGAGCGCTGCTCCGGCTGCTCCGGCTGCGCCTGCCGCGCCTGCGGTGGCGATGGACAAGGCCAAGATGAGCTATGCCATCGGCTACCAGTTCGGCGCCGATCTCAAGGAACGCGGCGTCGACATCGACATCAATGGCGTGATCCGCGCCCTGCAAGATGGTTTCAGCGGCAAGGAAGTAGCCTATCCGCGCGAGCAACTCGCCGCGCAGATGGAACTGCTTGAATCCAAGTTGCGGGCCGAATCCGAAGCCAAGTTCAACAAACTCGCCAGTGAGAACAAGGCCGCCAGCACCAAGTTCATGGCCGAGAACCGCAGCAAGAAGGGCATCATCGCGCTGCCGTCGGGTATCCAGTACCGCGTGATCGAGGAAGGCAACGGTACGCGCCCGACTGCCACCAGCGAAGTCACCGTGCATTACCGCGGTTCGCTGATCACCGGCTTCGAGTTCGACAGCTCGTTTGCCCGCGGCGTGCCGGCCAAGTTCCAGGTCAACCAGGTGCTGAAGGGCTGGCAGGAAGTGCTGCCGCTGATGCGCGTGGGCGACCACTGGCAGATCTTCCTGCCGCCGGAAATGGCCTACGCCGAGCGCGGCCCGCGCCCGATCGGCCCGAACCAGGCACTGGTTTTCGACATCAAGCTGATTGAAGTGAAGTAAAGCGGTCATCGGCAAGCGCGGCTCCGACGCGCACCATGGTGAGTGGCAAGTGGCAAAAGCGCGGCATCGCCTCACTCCTGCTGTTGCCACTCACCAATGACTACCAACTGCTTCACTGCCCTGGTGTACGCGCTTCGCGCGTACACCAGGCTACTTGAGCAACGACGGCGCCCGCGACAGCGGGATTTTCGCCGCCTGGCAGGCCTGGATCAGTGCCTGCTCCATTTCCACCTTGATCTGGTTGACGATGCGCAGCGCATCGTGGGCTTGCGGCGATTGCGGCTCGGCGCCGGCTTCCAGCGCCAGAGCGTCCATCTGCGCCTGCCCATCGGCTACCCGTTCGGCTTTGTCGTCGTCGACGAACTGTGCCAAAAACACGAAACCGCGGATCAGTGCGTCGCGCAGCGCGTCGTCGGACGGATCCAGCCTGGCCAGGACGCGCAAGGTGGCTTCCTGGATGGCGCCGCGCGGATGCGGCAGGAACGACTGCGGCAACGCCGCGCAGCCGGGCTCGATTTCGCCCAGCACGCGTCCGTAATCGCGCAGGATCTTGCCGGCGACCGCTAGCACCCGCGGGCCGCCGGCGCTGGGGTAGACAGGACCTGAACGCCGGGCGGATATGATTGCGTCGAATTCATGACGGCGATGCTTTCACGCATGAATCGGCCCTGGCAAGCGATACACTTTGCAGTATGGACTGGACTTTGACTACACCCGCAACGTCGGCGGCACTGTCGCCCTGCATCGGCGTTTGCTCCCTCGGCGACGACGGCTTGTGCACCGGCTGCCTGCGCACCGGAGCTGAAATCGGCGCCTGGCGCCAACTGCCGGACGCCGAACGGCGCCGGATCATGGATGAGGTGTTGCCGCTGCGCGAGCGCCGTCGTGATTGACGCGGCGGTCCGGCCGCTGCCGGCAAGCGCCGACTGGGTCGCGAAACTCACGGCTGCGTTGCGTCCGCTCGACGCCAGCGAAGCTGTGCCCTGCAACCTCGATGAACTCGACGGATTGCTGCCCGCGGGCCAGCGCTTGCGGCCGGCTGCGGTGCTGGTGGGTCTGGTGCCCCGCGCGCACGGCTGGCAGGTGCTGCTGACCAAGCGCACCCAGAACCTGCCGCAGCACGGCGGCCAGATCAGTTTTCCGGGTGGCCGCATCGAGGCGTGCGACTGTGATGCCGTGGCAGGCGCCCTGCGTGAAACCCAGGAGGAACTCGGCATCGCACCGGCGAGTGTGCGTCCGCTTGGATTGCTGGATGTCTACGGCACCATCAGCGCCTTTGCGGTAACGCCGGTCGTCGGAATCATTGACCCGCAGGCGTCGAGCGTGCCGGACGCACGCGAGGTCGAGGAAGTCTTCGAGGTTCCGCTCCAGTTTCTGCTCGACCGTCGCAACCTGAAGCGCGAAGAACGCCACTTCCGCGGTCGGCTGCGCAGCTACTATGTCTTCCCGTTCGGCGACCGCTACATCTGGGGCGCCACTGCGGGCATGTGGGTGAATCTGCTGGAGCGCCTTGACCGCCATGGCTTCGACCCCGCTGATTTCCATCGCTGATCTGGCGACACGCCTCACCGAACCTGGCCTGCGAATCATCGACTGCCGTTTCGATCTCGCCGATGTCGACGCCGGGCGCCGGCTCTACGACCAATCGCGGCTGCCGCACGCGCGCTACGCCGATCTCAACCGCGACCTCTCGGACCTGTCGCAGGTGGCCGAGCACGGCCGCCATCCACTGCCGAGCATGGCCGCGCTGGCAGCGTCGCTGGCCCGACTCGACATCACCCGGCACACCGCAGTCGTCGCTTACGACCAGGATTCCGGCGCCTATGCGGCCCGACTCTGGTGGCTGCTGCGCGCGACTGGCTACACCCAGGTCAAAGTGCTGAACGGTGGCTTTGCCGCGTGGCAGCGTGCCGGACTGCCGTTGGAGACCGTCCCTGCGCCGAATTACCCAACAAGCCGGCTGCCTGAGCATCTGCTGCTCGCTGCCGACGCCTGGGCGAGCGCTGACGCCGTCGCCAAGGGACTCGCCAACGGCACGCTGACCTTGCTCGACGCTCGCGCCGGCCCTCGCTTTCGTGGCGAGACAGAACCGCTCGACCCGGTCGCCGGCCATGTTCCGGGCGCGCTCAATCGCCCATTCACCGACAACCTCGGCGACGACGGACGCTTCAAGGAGGCCTCGCAATTGCGCACCGAGTTCACGCAACTGCTGCGCGGTCGCGCCGCGACCAGCGTTGTCCACATGTGTGGCTCGGGCGTGACCGCCTGCCACAACCGCCTGGCCATGGACGTCGCCGGCCTGCGCGGCTCACGCCTGTACCCGGATTCGTGGAGCGGCTGGATCACCGATCCGTCGCGGCCGGTCGCAGTTGGGGCGTAAACCGCGTCTCCGCGTTTAACCTGCTCCGGTCTACAGCGTATCGTCGGCAGAACTGAACGACTGCGAGATGCGCGATGGCTTCGATCCAGTTCCTCGGCGCGGCCGGTGAAGTCACCGGTTCCTGTCACCTGTTGCGGGCGGCCGGCAAGAAGATCCTGCTCGACTGCGGCATGATCCAGGGCGGTCGCGAAGAAGATACGCGCAACCGCGAAAACTTCCCGTTCGATCCCTCCGATATCGACGCGGTGATCCTCAGCCACGCCCACGTCGACCACTGCGGACGCCTGCCGCTGCTGGTCAAGCGCGGCTACAACGGCAAGGTCCACACGCAGACCGCCACCGCCGATCTGGTGCGAGTGATGCTGGAGGACTCGGCGCGGCTGGCGGCCGCCGATGTCGAGCACAGCAACCGCATGCGCGCGCGCCGCGGGCTGAAGCTGCTGGAACCGCTCTACAGCCTTGAGGATGTGGGCGTAACCCTGGGACGCATGCGCGGCCACGACTACGACCAGCGCATCGAATTATTCCCCGGCGTCCACCTGCGCCTGCAGGACGCCGGCCACATCCTCGGCGCCGCGATCGTCGAGATCTGGATCGACGAAGGCGCCGGCGAGCGCAAACTGGTGTTCAGCGGCGATATCGGCCCGGACGGCACGCCGATCATGCGCGACGCCACGCCGGTCGGTGAGGCCGACCTGGTGATGCTGGAAAGCACCTACGGCGATCGCCTACACCGCCCGCGCGACCAGACCATCGTCGAAATCGGCGAAGTGCTGGATGCCGCGCGCGCCAGCGGCGGCAACGTCATCATTCCCGCCTTCGCCGTCGGGCGCAGCCAGGAACTGCTGTACTGGTTCGCCAAGCACTACGACGAATGGGGCATGAAGCGCTGGAAGGTCTACCTCGACAGCCCGATGGCAACCAGGGTGGTCGACGTCTATCGGCGCCACGTGAAGTTGTTCGACCACGCCGGTCGCACTCAATGGAGCGATGGCGAAGATCCGTTCACGCTGCCAGGTCTGCGCTTCGTCGACTCGATGGAGGAATCGCGCGAACTCAACCGACACACGAATGGTTGCATCTTCATCGCCGGATCGGGCATGTGCAATGGCGGTCGCGTGCGCCATCACCTCAAGCACAACCTGTGGCGTCCTGGCGCCCACGTGATGATCGTCGGCTACCAGGCCCAGGGCACCCTCGGGCGGCAACTGGTCGACGGCCATTCGACGGTGCGCATCTTCAACGAGATCATCCGCGTCAACGCGCGCATCCACACCGTCGGCGGCCTCTCGGCGCACGCCGACCAGCAGGGACTGCTGAACTGGTACGCGCACTTCCGCGACAAGCCCCCGGTCTACCTTGTCCACGGCGAAGACAAGGCGCGCGAGATCCTGGCGAAGGAACTGCGCAGCCGCTACGGCTGCGAGGCCACGCTCGCGAGGCCAGGGATGGAAAGGACGATCTGAGGTCGCAACGCTTCCTCGGCACTGGGTTGCCCCAGTCCGGAACGTCGTCTCCTATCGAACTGCGCGGCGACGCGTTGGAATGCCTTTTGTCCGCAAAGGACGCAAAGGACGCAAAGGACAAAACTGTTCTTCGGTCACCCGCGATGTGTCCAGTGAGCGCCGTGGTGCGCCCAGGCATCAACCCTGCCCTGCCCTCCGTTTACGCCTGCAGCCTCTCTCCGGCCAGTGCGCACAGGCACTGGTGCAGGCGCTGCTGGCGCTCGGCGGCGGCCTCGGCGCCAAGCTCGGCTTCGTTGCGGCCCCATACCGGGCTCGGCCAGCCGGGGTCGCCGACCTGGCGCACGATGAGGTGCAAATGCAGTTGCGCGACGACATTGCCGAGCGCGCCGATGTTGAGCTTGTCGCCATCGAATTCGCGCTTGAGGATCGGACCCAGCGCACCGGCCAGCGCCCACAGTTCGTCTCTGATCGGTGCCGGCAGATCGTGCAGTTCCACCGCCTCCGGATGCTTCGGAATCAACACCAGCCAGGGCCAGGGCGCGGTCGCCATCGCGCGCACGTGGATGGACCCGATATCGCCGAGACCGACACTGTCGCCCGCCAGGCGTGGATCGAGTTCGAATTCGCTCATCGCCCGGTCTACCCCAGCTGAGTCTGCAAGAATGCCAGTGTGCGCTCCTGCGCCAGCATCGCACAGGCCGGATCACCATGCGGATCGCCAAGTCGATTGAAGGCGTGCCCAGCCGGATATCGGTGCAACGGCACCTGCGGCAGGCGCGCCGCAATCGCATCGACGGCGGCTTTCGGGATCAGCGCATCGCGTTCACCGAAATGGAACAGCAACGCGGCCTGCGGGCGCTCGTGCAGGAACTGCGGCACCAGCCGCCCGTAGTAGCTCACCGCCGGCAGGCCGAGCCGGGTGGCCGCGAGGTAGGCGACCACGCCGCCCCAGCAATAACCGACCACCGCGACCGATCGGAAGCCGTGTGCCAGCAGCCAGTCTGCAGCGGCGCCCACATCGCGCAACGGCGCGTCGAATCCCAGCTGCCCGACCAACTCGCGCCCGCGCGCCATGCCAGCGTCGTCGCAGGCGAGTTCGACGCCCGCTTCGATGCGGTCGAACAGCCGTGGCGCCAGCACCGCGTAGCCGTGCGTCGCGTAATCGGCGGCCACCGCGCGGATGTGCGCGGTGACGCCGAACACCTCCTGGATCACGACCAGGCCAATACCGTTGGCGTTCCCGGGCAGCGCCAGGTCGGCGTGGATGTGTGCGCCGTCGATGGCGGCTAGTTCGACCAATCGGGCCATCGGGATCTATCCGGTTGTGAATGCCAACGATAGCGCAGCGCGGGCGTAGGCCGGTGCTCGGCGCAAGCGTTCGCCGGAGCGAGCGTGCTGCCAGCCCCCGCTGAACGCGCGCAGCGCGCACAGCCGGCTACGCGAGCGAGGTCTCGATGGCAATCCGCAGCCCATCCGCCAGCGTCGCCAGCGGCAGGCTCGGCACGCCGGGGCGGTCGACCACCTGCTCGCTGGCATACGGCAGATGGATGAAGCCAGCGCGCACGGTGCTGCCTTCCAGCGCGTGGCGCAGGCGGAAGAACAGTTCGTTGCAGACGAAGGCGCCGGCCGACAGCGACGGCGCCGCCGGGATGCCGGCCGCGCGCAGGCGCTCGACGATGCGCGAAACGGGCAAGGTGCTGGCGTAGGCCAGTGGCGCTCCACGGATGAGCGTGCGTTCGCGTGGCTGGCGGCCGCGGTTGTCGGCGATGCGTGCGTCGGCGAAGTTCAGCGCGAAGCGCTCCGGCGTGATCTGGGCTCGATCGCCGGCCAGACCGGTCGCGATCACCAACGCCGGGGGATCGCGCGCGATCTCGCGCAGCAGGCGCAGCGCCGCGGCACTGAATGCGGTCGGCAGGCACAGGCTGCGCACCTGGCGACCGCGGATCTGGCTGCCATCGAGCCGCGCACAGGCCTCGGACGACGGATTGCGGGCATCCCCCGCGAAGGGTTCGAAACCGGTCAGCAGGACATGCGCATTCATCGGAAGCAGAGTAACCCGAGCAGGATCAGGTTGCCGGCGAGCAGTGGAATCGCCGTGGGTATCTGCGCGCGGATCACGGCGCTGCGATCGGTCAGATCGAGCAAGGCCACCGGCACCAGATTGAAATTGGCGGCCATCGGGGTCATCAGCGTGCCGCAGTAGCCGGACAGCATGCCGATTGCAGCCATCGGCGCCGGATCGGCGCCGTGCACCGATACCAGGAACGGCATGCCGATGCCGCCGGCGATCACCGGAAAGGCGGCGAAGGCGTTGCCCATCGCCATCGTCAACAGCGCCATGCCGAGGCCATAGGCGAGGATCGCCACCCAGCGCACGTCGAGCGGCATCAGCGTGCCGATCGCCTGCGCCAGTGCATCGCCGACGCCGGCCTTTGCGAACAGCGTGCCGAGCACCGCCAGCAGCAGCGGCAGCAGCACCGCCCAGCCGATCGATTCGAGCAGATCGCCGCCACGCGCCAGTGCCGGCCCCGGCGTTTCCCGGGTGATCGCCAGCGCCAGCGCCAACGCCACGATGCAGGCGCAGGCGAGGCCATACAGCGCAGCCGCCTGCTTGCTGAAAGCGACGCCAGCCAGCGAAACCTGCGGCAACGCCAGGGTCAGCGCGATGGTCAGCGCCGGGATTGCCAGCACCGGCAGCAGCAGCCGCTTGCCGCCGGTCTGCTCGCGCGTCGACGCCGGCGCGGCGGTCTGCTGCGGCAGCCCCCAGCCAGCGACCACCGCGAGCGCCAGCACCAGCGCACCGGCCACCGCCGTTGGCAGCAGTTCGCCGACCAGGAACAGCACTGCGAGAATCGCGAAAAAGGCGCTGCGCGCGGCGGCGGCGGGTCGCAGGCGATCGTGCGCGGCGCGCCAGCTGATCAGCGCGAAATAGCTGCCGAGCAGCAGGTACAGCGGGACCAGCGTCATCGGCGGGCCCGCTGGCGATCGCGCCAGAGCAGGCGTGCGCCGTGGATCGCAAATGCGAGGATCGCCGTCGGCAGTCCCCACAAAGCGATTTCCAGTGGCGCCAGTTGGATCCCACGTTCGGCGTAAAAGGCCTGCATCAGCAGCACCGCGCCGAAGGCCAGGAACAGATCCTCGCCAAAGAACAGGCCGACGTTGTCGGTTGCCGCCGACAGCGCGCGCACCCGCTCGCGCTCAGCCGCGTCGACGCCGCCGGGCTCCTGCTCTGCCGCTGCCTCGGCCATCGGCGCAACCAGCGGTCGCACCATCTGCGCATGGCCACCGAGGCTGGTCAGGCCAAGCGCCGCCGAGCCCTGGCGCAGTGCCAGGTAGCCGAGCAGCAGCCGCCCCGGGCGAGCGCCCTGCCAGCCGCCGACCAGGCGCTTGGCCAATACGCGCAATCCGTGCGCCTCGACCTGCGCGATCACCGGCAACGCCAGCACGATCAACAACAGATAACGTGCACTGAGGAAGCCGCTACCGAGCGTTTCCAGCAGGCCGACAACGCCGAGTCCGCCCACCAGGCCGGCGCTCAAGGCGGCGACCAGCACCACCCGCGCCGGGTGCTGGCGCAGCGCAAAACCGAGGACGACCACGACCACCGGCAGCAATGCCCACCAGGTCGACATTGTCATGACGCGCGCACCGCGATGCCGGCGCAATCGAGGTCGTCGCGCAGTGCTTGAGCCAGTGCCAGCGCCTCGCCACCATCGCCGTGCAGGCACAGGGTCTCGATGGAAAGATGCAGTTGCGCGCCGTCGACTGCAGCGATCGGTTCGCCACGCGCCAGTTTCAGCCCTTGTACCCGCGCCGCCGCCCTATCGAGCACCGCTCCAGGTCGATCGCGCGGCAGCAGATGGCCGTCCGCCAGGTAGCCGCGGTCGGCGAAGCCCTCGCGCCTGTAGCGCAAGCCCGCCGCTGCCGCCGCCTCCAACAAGGCGCCATGCGGCGGACCCAAGATCGCCAGCGAACGGTCAAGCGCAGCCACTGCGGCGACAAAGGCGGTCGCCAGCTGCGCATCGCGTGCCAGCATGCCGTAGAGCGCGCCGTGCGGCTTGACATGCTGCAGGCGGGCACCGCTGGCGCGCACGAAACCGTCCAGTGCAGCGCACTGGTAGAGCGTCAGCGCTTGCAGCTCGTCGGCCGCCACGCGCATCTCGCGGCGACCGAATCCGACCAGATCGGGCAAGCTCGGGTGGGCGCCAATTGCGACTCCCTGGGCGAGCGCGCTCGCCACCGTGCGCTGCATCGTCAGCGGATCGCCGGCATGGAACCCGCAGGCGATATTGCACGAACTGACCTGCGCCAGCAGCGCCGCATCATCGCCCATCCGCCACGCGCCAAAGCTCTCGCCGAGGTCGGCGTTGAGGTCACAACGTTCGCGCATCGGCAATCCTCTTCACGGCCACCGATCATCGCCTCGTTGGTCGGCGGCGGTCCAGCGGCTCGCGCGCGGTGCAAGGGATCTCGTTGGTCACCGTTTTTCCTGCAACCGCGCCAGCGCCGCGATACGCAGACGCATCAGGCGTTGCTGGCGCCACAGCCACAGACGCTGGGCCGCAGCCACGCTGATCGGTTCGAAACGGATGACCGAACCCGGCAGGCGTTGCGCGAGGCGCGCAAGATCGATGCTGGCGACGTGGGCGATGCGCGCGTAGCCACCCACGGTCTGGGCTTCGGCCAGCAGGACCACCGGTTGCCCATCGGGCGGCAGTTGCACACTGCCCGGCACCACGGGCTCACTGATCAGCGACCCCGCATCCTCGATCGCCAGCGGCAGCCCGCGCAGCGGCGCGGCCATCCGGTTTGCGGCGCTGCTCAGTTCGAACTGCTGCAGATACAGCGCGCGGCGGTCGCGCAGCAGCGGCAAATGGCTGGCGTCGATGACGCGCAATCCGGCGTGCCCCGACAGGTCCAGCAAGGGCTCGCCGTCGGCCCACCAGCGGGCAACCGTCGGCGCCCGCGATGAAGCCGGCAACCTGATCGACGGCCAGGCGGCGCAGGCATCGACCGAGAACGGTAGCCGATCGCCACGCCGCAGCAACGCCGGAAATCCCTCGCCACGCATCATCGCGCTGCGCGAACCCAGCACCGAAGGCGTCGCCCAGCCGCCGGCAACGGCGAGGTAGCCGCGCGCACCGAGCAGCGCCGGCTCCACCGTGAGCAGCGTGCCCGCCGACACCGCCAGCGGGCGCCACAGCGGCAGCGATACACCGGCCGCGTGCACTGGCATGCGCGCTCCGGTCATGGCGATCAGGGCGGCTTCGTGGAAGCGCAACTGGCTGCGTCCACGCCCGATCTCGATGGCGGCGGTCGCAGGCGGATTGCCGACCAGTACATTGGCGACCGCATGCGACCAATGGTCGAGTGGTCCCGACTGCGGCACGCCGAGGTGCCGCCAGGCGTCGCGTCCCGCATCCTGTACGCTGCTCAGCGGCGCTATGCGCAGGATTTCCAGCATCAGGGCACCGGCACGAAGCGCACGCGATCGCCGGGCAGCAGCAGCGACGGGCACGCTGCGGAGGCATCGAACAAGCGCAATGTAGTGCGCCCGAGCACGTGCCAGCCACCCGGCGAGTCGCCCGGGTAGATGCCGGCCTGGGCGCCGGCAATCGCCACCGAGCCGGCGGGCACATGGGCACGCACGCTGCTGCGCCGCGGCAACTGCAGGCGCTCGGGCAATCCCAGCAGATAGGGAAAGCCGGGCTGGAATCCAATCATGGCAACGCGATACTCGCTGCCGGCATGCAGATCGATGACCGCGTCGACGCTCAATCCGACTTCTGCGGCCACCACCGCCAGATCCGGTCCGTCAGCACCGCCGTATCGGGTCGGCACGTCGACCCGGCGCCCTTCATCCACCTCGCGTCCGGCAACCGCCGCCAGTGTCTGGTCGACGCGCTGCTGCAGCCACTCGACGCCGCCGCTGCGTTGTGTCTCGACCAGATCGAAAGTCACCACCAGCGCGGCATAACTCGGCGCGATCGCGCGCACGCCCGGCAAGCTCGCCGCCGCCAGCGCAGCCGCAGCACGATGGACATCCGCGTTCACCGCCAGGTCAATGCGGGTCGCGAAGCGCAATAGCAGCGCCGAGTCTCCGAGCGGCCAGCATTCATAGTCCATGCGCCGGAGTATTCCATCGCACCGGGCGATTCCGGCAACAAGAAATCATTCCGCGGTTTGCGTTACGATCCGTCCCAGGGGGGAAATGATCATGGCCAACGCGCGCACGCGCTTCGATACCATCTGCGATTACCTGCGACGCACGCACGAGGCATCCATCGGCTACCTCTACGGCAAGCCCTGCGCGATGATCAAGGGGCACGCGTTCATCGTCTACTGCTTCGACGGCGTGGCGTTTCGTCTGCGCGGCCGCGTACGGCTGCAGGCGTCGGCACTTCCTGGCACACGCTACTGGGATCCCCTGGGGCGCGACCTGCCGAGCATGGAGTGGATCTTTGTGCCCGAGGTCCACTTCCTGCGCTGGGATCGCCTCGCGCTGGAATCGGCGCGCCTGGGCAAGGAGGGCTTCGTTCGCGACGCCGTGCGCGGGACCCCGACGGTTGAGCCGCAACTGGCCAATCCCGCCGAACGCTCGGTCCGCAAGTTGACGCCGAGCTTCTCCTTGTCAAAGCTCTGGTCACTGGTACCGGTGTTCGGCAAGGCCGAGCGCTAGCCCGCAGCGGACGCAAAGGAAGGCGAAGTCAAGCGGTCAACCGCCGCCGGCCCCACGTCCGCGAATTCCGCCGCGAGTCAGATCCAGCGGATCCAGCAATTTGCGTAGCGCGGGTTCCGGCACTCCGGTGGTGTCCCGTGCCACATCGAGGATCGGCCGGCCTTCGGCATAGGCGCGCTTGGCCGTCGCCGCGCCGAGCTCGTAGCCGATCACCGAATTCAGCGCCGTCACCAGGATCGGATTGCGCGCCAGCGCGTCGTCGATGTGCTCGCGGCGCACCTTGAAGCCGTCGATGCAGCGCGACGCCAGCAACGGCATCACATTGCCGAGCAGCTGGATGCTCTCCAGCAGGTTGCGCGCGATCAGCGGCAGCATCACATTCAACTGGAAGTTGCCGGACTGGCCGGCGATGGTGATCGCGGCGTCGTTGCCGATCACCTGCGCGGCGACCATGCAGACGGCTTCGGGAATCACCGGATTGACCTTGCCCGGCATGATCGAGGAGCCCGGCTGCAGCGCCGGCAGTTCGATCTCGCCGAGGCCGGCGAGCGGCCCTGAGTTCATCCAGCGCAGATCGTTGGCGATCTTCATCAGCGCGCAGGCGAGCGTCTTCAACTGGCCTGACAATTCGACGCACTCATCCTTGGCGGCGATGCCCTCGAACAGGTTCGGCGCCGACTCGAACTCGGCGCCGGTCAATGCCGTCAGCTCGGCACCCATCGCCGCGGCAAAGGCCGGATCGGCATTGATGCCGGTGCCGATCGCGGTGCCGCCGATCGGCAGCCGGCGCACGCGTTCCAGCGTGTCGACGATGCGGTCGTGCGCGCTGCGCAACTGCGCCGCCCAGCAGCCGAGTTCCTGGCCGAGCGTCAGCGGCATCGCGTCCATCAGATGCGTGCGCCCAGTCTTGGCGACCTCGGCGAGTTCACCAGCGCGGGTGTCGATGGCCTCCACCAGGATGTCGAGGGCAGGCAGCAGGTGTTCCTCGCACTGCAGCACGGCGCCGAGCTGGATCGCGCTCGGGATGACGTCGTTGGACGACTGGCCGGCGTTGACGTGGTCATTCGGATGGATCGCGCGCCCGGCAGCGCGCGCGGCCAGATGCGCGATCACTTCGTTGGCATTCATGTTGCTCGACGTGCCCGATCCGGTCTGGAACACGTCGATCGGAAACTGCGCGTCGTGGGCGCCACCGGCCACGTCCAGCGCGGCATCACGGATCGCCACGCCAAGCGCGCAGTCGAGCTGACCGAGGCGCGCATTGACGCTGGCGGCAGCGGCCTTGACCAGGCCGAGCGCGCGGATGAACCCGCGCGGCATCGGCATGCCGGATATCGGGAAGTTGTCGATCGCGCGCTGCGTCTGCGCGCCCCACAGCGCGTCGACGGGCACGCGCAACTCACCCATGCTGTCTCGTTCGATGCGGTGCGCAACTGTCCTGGCGGTCATCGGGTGGCTCATCAAGCCCGGCCTATTTCTTCGACGCCGCGGCGAAGCGGGCGTTTACCGCATTCCAGTTGACCACGCTCCACCACGCCGCGAGGTAATCCGCGCGCTTGTTCTGGTACTTGAGGTAGTAGGCGTGCTCCCACACATCCACCGCGAGCAGCGGGGTGCCGCGGACGGCCACCACATCCATCAGCGGGTTGTCCTGGTTAGGCGTCGAGCTCACCGCCAGCGTGCCGTCATCCTTGACCAGCAGCCACGCCCAGCCGGAGCCGAACTGCTTGGCGCCCGCATCGGAGAACAGCTTCTTGAACGCCTCGAACGAACCGAAGGCAGCGTCGATCGCCGTCGCCAGTTCGGCCGAGGGCGCGCCGCCCTCGCCCACCGGCGCCATCAGTTCCCAGAACAGGCTGTGATTGTAATGACCGCCGCCGTTGTTGCGCACGGCGACGTCGAAAGCCGAGATGCGGCGCTGGATGTCTTCCAGCGAAGCATCGGCCAGTGCCGGGAACTCCGCCACCTTGGCATTGAGGTTGTCGACATAGGCGCGGTGATGGCGACCGTGGTGGATCTCCATCGTTTGCGTGTCGATCGCCGGCTCCAGCGCGTTGGTCGCGTATGGCAGGTCGGGCAGCGTGAAGGCCGGCGCGGCGGTCGCGGCACTGGCGACGTGCGCGACGGCGCAGATGGCGACGAAGCAAAGGCGCGGGAGCAGACTGGAAAAGCGTGTCGTCAGCATGGAAGTCTCCGGGGCAATGGCACAGTTGCGGCTTCGGCCGCAGCGCGACCTTAAACCTCTCCGGGTGGATGTTGCCACGGTCCGCCAGCGTTCGGCGTGAATGCCAGTCTCGTCGCGCGCGAACTGTCGATGGTCGCGGTCAAATCCCTTGCACCCGGGGCATGCCAGTTCTGCCATGCTGTGGGGTAGCCAGTTGATCCAAAGGGTGACTATGCTGATGGGCGATGGCATCGGCAGGTCGCGCGGATGACTGATCCGGGGCGTATCGCGCGCATCGACTGGTCGAGGGCGTGCGCCAGACGGTGGCGATCAAGGTACTGCATCGCGGCCTGCAGGCGCCCGAGGCGCGCCAGCAATTCGATCGCGAGCGACGAGTGCTCTCGGTGCTCGAACACGCGTCGATCGCATCGATGGCTCGATCACGCTGGCGGGCAACACCGGCTACGTGTCGAGTCTGTTTCATGGCCCGATCGACTTCGACAACGCGAACGATCGACTGATGGGTTGGGCGCAAGCCCAATCCGGCGCCTGCATTGGTTACCGCAGCCGCAACCTGAGCAACGGCCTGTTCACCGTGATTTCGAGCGCGCCGCAACTGTCGATGGGCGCCGCCGCGTTGAACAGTCGCTGCTGGGAGCGCTTTGCGGATAGCTTCGAGTAGTCGGAATGCAGACGCTTGCTTCCACTCAAGCTTCGGTCACGGTTGCCCGTGCTAGTCTTCCCCCGCCACGTGGGAGAGACCGGATTCGTCCGGCGCCGAAGGAGCAACCGCCCCGGAAACTCTCAGGCCAAAGGACCGCGCGGCAGCGTTCATCATCTGGAAAGAGGCCGGTCCGTCAGGGCCGGTCCGCCGAAGGGGTTACGCTCTCAGGCAAAGCAGACAGATGGGGCAAACCAAACGCATGCCCGCGTTTTGCAGCCCTGCCCGTCTTCGGAGTTTCCCATGAGCGCACCGGTTTTCCTGCGTCAGCCGCACCTCGCATCCGAGTTCCAGCACCGCCATATCGGCCCCTCGCCGCGCGAAACCGCGGAGATGTTGAGCACCATCGGCGCCGATTCGCTGGAGCAGTTGATGGCGCAGACCGTGCCGGCATCGATTCGTCAGTCGCAGCCGCTGGACGTCGGTCCGGCGCTGAGCGAAACCGAAGCACTGGAGCGCATGCGCGCGATCGCCGGCCGCAACCGGGTGATGACCTCGCTGATCGGCCAGGGCTACCACGGCACCCATCTGCCGCTGGTCATCCAGCGCAACATTCTGGAAAACCCGGCCTGGTACACCGCGTACACGCCGTACCAGCCGGAGATCAGCCAGGGCCGGCTGGAAGCGCTGCTCAATTTCCAGACGATGATCTGCGAGCTCACCGGCCTCGATGTCGCCAATGCCTCGCTGCTTGATGAAGCCACCGCTGCCGCCGAAGCCATGGCAGTGGCCCAGCGCAGTGTCAAAACCAAGCTCAACGCCTTCTTTGTCGATGCCGATTGTCATCCGCAGACGATCGCGCTGCTGCGCACGCGCGCCGAGCCGCTGGGCTGGACCGTCGTCGTTGGCGACCCCGAGCGCGACCTCGATCCGACGCTGGTATTCGGTGTACTGTTCCAGTATCCAGGCAGCCTCGGCGCGGTCCGCGACTTCCGCGCCACGATCAAGGCGGTCAAAGCGGCCGGTGCCATCGCCATCGTCGCCGCCGATCCACTGGCGCTGACTCTGCTGACACCGCCGGGCGAACTCGGCGCCGACATGGCGATCGGCTCGACCCAGCGCTTCGGCGTACCGATGGGTTACGGCGGCCCGCACGCCGCCTACATGGCGGTGCGCGACGATCTCAAGCGCTCGATGCCGGGCCGGCTGATCGGCGTATCGGTCGACAGCCGCGGCAAGCCCGCCTACCGCCTCGCGCTGCAGACGCGCGAGCAGCACATCCGCCGCGAAAAGGCGACCTCGAACATCTGCACCGCGCAGGTCCTGCTGGCGGTGATCGCGTCGATGTACGCGGTCTACCATGGCCCGGAAGGGCTGCGCGCGATCGGCGAACGCGTCCACCGGCGCGCAGCGACGCTGGCCGCCGGTCTGGCGAAGCTGGGTTTTGTGCCGCGCGCATCCAGTTACTTCGACTGCCTCACGGTCGATGCCGGAGCGAAGCAGAAGGAGATCGTCGAACATGCGCTGGCCGCCGGGATCAACCTGCGCGTCCTCGACGATGGCCATTTGAGCATCAACGTGGACGAGACCACGACGGCGGCCATCGTCGAGCAGGTTTGGAAGCTCTTTGGTGGACAGTTCGAATACGCTGACATCGAGGCTGGAATCGCATCGGCGATACCGGAGCAACTGCGGCGCAAGGGCGCATGCCTGAAGCACCCGGTGTTCTCGCGCTACCGTTCGGAAACCGAATTGCTGCGCTACATGCGCAAGTTGTCCGATCGCGATCTCGCGCTCGACCGCGCGATGATCCCGCTCGGCTCGTGCACGATGAAGCTCAACGCCACCGCCGAGATGATCCCGATCACCTGGCCGGAATTCGGCGCACTGCATCCGTTTGCGCCTGCCGACCAGGCGCATGGCTACAGCGAGATGTTCGAGGACCTGAAGTCCTGGCTGTGCGCGATCACCGGCTACGACGCGGTGTCGCTGCAGCCCAATTCCGGCGCGCAGGGCGAATACGCCGGCCTGCTGGCGATCCGCGGTTACCACATCGCGCGCGGCGACGGCCACCGCAAGGTCTGCCTGATCCCATCCTCGGCGCACGGCACCAATCCAGCCTCCGCGCACATGGCCGGCATGGATGTCATCGTGGTGAACTGCGATGCCGCCGGCAACGTCGATGTCGCCGACCTCAAGGCCAAGGCCGAAAAGCACAGCGCGAATCTGGCTGCGCTGATGATCACCTACCCGTCGACCCACGGCGTGTTCGAGCAATCGATCCGCGAGATCTGCGCCATCGTCCACCAGCATGGCGGCCAGGTGTACCTCGACGGCGCCAACCTGAATGCGCAGGTCGGCCTTTCGCGCCCGGGCGAATACGGCGCCGACGTCAGCCACCTCAATCTGCACAAGACCTTCTGCATCCCGCACGGCGGCGGTGGCCCGGGCATGGGCCCGATCGGTGTCAAGGCGCACCTGGCGCCGTTCCTGCCCGGTCATCCGCTGCTCGATGGCGGCAAGGCCGCTGTCGGGCCGGTGTCGGCGTCACCGTACGGCTCGGCGTCGATCCTGCCGATCAGCTATGCCTACATCCTGATGATGGGTGGCCCCGGCCTGACCCGCGCCACCGAAATGGCGATCCTCAACGCCAACTACATCGCTGCGCGACTCGATCCGCATTTCCCGGTGCTGTACAAGAACGACAACGGTCGCGTCGCCCACGAGTGCATCGTCGACCCGCGTCCGCTCAAGGATCGTTGCGGCGTCAGCGTCGACGACATCGCCAAGCGCCTGGTCGACTACGGCTTCCACGCGCCGACGATGAGCTTCCCGGTACCGGGCACGCTGATGATCGAACCGACCGAATCGGAGGCCAAGGTCGAACTCGACCGCTTCTGCGACGCGATGATCGCCATCCGCCACGAGATCGCGGCGGTGGAAGCCGGCCAGTACCCGATCGAACAGTCGCCGCTGCGCCATGCACCGCACACCGTGCACGACCTGGTCGACGAATGGACGCGACCGTATTCGCGTGAGGAAGGCGTGTTCCCGGCCGGCGTCGACCGCATCGACAAGTACTGGAGCCCGGTCGGCCGCGTCGACAATGTCTACGGCGACCGCAACCTGGTGTGCATCTGCCCGTCGCTGGACGAGTATCGCGACGAGGCGGCGTAGGCACTGGGCGAACTGTGAGCGACCTTGCGTCGCGAGCTCTGCAGCCAGGAGCTCGCGGGACAAGGCCGCTACCACACGAAAATCAATGCTTTACGGCATACTCGGCGAGCGCGGGCTGCGTCCGCGATGAGATGGCCGTCGATCTCGGGGTTCCCGGTGAACGCGCCTGTGGCGCGTACGCCGGGCTAGCCGCACGGCTCAACCATGCCGACGCGCATTCGCCTCGAAGTACGGCGCGTGCGTGCTGCGGTGCAGATAGCGCCCGCTGCCGCGCACCGCGCGCAGATCGCCATCGACCCACGCCAGTTGGCCGCGCGTGAACGTGTGCGTCGCCACACCGGTGACCGTGCGTCCCTCGAATACGTTGAAATCGATGTTCTGATGATGCGTGGCCGCCGAAATCGTGCGACTCGCCTGCGCATCCCAGATCACCAGATCGGCATCGGCTCCAACCCGCACCGCGCCTTTGCGCGGATACAGACCGAAGATCTGCGCGGCATTGGTCGAGGTCACGCGCACGAACTCGCTCGGCGTCAATCGACCACTGCCGACGCCGTAATGCCAGAGCAGCGACATGCGGTCCTCGACGCCGGCACAACCGTTCGGGATCTTCGTGAAATCGTCTTTGCCGGCGGCCTTCTGCGGCGCGCAGAAGCAGCAGTGGTCGGTCGCCGTGGTGTGCAAGTGACCGGCCTGCAGGCCAGCCCACAGCGCGTCCTGATGCTGCTTCGGCCGGAACGGCGGACTCATCACATGGCCGGCGGCAAAGGTGAAATCCGGATTCTGGTACACCGAATCGTCGATCAGCAGGTGCCCGGCGAGCACCTCGCCGAACACGCGCTGGCCTTCGCCGCGAGCACGCGCGATCGCCTGCAACGCATCCTCGGCTGAAACGTGCACGACATAGACTGGCGTGCCAAGCACCTCGGCGATGCGGATCGCGCGATTGGCGGCCTCGCCTTCGACCGCCGGCGGACGCGACAGCGGATGGCCCGCAGGCCCGCTGATCCCGCGCCCGAGCAATTGCTTCTGCAGGCGGAACACCAACTCGCCGTTCTCCGCGTGTACGGTCGGCAGCGCGCCCAGCTCCATGCAGCGCGTGAAGCTCGACACCAGCGCTTCGTCGTCGCACATGATGGCGTTCTTGTAGGCCATGAAGTGCTTGAAGCTGGACACGCCGTGCTCGGTGGCGAGCGTGCCCATGTCGCGATGGACGCTGTCGTCCCACCAGGTGATGGCGACATGGAAGCCGTAATCCGCGGCCGCCTTCTCCGCCCAGCCGCGCCAGGTCCGATAGGCCTCCATCAGCGACTGCTGCGGATTGGGGATGACGAAATCGATGATGCTGGTGGTGCCACCGGCAAGGCCCGCCGCGGTGCCGGTGTAGAAGTCGTCGCTCGCCACCGTGCCCATGAACGGCAGTTGCATGTGCGTGTGCGGATCGATGCCGCCCGGCATCACCAGGCGGCCGCCGGCGTCGACGATGTCAGCACCCGCGGGCACGTCCAGGTCCTCGCCGATTGCCGCGATCTTGCCATCGACCAACAGCACGTCGGCACGCCAGGCGGCGTCCGAATCGACAACCGTGCCGCCGCGGATCAGGGTGAACATGGGAACTCCCGGTCGAATCGTGCGTTGCCTCTACGCTACGGCGATGAGATGACCACGTCAAAGCTCATGGCATGGCGGCAATGCCGAAAAGCGTCCCGACCAGTCTGGACCCACAACAGCCGCAGCAGGTCCTCGTTGCTTGCGAGGGCCCAGACTGGTCTGGGCGCTGTTGCATTTGCTGTTGCTGTTGCTCCGGCTATTGCTGTTGCTGTTGCTGTTGCCCTTGATCTGGTGGGTCCAGACTTGTCTGGACGCTCTGGCTCTGGCTCCGGCTCTGGTTCTGGCTCTGGCTCTGCCTGCAGAGATCGGAATTTTCCTACGCGGCAAGGAGAACGATTCCGACTGACAAAGCTGCTACCCGGGGTCGATTCTGACCCCATGCCTTACGATCGACTCCTCAGACACCGCAGCTCCGAACCAGGGGCAAGCTATCACCTGAGCTTCTGCACAATTGACCGGCAACCCCTCCTGACGCAACCCGCGGCTGCCCGGATCGCCAGGGCTGCCATCGAGGAGCAGGCGGCACGCGGACACTGCATCAATCACGCCTGGGTGCTGATGCCTGACCATGTGCACTGGCTGTTGTCGCTGACCGAAGCATCTTGCCTGCGGCTCGTTGTCGCCGCGTGCAAGGCGAATTCTGCGAGAGCCATGAAACGCATCGGGTTGGTCGATGGTTCACCGTGGCAGCCGAAGTACTATGAGCACAAGATTCGGGCGGACGAGGACCTGCGGCAGCAGGCCCGGTATTTGATTGCTAACCCATTGCGCGCCGGCCTGGTATTGCGATTGGACAACTATCCCTGGTGGTGGGCGCAATGGGCTGGGGCGCCGCATGGGCCGATGAACGCGGGGGCGGCTGGCGAGGACTTGCTCTGGGAGTGATGGCGGG
>JAIMJQ010000025.1 GCA_020693165.1 Xanthomonas sp. | reverse complement strand
GCTTCCCCTCCCATTTGACCTGTCCACCGCGTGAGTGCACGCTGTCGCTCTCATTCCTGAAAGCGCGGAAGATGAACGACCTGTCGCAAACGCTGACCGCCGACCTCCCGGCGCCCAGGCGCACGGCTGTGCACCTCGAGGAACTGCTGAATGCGCTGACCCACGGCATCGGCGCGGTGGTGGCGCTGGCCGCGGGTGCTGTACTGGTCACACTGGCGTCGATCTACGGTGACCGCTGGGCCGTTATCGGCGCATCGGTCTACGGTGCCTCGCTGCTGCTGCTGTACCTGGCGTCGACGCTCTATCACGCGGTCAGCCACGCGCCGACCAAGGCGCGATTGAAGGTGTTCGATCACTGCATGATCTACGTGCTGATTGCCGGCACCTACACGCCGTTCACGCTGACCAGCCTGCGCGGGCCGTGGGGCTGGACCTTGTTCGGCCTGATCTGGGGGCTGGCCATCGCCGGCATCATCTTCAAGCTCTACTACACCGGCCGCTTCCGCTGGTTGTCGACCGCAATCTACCTGGCGATGGGCTGGCTGGTGATCATCGCCATCGAGCCATTGATGAAGGCACTGCCGCAGGGCGCTTTCGCCTGGCTGATGGCGGGTGGCATTGCCTACACCCTGGGCACGGTCTTTTACATGAGCCACCGTTTGCCCTATGCCCACGCCATCTGGCACGCCTTCGTGCTGGCCGGAAGCGTCTGCCACTTCGCCGCGGTGTTGATCCAAGTGCTGGCACCGACGGCAGCGATCGGCTCCTGATCGCGGCGATCGATTTTCGCTGCGTTCTGGAACTTTGCGCGCGCTGCGCGGTCTCTGGGCGTTCGACCGCTGATTCGGTCGCCCGTCAACGAGGAGACAACGATGCGCAATGGGTATTGGGTGGCCGCCTTCGGCATGTTCGTCAGCATGGGTCTTGTGGCGCAGGACAAGCCCGAAGACGTGATCAGCGCATCGCTGAAATCGCTCAACGCCGAGATTCGCGTCGACAGCATTCGCCCCGCGCCGATCGCCGGCCTCTACGAAGTCACCCTGGCAGGCCAGGTGGTCTACGTCAGCGCCGACGGCAAGTACCTGGTGCAGGGCATGATCATGGACATCCCCGGCAAGCTCGATCTGACCGAGCAGCGGCGTTCCGAGCTGCGCCGCGAGTTGCTGGCGAGCGCGCCGGTGAGCCAGCGCATCGTGTTCAAACCCAAAGGCGAGGTCAAGCACCACGTTGCGGTGTTCACTGACATCGATTGCGGCTACTGCCGTGAGCTGCACAAGCACATCGCCGAGTACAACGACCGCGGTATCCAGATCGAGTACATGCTGTTCCCGCGCGCCGGTGTCGGTTCCGAGTCCTACCGCAAGGCGGTGGCGGCCTGGTGCGCCAAGGACCAGCAGAGTGCGCTGACCAAGGCCAAGGCGGGCGAAGATCCCGGTAACGGAACCTGCGTCAACCCGATCGAGGCCCAATACAACCTTGGCCAGCAGATGGGCGTCACCGGTACGCCGACGCTGGTGTTCCCGGATGGCAGCGTGGCCCCGGGCTACGTCACGCCGGACCAGCTGGAGCAGCGCTTGATGGCGATGCAGGCCACCGCTGCGCCGGTCGCCAAAGCCAAGGACTAAGCAGGCACGCGTCGATGCGGGGGGCAACCCCGCATCGACGCCGCTGTATGATTCGCCCGCCCCAGCCGTAACATCGCGAAGCCCCGATGCCGATACGCTCGATCCCCGGGGCTCCGGCCCTGTCCGCGTTCCGCCTTGAAGCCCTGAACCGGCGCCTGGCGCCGCTGTCGGCGGAAGTCGCCAGCGTCACCGAGGTTTTTTTCGTGTTCGGCGCTGCCGCCGACATCCCCGACGCGCGCCTGGCCGAGGTCCTGCAGTGGGGCTCCGTCGCCGCGCCCGACCCCTCGACCCCGTCGCGCTGGGTTGCGCCGCGCCTGGGTACGCGCTCGCCGTGGTCGAGCAAGGCCACCGACATCCTGCACCGCTGCGGCCTGGCGGTCGAGCGCGTCGAGCGCCTGCTGCGCTATGCGTTTTCCAGACTGCCCGGCGATCCGGGCGCGATCGAGCGGGTCGAGGCGCTACTGCACGACCCGATGACGCAGAGCATCCTCACCAGCGAGCAGGCATTCGCACCATTGCACCGGCATCCGGTCGCGGCGCCGCTGCTGCGACTGCCGAGCGACGTGTCCAGTTTGATCGACGCCAACCAGCATCTGGGCCTGGCGCTGAGCGTGGACGAAGTCGACTACCTGGCGCATCGCTATGCCGAACTCGGCCGTGCCGCCACCGACGCCGAACTGATGATGTTCGCGCAGGCCAACTCCGAACATTGTCGCCACAAGGTCTTCAACGCCAGCTGGACGCTCGACGGCAAGCCGCAGTCGAGCAGTCTGTTCGGCCATATCCGGCACACGCATGCGACGACGCCAAAGGGCACGCTGGTGGCCTACAAGGACAATGCGGCGGTGCTGGAGGGCCATGTCGGCGCGCGCTTCCTGGCCAACAGTGACGGTCGCTACCGGGCCCATGTCGAACCGATCCATCTGTGCATCAAGGTCGAGACCCACAACCATCCCACTGCGATCGCCCCTTATGCCGGCGCAGCCACCGGCGCCGGCGGCGAGATTCGCGACGAGGGAGCGACCGGACGCGGCGCGCGCCCGAAGGCCGGGTTGACCGGATTCAGCGTGTCGCACCTGCGTTTCGCCGAGGCACCGCAACCGTGGGAAACGGTGCGGCCGCTGCCGGCGCACCTGGCCAGCGCCCTGCGCATCATGACCGAGGGGCCGCTCGGCGCTGCGGCCTTCAACAACGAGTTCGGGCGCCCGGCGCTCGGCGGCTACTTCCGCAGCTTCGAGCATTTTCCGCAGGGCGGCAGCAGCGGTTATGCCTACGACAAACCGATCATGATCGCCGGCGGCCTCGGCAGCGTGCGCGCCGGCGATGTCGACAAGCGCGTGCTGCAGCCGGGCGACGTGGTCATCGTGCTTGGCGGCCCGGCGATGCTGATCGGCCTCGGCGGCGGCGCGGCGTCTTCGCAGGCCAGCGGCATCGGCAGCGCCGCGCGCGATTTCGCATCGGTGCAGCGCGACAATGCGGAGATGGAGCGTCGCTGCCAGGAGGTCATCGATCGCTGCATCGCGCTCGGCGCGGCCAATCCGTTGGTCAGCATCCACGACGTCGGCGCCGGTGGTCTGTCCAATGCGATTCCCGAACTGCTGCACGACAGCGAAGTCGGCGGTGACATCGATCTTGGCGCCGTGCTCAACGACGATCCGGGCATGAGCCCGATGCAGATCTGGTGCAACGAGGCGCAGGAGCGCTATGTGCTCGGCGTGCGCGCGGACGATCTGCCGCGGTTTGCCGAGCTGGCGCGGCGCGAACGCTGCCTCTACGCCGCAGTCGGTCGTGCCACGGCCGCGCAGCACCTGAAAGTGACGCTCGGCGGCGTGGCGGTCATCGACCTGCCGATGGACGTGCTGTTCGGCAAGTCGCCGAAAATGCAGCGCCATGGCCAGACGCACCGACCGCAGGCGGAAGGCGCGCTCGATCTGGCGTCGGTCGACCTGGGCGACGCGCTGCTGCGCGTACTCAAGTTTCCGGCGGTGGCCAGCAAGCAGTTTCTGATCACGATCGGCGATCGCAGTGTCGGCGGTCTCAGCCACCGCGATCAGATGGTCGGGCGATGGCAGACGCCGGTCGCGGACGTTGCCGTGACCCTCGCCGATTTCTCCGGCTACACCGGCGAGGCCATGTGCATGGGCGAGCGGACGCCGCTGGCGCTGCTGGATGCGCGCGCCGCGGCGCGGATGGCGGTTGGCGAGGCGCTGACCAACCTGCATGCGGCGCCGGTGGAATGCTTCGAGGACATCAAGCTCTCCGCCAACTGGATGGCGGCGGTAGGCGATCCGGCGATGGACGGGGCGCTGTATGCCGCGGTGGAAGCCGTCGGCCGCGACCTCTGCCCGGCGCTGGGGCTGTCGATCCCGGTCGGCAAGGACTCGCTGTCGATGCGTGCGCAGTGGCGCGCCAACGACGGCAGCGAGTGCCGCACGCGCGCACCGGTATCGCTGATCGTCAGCGCCTTCGCGCGCCTTCGCGACGTGCGCTCCACGCTGACGCCGGAACTCAAGCGCCGCGCTGGCGGCAGTTCGATCTGGTTGCTCGACCTCGGTGCGGCGCAGCCGCGCCTGGGTGGCAGTGTCCTGGCCCAGGTGCATGGAGTGCTCGGCGACATTGCGCCGGATCTTGACGATGCGGTGGCCTTCCGTCGTGCGCTGGAATGGCTGACGCAGGAAAAGCGCAGCGGCCGGATTCTGGCCTGGCATGATCGCAGCGACGGTGGATTGATCGTCGCCGCGCTGGAGATGGCATTTGCCGCGCGGCTGGGGTTGCAGATCGAGGTTGGCGGCAACGGCAGCGGAGCAAGCTCCGCTCTACGGAAAGCAACGGCGCTGGCCGAACTGTTCAACGAGGAACTCGGCGTGCTGGTGGAGGTGGCCGACAGCGATGCTGATGCGTTGCAGGCATCAGCGGCGGCTGCCGGCGTGACCGCAACGCTGCGCCGGATCGGTGCGGCGCGCGCCGATGGGAAGTTGATGGTGGTCGTGAGGGAAGAGCGTCCAGACAAGTCTGGACCCACCAGGGCACAGGTTCTGCTCGACATCGACATGGGCGATCTGATCGCCGCCTGGGGCGAGACCTCGTGGCGCATCCAGCGCGAGCGCGACAATCCGGTCAGCGCCGACGAGGAGTACCTGCGGCTGCGCGCCTACGACGCGCCCGGACTGGTCTACGCGCCGAGTTTCGAAGTCGACGCCGACGTTGCCGCGCCGTTCGTCTCGCGTGGCGCGCGGCCGCGCGTTGCCATCCTGCGCGAGCAGGGCGTCAACGGCCAGCTGGAGATGGCGGCGGCTTTCGATCGCGCCGGATTCGATGCCATCGATGTGCACGTCAGCGATCTCGAGAGCGGTCGCCGGCGCCTGTCCGAGTTTCGCGGGCTGGCTGCCTGCGGTGGATTTTCCTATGGCGACGTGCTCGGCGCCGGACAAGGTTGGGCCAAGGGCATCCTGCATCACCCCGAACTGGCCGATCAATTCCGCGCTTTCTTCGCCGATCCGGGTACCTTCATGCTCGGCGTCTGCAACGGCTGCCAGATGATGAGTGGTCTCAAGGATCTGGTGCCCGGCGCCGACGGCTGGCCGCGCTTCCTGCGCAACCGTTCCGAGCAGTACGAGGCGCGCCTGGTCGAGGTCGAGATTCTCGAATCGCCGTGCGTACTGCTCGCCGGCATGGCAGGGTCGAGATTGCCACTGGTGGTGTCGCACGGTGAAGGTCGGGTCGATTGGGGTGGCCGGCCGATGCCGGCAAGCGCCCGTCCGGCACTGCGGTTCATCGAAAGCAACGGCCAGCCCGCGCACACTTACCCGGCCAACCCGAATGGATCGCCCGACGGGTTCACTGGATTCACCACCGTCGACGGGCGTGCGCTGATCCTGATGCCGCACCCGGAGCGCGTGTTCCGCCGCGCGCAGCTGAGCTGGTCGCCGGCCGGCGGCGAAGATTCGCCATGGCTGCGGCTGTTCCGCAATGCGCGGGTGTTTGTGGGGTGAAGCGCTGGGCGCTGAGTAGTGAGTGGTGGGCGCAGTGAATGGAAAGTGGTGACGAGCAAAACCTCGCTACGCCATTCAGTTGCCGGTCCGGGCGGCGGATGACTTGTCTTGAGCGTCTTGGCCACCGGTGCGGCGTGCGCAGTGCGACCCGTCCGGGCGAGCCGAGCTCGGGGGTTTGCTGGGCGCAGGGTAGAATATGGACGTCGCTGGTGTTGGATGCGGGGTAGGCGAAAGCGCATATCCCGGCATGAAACAAGCGCAGGCGCGCAGGTCGGATAGATGCGCTGCCGTTGCAGCAAAACCCGGGTTTCACCGGGTGTTACTTACCACTCACTACTCACTACTCACTGCTCCCAGAATGTTCGGTCCCCTGAAATCCCTGCTGTTCCTCGCGGTGCTGTGGCTGCCGCTGTCGTTCTTCGTCTGGTTCTACTTTGCCCAGGTGTTCGTGATGCCAATCGCCTCGCTGGCGTTCTCGGTGTTGCAGTGGCTGATGCCGACGACGTTCGCGGAAGTCGAGCAGAGCGGGCACATGTTGACGTTGGTGACTTCGCTGCCGGTGATGCAGGATGGCCGCGCCGGGGTGGCACTGATCGACGTCAATCCGATGATCTACGGCTACTGCATTCCGGTGCTGGTCGGGCTGGTGATGGCGACGCCGTTGCGCGGGTTGCAGCGGCTCTGGCAGGTGGTCCTCGGGAGCATGGTGCTGTTGCTGGTGCAGACCTTCGGCACGGTGTTCGATGTGCTGAAGAACGTCGCCCTTAGAACCGGCGAGGTAGGCGCCAGCGCGATCGCGCAAGCCGGGATTTCGCCCGACCTGATCGCGTTCTGCTATCAGTTCGGATACCTGGTGCTGCCGGCGATCGTACCGGTGATGCTGTGGGTTGCCTGCAACCAGTCGTTCATTCGCAGTCTGGTGACCACCGAGGGCAGTGAATTGCCGGAAATTGGAACCACCCGGCCCGATCTGAAGTCCTGATACTTACTCGAAGCGATCAACCGCAGGTGCCGTGCGCATGAATGCCATAGTGGAAACGGTCGACGACGCAGCGCCGACGGTTGCGCCGCAGCTGGATGCCGATCAGCTCGACGAGCGCATCTGCCAGTTTCTGTTGCGCAAGGGCCGGTTGAAGGAGACCGATCTGGCGCGGGCCCGGCGCGTGCATGAGGAGCAGGAGGACGTCGGCCTGGTGTCGCTGCTGACGCGGCTCGGACTGGCTTCGGAGCGCGATGTGGCCGAAGCTCTGAGCGAACTCCTCGGGCGGCCGCTGCTGAGCTCCAAGGATGCCCCGGAAGTACCGCCGGCCGGCGTGCAACTGTCGGTGCGCTTCCTCAAGCAGTTCCACGTGGTGCCGATTGCAGAGACCGAACACACGGTCACGCTGCTGGTCGCCGATCCGCAGGACCAGTACGCGCACGATGCCGTGGCGCTGGCGACCGGCAAGCAGGTCGAATCGTCGGTCGGTTTGCGCAGCGAGATCGATGATCTGATCGAGCGCTACTACGGACAGGGTCGCTCGGCGATGGGCACCATCGTCGAGAATCTGTCTGGCGAGGAGGGCGGCGGCGAAGACGATGTCGAGCACCTGCGCGATCTGGCGTCGGAAGCGCCGGTCATTCGCCTGGTGAATCTGATCATGCAGCGCGCGGTCGAGCAGCGCGCGTCCGACATCCACATCGAGCCGTTCGAGAACCGCCTCAAGGTGCGCTACCGCATCGATGGCGTGCTGCAGGAAGTCGAATCTCCGCCGGCCAGCTCCACTGCCGCGGTGATCAGCCGCATCAAGATCATGGCCAAGCTCAACATCGCCGAGCGCCGGCTGCCGCAGGATGGCCGCATCATGCTGCGCGTGCAGGGCAAGGAACTCGATCTGCGCGTCTCCACCGTGCCCACCAGCTACGGCGAGAGCGTGGTCATGCGTATCCTTGATCGCGAGAGCGTGGTGCTGGACTTCAAGGCACTCGGCTTCACCGACGACTTCCTGCAGAAGTTCCTGAACGTGCTGGAGATGCCGCACGGCATCCTGCTGGTCACTGGCCCGACCGGCTCCGGCAAGACCACCACGCTGTATACCGCGCTCAGCCGGATCAACACGCCGGAAGTCAAGATCATCACCGTCGAGGATCCGGTCGAATACCAGTTGGAAGGCGTCAACCAGATCCAGGTCAAACCGCAGATCGGCCTCGATTTCGCCGGCGCGCTGCGCTCGATCGTGCGCCAGGACCCGGATGTCATCATGATCGGCGAAATGCGCGACCTGGAAACCGCGAAGATCGCGATCCAGTCGGCGCTCACCGGCCACCTCGTGCTGTCGACGTTGCATACCAACAACGCCGCCGGCGCGGTCACCCGTCTGCTCGACATGGGTGTCGACGACTATCTGATGTGCTCGACCGTCAACGGTGTGCTGGCCCAGCGCCTGGTACGCCGGCTCGATCGCGAATCGAGCCAGCGCTATGTCGCGCTGCCCGAGGTCATTGCCGACCACAAGTTGCGCCAGTTCACGCGCCACGATCCGATCTACCTGCACAAGCCGATGCCGTCCGAGCGCAGTGCTACCGGCTACCTCGGGCGCACCACGATCATGGAGTTCCTGACCATGACCGACCCGATCCGGCGCCTGGTCATGCAGCACGCCGACCACGGCAAGATCGAGGCGCTGGCGCGCGAGGAAGGCATGCGCACCATGTACGAAGACGGCATCGCCAAGGCGCTCGCCGGCATGACCACCATCGAGGAAGTGCTGCGGGTGTGTCAGGAGACGTGATTTGAGTCGGCCTGCGGAGTTTCCTGAGGTTGCTTTCCAAGTAGAGGAAAACGGAAAAGGGAAAATGGAAAAGGGGAAGGCGGTGGGACTGCGGTGCTTGTTGCAGCGATGATGCAAGTAAAGGAAAAGGGAAGAAGGAAAATGGAAAAAGGAAGATCAAGAGCGAGCTATGAGGCGGCCCCGAAGCTGCGGCGAGCGTGCTTTCCCCTTTTCCATTTTCCGCTTTCCTTTTTCCCGTTGCTTGCCTCCAGTTTGGAGGTTCGCTAAGTGCCCTCGTTCCGCTTCAAAGCCGTCGCCCCCAACGGTGAGGTGCTGCAGGGACAGATGGATGCGGGCAGCATGGACGAGGTGATTGCCAAGCTGCATGAGCAGGGCAATCTGCCGCTGGAGGCGATTCCAGCGGACCAGGCGGCTGGCGCCGGGCTTGGCACCTTGTTCCGGTCGACCGGTGTGTCGCAGCAGGATGTGGCGAATTTCACCCAGCAACTGGCGACGCTGGTGGGCGCCGGACTGCCGCTGGATCGCTCGTTGCTGGTGCTGGCGGAGTTGGCGGAGTCGCCGCGGTTGAAGCGTCTGGTCGATCGCGTCCGCGACGAAGTGCGCGGCGGCGTGTCGCTGTCCGAAGCGCTGGAGCGTCAGCACGGCGTATTTTCGCGCCTGTACGTCAACATGGTTCGCGCCGGCGAGATGGGCGGCACCCTCGACCACACGCTGACGCGCCTGTCGCAGTACCTGGAGCGCAACCAGGAACTGAAGTCGAGCGTGGTCTCGGCGATGATCTACCCGGTCATCCTGATGCTGCTGGCCGGCGGTGCGCTGATTTTCCTGCTGGTGTTCGTGATTCCCAACTTCATGCCGCTGTTCGAGCAACTCGGCGGCGAGTTGCCGATCCTGACGCAGATCGTGCTGGCGTTCGCCAACGCGCTCCGCTATGGCTGGTGGGCGATGCTGATCGCGGTCGCCGGCGTGGCGGTGTATTTCCAGCGTCAGTTCAGCAATCCGGTGACGCGCCTGATCTGGGACACGCGGCTGCTCAACCTGAAGTGGATCGGCGACCTGCTGACCAAGATCGACACGGCGCGATTCGCGCGTACGGCGGGTACGCTGCTGAAGAATGGCGTGCCGTTGCTGTCGGCGATGTCGATCGCCAGGAACGTGCTCGGGAACTCTGCGCTCGGCGAGCAGGTCGAGAAGGCTACCAAGGACGTCAAAACCGGCGGCGGCCTCGCGCATGCGATGGCGGCCGGCAAGCGCTTTCCGCGGATGGCGCTGCAGATGATCGCGGTGGGCGAAGAAACCGGCCAGCTCGACGAGATGCTGCTGCGCGCCGCCGATACCTACGACCGCGAGGTGCGCACCACGATCGACCGGCTGATGGCGGCCTTTGTGCCGGTGATGACCATCCTGCTGGCGGGTTTCATCGCTGTCATCGTCATTTCGATGGTGACCGCGATCCTGAGTTTGAATGAACTGGTGGCTTGAAGAGGACGAAACATGAAGCAAAAGGCGGTTTTTTTCAGTCTGGATGGGTTGCGGGCACGGGCGATGCGGGTGCTGGAGGTGATTGCTGGTCGCGACCGCGCGAAGAGCGCGAAAGGGCAGGGTCGCCTTGTCTGCGGGAGTCGGCGCGTCTTCGCTCATCAACAAGGTTTCTCGTTGATCGAGATGCTGCTGGTGCTCGGCATCATCGCTTTCATCGCGACCATGCTGGCGACCAACATCTTCACCAGCAAAGGCAAGGCCGACGTCAAGGCGGCGCAGGCCGGCGTGCGCAAGGTGGCCACCGCAGTCGACCAGTTCTATCTCGACTCCGGCACCTTGCCGGGCAAGATCGAGGAACTGGTCACGCGCCCCGGCAATGCCGCCAACTGGGGCGGCCCGTACCTCAACGAGTCGCAGATCAAGGATCCGTGGGGCAGCGTGTACGTGATGAAGGTGCCCGGCGAAGGTGGCCAGCCGTATGCGGTGATCTCGCTCGGTTCCGACAAGGCGCCGGGCGGCAAGGACACGGCGGCGGATATTGACAACAACCAGTAGGCATGGCGTCGTGAAAGCGGGCATCGGAAATGGGGAATCGGGAATCGGGGCGGTGAGCCCGACCCGTGCCCCTGTTTCGTCTGTTCTGGTTGCTTTCTGTTTGGCGCGCCGCAGGTCGGCGGAGCATGGTTCTGCCGATTCCCGATTCCCGATTCCCGATTCCCGCGCGCAGCGCGGCTTCACCCTCCTCGAAATGATCGTCGTGCTGCTGATCATCGCCACCATGGCGACGTTGCTCGGCACGTCGATCGTCGGTCGGCTCGACAGCGTCAAGGTGGCGACCGCGGCGCGCGACCTGACGGCGGCGCTGCGCTACACCCGCAGCCAGGCGATCCTGCATCGCGAGGAGAAGTATCTGGAGGTCGATCTCGAGCACAAGTCCTACCTAGCCCCCGGGCGTGGGCCGGTGGAGTTGCCCGAGAGCATGGAGTTGAAGTTGCTGACGGCGCAGAGTGAGGTCACCAGCGACAAGCTCGGGCGCATCCGCTTCTTTTCCGACGGCGGTTCCACCGGTGGCCGCGTGACCCTGATCTCCGGCGGCCGCGAATGGAAGGTCAAGGTGTCGTGGCTCACCGGCGAGATCGAGATGGATGATGGGCGTGGGGAGAGGAGGTCGTGAGGGGCGTGGGAAAAGCAAATGCGGGGCTGGGGGCTGGGGGCTGGGGCGTGCGACCGGTGCCTCGCGCCAGACCGTCGGTCTACGCCGCCCAAGCTTGGGCCAATTGGTTCGGGCGCCGATCGCTCCGTTCATGCGCCCCAGCCCCCAGCCCCCAGTCCCGCCTTTCGAGCAGCACCCGAAAGGCACGATGCCCAGTGGGAACGCGGCCGCGACAAGGCGGCTTCACCCTCCTCGAAGTCCTCGTCGCCTTCATCGTCTTCGTGATGATCTTCGGCGCAGTGCTGGAAGCGCTCGGCATGGCGATGCGCAACACCCGGCGCTCGGCCGAGGTCAGCGAGGCGGCGCTGTGGGCGCAGTCGAAGCTGGATGCAATCGGCACCATCGAGGAACTCGAAGAGGGCAGCGACAGCGGGCAATTCAATCGCCGGTACAGTTGGCAGCTGGATGTTCGCAAGCACGAGGTGCCGCGCACCGATGGCCTGTCGCCGGACAGCTTTCCGGTCGACCTCTACCGCGTCGAACTGGTGGTCTCCTGGGGCGATCGCAACCGCCGTACCGAACAGCGCTTCGTCACCCTGCGGTCGATGTTGAAAGAGGGGCAGTTCTGATGAAGCCGGGACACGGGACTCGGGACTCGGGACTCGGCAGGTCAGCGAATCCCGACCCGTGCGAATTTGCTGGCCGAGAGCGATCGAATCTCGCAGTGGCGACCGCGCAGGTTTTTCATGAGCACGGGTCCCGGCTGTCGAGTCCGAAATCGGCAAATGGCCTTGTCTGCGTCCGTTCCCGCGTCCTTGCTCATCAACAAGGATTCACCCTCATCGAACTTCTCATCGCCATGACCCTGGTGGCGCTGCTGATGATGATGGTCTACGAGGGGCTGCGCACCGGTCAGCGGGCGGCGGAGACCGGGCAGGCGTTCATCGATCGCACCAATCGACTGCGCATCACCCACGAGTTCGTGCGCCAGCAGGTCGGGCGGCTGATGCCGCTGGCCTACAAGCAGGAGGGTTCCACCGGCAAGCTCTACATGTTCGAGGGCGACCGCGAAAAGATCCGCTTCGTGGCACCGATGCCGGGCTACCTCGGCTTCGGCGGCACCTACGTCCAGGAACTGGAGTTGATCCGCGATGGCCGTTATCGCTCGCTGGTGTTCCGCTACTGGCTGCACAATGGTTTCGACGAGCAGGAGATCGACGAGTCGGAGCCGCCGATCCTGCTGCTCGCGGGCATCCGCAACGGTAAGTTCCGATTCAAGGGGCTGAATCCGGAGGGCAAGATCGGCGACTGGAGCGAGAGTTGGGAAGACCCGCAGTTGACGCCGCTGACGATCCAGCTGGATCTGGAAATGAGTCCCGAGAGCCGCATCGAATGGCCATTGCTGGAAGTCGTGATGATGGTCGATGGCGGCGCCACACGCGGCTTCAATGCCGGTTTGCTGCCTTCGGGTTGACCATGCACAGACAGAAGGGCATTGCGCTGGTCCTGGTTCTCTGGGTCTCGGTGCTGATCGCGGTGCTGCTGGCCAGCTTCAGCCTGAGTGCGCGCGTCGAAGCCCTGCAGGGCCGCAACCTGCTCGACTCGACGCGCGCACGTTACGCTGCCGAGGCCGGCCTGCACCGGGCCGCCTATGAGCTGCGTGGCAGCAATCCGGATACGCGCTGGATCGCGGATGGGCGCATCTACCCGCTCGAATTCGAGGGGTTCGAGGTTGAAGTCGAGATCTATGACGAGACCGGGAAGGTCGATATCAACGTCGCCGATGGCGTGCTGCTCGCCGCGATGTTCGAGTTCGGTGGACTCGATGAAGTCGCTGCCGACGCGCTGGCGGCTGCGGTCCTGGATTGGCGCGATCCCGATGACCTGATCAGCGTCAACGGTGCCGAAGAGGGCGAGTACAAGGCGGCCGACCGTAGCTACACGCCGCGCAACGCGCCGTTCGAGACCGTTTCCGAGATCCAGCAGGTACTTGGCATGAGTTTTGAGCTGTACCGGGAACTTGAGCCGCTGATGACCATCTACTCAGGGCGCGCCCAGCCGAATCCGGCGTTCGCTTCTCCTGAGGTCCTGCAGTTGATACCCGGCATGAATCCCGATCTGGTGACGATGTTCGTGCAGCAGCGGCAACAGCCTGCGGGCGGCTCAGGACAGCCGCCACTGCCGCTGGCGTTGCCCGATGGCACACCCGTGGTGGCGCAGGGTGGTGGCCTTACGTACACTATCCGGTCCCGTGCGACGCTGCCCGGCGGCGCCAGCGCCAGCCTGGAAGCGACCGTGCGGCTCGGCGCCAGCATGGTGGCGCGGCGTCCGTTCCGCATTGTGCGCTGGCGCGACGGCGAATCGAAGTGAATTTTCGCCCGGCTGCGGCGAACCCAGACAGTGGACGTTTCAAGGCATTGATCGGCATGAGTTTGCTTGACGTGGGTGCACAGGAGGGCACGAGGGCACGAGGGCATGAGGGCACGCAACAGCCCGCTGCCCGCGCGCTTGCTCGCGCCGCAATCCCGGACATGACTGTCCACTCCTGCCCTCGCGCCCTCGCGCCCGCGTGCCCTCGCTTCCCGATGCTCCCATGCTCGAATTGATTCAAAAGCGCTTGTGGCGACTGCGCCAGCGCTACGACAAGAGCGGCGTCGCCCAGTTCCTGTCGTGGTGGCGCAGCGAATTGCTGGCGGCGCTGCCGCCGGCGTGGCGCGAATGGCTTGCCGCCGAACAGGCGATGGTCACCGTGGCGCCGCTGGCCGACGGTTGGCGGGTGCGGCGCGTGCGCGTCGAACGGGTCGAGGCCGAAGAGACGGTCGCAGCCGATCGCGAACTGCTGCTGCAGAGCGCCGAGCGCCTGCGCCCGGACCAGGAGCAGGCGCCGCGGCAGGTGTTGCTGCTGCCGGTCGAACGCACCCTGCGACGGCGGCTGACGCTGCCGTTGGCGGCCGAAGAACACCTGGGTTCGGTGCTCGCCTTCGAAATGGACCGGCAGACGCCGTTTCGCGCCGACCAGGTCTATTTCGACCATCGAATCCACAAACGCGATCAGACCGCGCGCACCATGCTGGTCGAACTTCTGGCGGTGCCGCGCAGCGAACTCGACCAGGTGCTGCAAGGTGTGGGTAGCCTGGAGTTGGACGCAGCCGATGTCGCCAACGGCGAGGTTCCGGCTGGCTTCAACCTGCTGCCGTCCGAGCGCCGTGCCCGACGTGCGGATCAGCGCCTGCGCCTGAACGCAATCCTGGCGGTGTCGGCGGTGGCTTTGCTGTGGCTGGTGATGTGGCAGTCGCTGGCGCTGCGGGAGCGGGCGATCGAACGACTCGAAGAGGAAATGGCGGTCACCAGTGCCGCAGCGATGCAGAGCGCCGAACTCAAGCGTCAGTTGCGCGACGCCATCGAGGGCGCCAATTTCCTCGCCAGGAAAAAGTCGGAGCAGGCGGTCGTGGTCGATGTGCTCGCCGAAGTGACGCGACTGGTGCCCGACGACACCTGGCTGGAACGGCTGTCCTTCGTCGGCAACCAGGTCCAGTTGCAGGGCCAGTCGGCGCGCGCCGACAAGCTGATCGGCATCCTCACCGACTCGCGTTGCCTGGACAAGCCGCAGTGCCAGGGCATCATCACGCCGGATGGTGCCACCGGCAAGGAACGTTTCAGCCTCGTCGCCGACCTCAAGACCGGAGCCTGCCATGGCACTGACACTGCTGCCGGCTCCCGGTAAGGGCAAACCGGTCGCGATCGGTCTGGCGCTGCTGGCGCTCGGACTCGCCTATCTCGTGCTGTTCCACGGGTTCATCACCCAGCACTTTGCCTACGCCACCGAGATCTCCGAACTCAAGGATGCCGAACTGCGCTTCCGCCAGGTCGCGGCGCAGCGCCCGCAAGTCGAGCAGCGCCTTGCCGAAGTGCGCCAGTTCCAGGCCGGCGCCAACTACTTCCTGCCGGAAGACAGTTTCGACCTCGCCGCCGCCAACCTGAACAGCCAGCTCAAGCAGATCATTGCCGACAAGGCGCGCGATCCACAGCGTTGCCAGCTGATCAGCAGCCAGAACGAGCGCCCGACAGCGCCGGAGCCGTACCAGCGCGTGGTGGTCAAGGTGCGCATGCGCTGCGACCTCGACGATCTCACCGAGATCCTCTACGAACTGGAAAACGCCACGCCGTTCCTGTTCGTGATCGAGCTGAACCTCTATCAGCAACAGATGTTCCAGGGCGGCATGCCGCAGCCGAACCTCGGCGACATGGACGCGCGCTTCGATGTCTACGGCTACATCCGCCAGCCTGGCGGTGCCGGATGAAGCGCACTCTCGGCCAATGGATGACGGTGGTGCTCGGCGTGGTGTGCGCTGTGCTGGCGTTGATTGCGACGCTGCAGTCGCTGGGCGTGGGCTCGGGCTACCGCTTGCTGGCGGAGCAGCAGGTTGCACTGGACGAGGACCTGACCCGGCCGATGCAGCAGATCGAGTTCCGCCTGCCGGCATTCGCGCAGTACATCGAGATCGGCCAGCGGCCGTTGTTCACCAATGACCGCAAACCGCGTCCGATCGACGCCAGCGCCGCAACCGCCGCCGCCACCGATGCCCCGCCGCCGGTACCGCTGAACGCAACCCTGCTCGGCGTACTGATCGACCCCGAGCACCAGGTGGCGATCCTGCGCGACAACACCTCGAGTGCGGTCATGCGTGTACGCCAGGGCATGCCGCTGCCGGGCGACCTGTCCGGCTGGACCCTGCAGGAACTTGCGCCGCGCCGCGCGATCTTCGATGGGGGGGCACAGCAGGGCACGGCAGAACTCAAGCTCGACATGTCGAAGACACCGGCAGGACCGCCGGTGCCGCCTCCGGGCATGGCGCCGCCGCCCGCCCATGCCGCAGCGCCGGGCGCGCCGCCCGAGGGCCAGCCGGCGATGTCACCGCAGCCGCTGCCTGTCGACGAGGCCGCGCGCCAGGCAGAGGTGCAACGAATCATCGAACAGCGGCGCGCGCAGATGCGCGCAGAGGCCGAGAAGATGAACCAGCAGCAAGGGAAGCAGTGAGGAGAGATTGGGTGAAGAATGGATTTCGACAAGGCGCGCTGGCACTGATCGCATGGATGCTGGTCGGTTGTGCCACATCGCCGTTCTCTCCGCAGCAGATGCAGGTCACGGCGAGCGAAACGCGGCAGCAGCAGATCCGCGAGATCGCCCGATCGATGGACCCGGAGGCTGCCGAGCGCAGCGATCAGGCGGCGGCCGACGCGGCGGCGAATGGCGAGTCCAACGGCAATGAGCGGGCCGACGATCCGGTCAGCCTGCGCCAGCCCGGCACCGGCGAACTGATCAACTTCGACACCGCCCGCAAGGTTCCGCGCAAGCCGCCCGAGCAGGGCAAGGCCAGCCTCAATTTCGCCGACATGCCGATCGCCGACGTGGTCAAGATGATCCTCGGCGACCTGCTCGGCGAGAACTACATCATCGCCGCCGGCGTCAGCGGCACCGTCACCTTCTCCACCGCGCGCCCGGTGACGCCGGAACAGGCGCTGTCGATCCTCGAGATGCTGCTGTCGTGGAACAACCTGGCGCTGATCTACGTCGATGGCCAGTATTCGGTGGTGCCGAGCGCCAACGCCGTGCGCGGCAACCTGACGCCGCGGGTGGGGCCGGCGGACCAGGCGCGCGGCTACGAGATCCGTGCGATCCCGCTGGAATTCATCTCCGCGACCGAGATGGAGAAACTGCTGCAGCCTTATGCGCGCGAGGGTTCCATCGTCAAGGCCGACAACGCCCGCGGCCTGATCATCATGGCCGGCAGCCGGCGCGAGCTGGAGAACTACATGACCACCATCGACGTGTTCGACGTCGACTGGATCAAGGGCATGTCGATCGGGCTGATCACGCTGGAGCAGGCCGAGGCCAAAACGCTGGCGCCGGAACTCGACCAGATCTTCGGCGAGGAGTCGGGGTCGCCGCTGGCGGGCATGTTCCGCTTCATCCCGATCGAGCGCCTGAACGCGATCCTGGTGATCACGCCGCAGCGGCGTTACCTGGATGAGGCCGAGCGCTGGATCGCGCGTCTCGACCAGGGCGGCAACCAGCCCGGCGTGCGCCTGTACGTCTACGACGTCAAGAATGTCAAGGCTACCGACCTCGCCGACCGTCTGAACGATATCTTCGGCAGCAGCGGCGGCAGTTCGTCGTCGCGTTCGTCCTCGGCCAGCGGCAGTGTGGCGCCCGGCATGATCCCGACCGAGCTGTCGTCGTCGAGCGGATCTTCGGTGGAGCTGAGCAATCCCGGTGGGCAGAAGTCCGAGCGCGACAACCAGGTCAGCCGGCCTTCCAACTTCTCGCCGGACAAAACCGGCAGCAATCGACCGGTCGCGGTAGGCGGCGGCGCCAGCGGCGCCAGCGGCGATGAAGGCCTGGCCATCGTCGAGGGCGATGACATCCGCATCACCGCGGTCGAAGAGAACAACCAGTTGGTAATGCGTGCCACACCGGCGCAATACGAAGCCATCCGCGGCGCCATCCGCAAGCTCGACACGGTGCCGATGCAGGTGCACATCGAGGCGCGCCTGCTCGACGTGTCGCTGACCAACAATCTGCAATTCGGCGTCAAGTGGTACTTCGAGGATGCGCTCAGCCGCCTTGTGCCGCCCGACGACAGCGGCGACGGCAGCGGGACCTCGGCGCTGAAAGCCGCGATCCGCGGCGACAACTTCGGCGAGATCACTTCGGCTGGCGTCAACTGGATCTTCGCCGGCCGCCGGGCCGGCGCGCTGGTCAGCCTGTTGCAGAGCGAGGGTGACGTCAAGGTGCTGTCGGCGCCCTCGGTGCTGGTGCTCAACAACACCGAGGCCAACATCAATGTCGGCATCCAGATTCCGGTCGTCAGCAGTTACTTCAATCCGATCACGGCGCCGGGCGGCGGCACTGGAGTCGGCCAGAGTCAGGTACAGTTCCGCGACACCGGCATTATCCTGAACGTGAAGCCGCGGGTGAATCCGGGCGGCCTGGTGTTCATGGAGATCAAGGCCGAACAGAGCACGCCCGGACCGGCCAGTTCGGTGGAGACTTTCGGCGGCAACGTGCCGATCGACAAGAAGACCATCGAGACCGAGGTGGCGGTGCAGAGCGGCGACACCGTTCTGCTCGGCGGTCTGATCCAGCAAAACGACAACAATTCGAGCTCCGGCATGCCCGGACTCAAGAACATCCCCCTGATCGGCAAGCTGTTCGGCGCCAGCACCAGCGACAACTCGCGCAAGGAGCTGCTGGTGTTGATCACCCCGACGGTGATTCGCGGCGGCGCCGAGCAGGCGCGCGAACTGACCGACGAGTACAAGGCCCGCTTCCAGGGACTCGCGCCGTTGATCCGCGATATGGAAGAGGCCCAGCAGGCACGCATCAGACCCATCGAATGAAGATCGTCGGGGCCGCGAGCCCGGCCATCGATCGACCTATCCGAATCCAAGGAGTGCAAGGATGAAGCGAAGTTTCACGAACAGGACTGCCGACGGCGTCCGCCTGGCGTTGATCGCCGCATGCGCGCTGGCGCTTGCGGCGTGCGCGGGTCAGAGCGCGCGCCCGGGTGCCGACGAAAAGCCGGCGCAAACACAGCTGGCGCCGGAAGAAGCGGCCAGCGAGCGTGCGCTGAAACGCTGGGATTTGTTGATCGAGCGGCGCTTCGACGAGGCCTACGAACTGCTGTCGCCGGGATACCGCCAGACCATGACCAAGGAGGCCTACGTCAAGACGATGAAGAACCGCCCGGTGCAGTGGACTCGCGCGAACTTCCAGAAGGCCTCTTGCGAACCGGAACTGTGTAGCGTAGAAATCCAGGTTACCGCTCAGCTCTCGATGCCGGTGATGCGCATCGGTACCATTGATGCGATGAACTTCGTATCGGAGAACTGGATTCTCAGCGACGGCCAGTGGTATTTGGTGCCCGCCGCCGAGAATTGAAGAGTTGTTGCATGCTGAACCGAGTTGTCATAGCATCCATCGTGCTCTTGTCCAATCTTGCCGCAAAGAGGGGGAACCCCCGACTCGGTGTGAGATTGGCAGTAGGCGAAGCCCTGTAGTTGACTAGGAGTGTTGGAATGAAAAAGAACACCATGGCGACTGCCATCATCGCCGGCCTCGCCGGCGTCGCTGGCATCGCGAATATCTCGACCGCTGTGAACGTGAACCCGGATGGCGTGGGTCAGGTTCTGCTCTACCCGTACTACACCGTGAACGGTGGCAACGTCACCGCCCTGTCGGTCGTCAACACCACCGACACCGGCAAGGCCGTCAAGGTCCGCTTCCTCGACGCGATCAACTCGCGCGAAGTGCTCGACTTCAACCTGTACCTGTCCGAGTACGACGTGTGGACTGCTGGCGTGTTCGCGCTGAGCGACGCCGGTCCGGCCAACATCACGACGTCGGACACCAGCTGCACGGTGCCGGGCATCGAGAGCGGTATCTTCCAGATCCCGACTCTGCCGGCTCCGGATAACCGCCGTTACTTCCCGTTCCGCACCACCGCCTTCACTGACGGCAAGGGCACTGCTGCTACCCGTACCCGCAGCGGTTACGTCGAGATGATCGAAATGGGTTCGATCGATTATCTCTCGCCGTTCGGCTTCGGCTTCGCCCTGACGCACATCAGCGGCCGTCCGGCTGACTGCGAAACGTTGGAGCGCGCGTGGCTGGCAGCCGGTACGCCGGGCGCCAGTGGTATCTGGTTCAACGATCCGTCTGTCGACATGAGCGCCCCGACGGGTGGTCTGTTCGGTGGTGCGGCAGTCGTCGACGTTGCCGACGGTACCTACATCAACTACAACGCGGAAGCCATCGACGGCTTCTCGGCCGCGATCATCCACTCGGCACCGGGTGCGCTGCAGCCGAGCTTGACCAGCGCCAACCAGGCTGGCGGCGGCGTGGTCACCAGCTATGTGTTTGATCGTGGTCGTCTGATCACCAGCAGCTGGAACGTTGCTGCGAACGGTGGCGTTGACTCGGTCTCCGCGGTGCTGATGCGCGAAGCTCTGTTCAACGAGTATGAAGTTGACCCGGATCTGGGTGCGGCTTCGGAGTGGGTGGTTACGCTGCCGACCCGTCGTCACTATGTCACCAGTCCGACGGCCTTCCGCGCACCGTTCACCAGCGGCTGGTCGGGTTGCGAGCGCGTTTCCGCCCGCATCTACGATCGTGAAGAAGATACCTTCCAGATCTTCGACTTCTCGCCGTCGGGTGGTCTGACCGCACTGTGCAACGAAGCCAACGTGTTGTGGTTCCAGCGCGCTCTGGATACCGCTGCGGCGTCGCCGATTCACGGTGAGCCGGCAGTTCTGCGCGTGCCGACCTACCTGACCCTGTTCGGCATCACCCAGAAGACCTTCAGCAACGGCTGGTTCTGGCTCGGCTTCTACGACGAAGACGCGATCAATGGCGCGGGTCTGCCGCAGCCGCTGCTCCGTCCGGCGTTGGTTGAGTCCGCACCGGGTGCGTCCGGCGCTGACCGCTTCTACGGTCTGCCGGCGATCGGTTACTGGGCGCTGCGAGTGGTCAATGTCGACCAGGGCGCTGGTCTGCAGGCTTCCTACGGCGGTGCTTATCCGCACCGTGCGTCGCGCGCTTGCTTCAAGGGCGCCTACGACGCTTCGGCTCCGTGCGATTGATTCTGAGTTGATTCGTAGTTGAGTAACGACGAGGGGGGCGCAAGCTCCCCTCGTTTTTTTTTTGCATGTGAGCACCGGAAGTTCCACCAAAGGCCCAGCCCGATCGGCAAGCGTCGATCGCCAGTTTTTCCTGCCGGACCGGAGGTTAAGCGGCACTGTCCAGCCGGCGTCCACAACCCAACAGATGCCGCCTTGAGATTGCAGTCACCAGCAATCAATGGCAGGCTCTGCCCGCTGTCAGAACCCAGATCGGGAGTAGATTTGATGTCGTCGTTTCCGCAGTCCGCGAATCTCATGCGCACGTGCACTTCTGCAATGTTGATGTTGCTGGCATTTGCGCCCTGGGCAGATCGTGTACAGGCGCAATCCGTGTTTCTCGATGGCCAGGGCACGGCTGCGTTTGCATTGACCACGTCGACGACTCAAAGTGCGGTCAGCATCAATGCCGCCACCGGCGATGTCAGCCTGCGCTCGCTGACCGGCAGCGTCCAATGCACCACGGCCGCCGCGCCCGCCATCACCAATTTCTCGCCAACCAGTTCGAGTGTCCTTCCGGGGACCAGCATCACGCTGAACTGGTCGTCCACCAACACCACCAGCTGCACGCCGGCGCAGGGCGCGGGCACCACCTGGGCGTCCCAGGGGACACTGAGCCCCAGCGGCAGCCTCACGTTCGCGGCGCCGCAGACGTCCAGCGCCACGCCGATCACCTTCCAGCTCAACTGCACCAATGGATCCGCCAACGTCAGTCAGACCACCCAGGTCACCGTCCAGAGTTCGACGCCCGGTACCTGCACGCCGATCTATCCGAATGGTTCAGTCTCGGCATGGAATAACGTCTTCAACACCTGGCCTTCGTACAATGTGCGCCGGCGCATTTTTGTGCCCGGCAATGGATATCTGGCCTGGTCGTTTGTAGCCTCATCGGTCGCGAGTCAGTTCGGAACCGTCGTCACCAGCGAATTCTTCCCCGATGGCGACGGCGAAGGCCAATTCTCGATCTCGCGCGTACCCGGGTGCTTCACGCCGTCCGAGCTCGGCCAGGGCTGCCTCGGGCAGGTCAACCGAAACAGCACGGTCAGCTGGAAGAACGGAGGCGGTGTCGCGTCCCAGTGCGCACTGACGCCGGGCGTCACCTACTACGTCAACTTCACCTATGGAAACTCAACGACGGGGCCAGGGCCTTTCTGTCCCGCCGGATTGGGTCAATGCGGCGCCGACGTGCAGAATAACCAACAGGACTGAAGCCGTCGGTCCGGTCAAGACGCTTGATGGAGCGAGTTCGCTCGTTCCATCAAGCTGCCCGCGAGGCTCGGTGCTACAAGCCGGCTTCGACTACGGGCTCTCCGCGACGCGTGAGCACCACCGTCGCGGTCGCGTCTGGACGTTCAGCGCCGCTGCGATGGACTCCGTTCTGGCGCCACCCTCTTGCTGATTTGAAGGACGGCATTTTCGCTACTGCAACTTTTGCCGGAGGTTGCGGTCAATGCGGTGTCGCCCGGGCGCAGCGCTTCGATGCACGCCCGCAATCGCTCCCAACTGCCCGAGAACCGCACATGTTGCTTCAGTCCGTACTGATCTTTGCTTCCGCCTTGACATTCGCAGCCGCGGTCCGCGCCGAAGACGCACCGCAAAACGAGGCGTGCATCGAGATGCACTGCGTCGTCGCCAGGCGTGGCACGGCGGTCGTCACGGTTGCGGACGTCACCGCAAAGGTCAAGTCGCTGGAGCCGAGGCTGCAGGGGGCGCTGCTCTCGGATCCGAAGCAGATCAACAAGATGCTGGAAAACATGCTGATCCTGCGACAGATCGCCAACGAGATCGCGCCCGCCGAGTTGGAGAAGGACCCGGTCCTGCAGGCGCGGCTGAAGCAGTCCTACGACGAAGTGGTGGCGGTCTACCGTCTCGATCAGATCCGCGCCGAGCGGGTGCCCAAAGATTTCGAGCAACTCGCGCGCGAGCGCTATTTGACCAATATGGCCGGCATGAAGACGCCGCGCCAGATCGCGGTTCGCCATCTGCTGGTCGACTTCAGGAAGCACGGCGAGGCTGCATCGCTGGCGGTGGCCGAGGAGTTGGCCGCGAAGCTGGCCGGGGCCGATCAGAAGCGCTTCCAGGACATGGTGCTGGAAGCCAGCGACGACCCCAGCAAAGTCGATAACGCGGGCCTGCTTAGCCTCAATGAACAATCCAAGGGCGTAGACCCGGACTTCCTCGCCGGTGCGCTTGCGCTCAGCGAACCCGGCCAGATCAGCCCGCCGATCAAGAGTCAGTTCGGCTACCACCTGATCCAGTTGATCGAAAACACGCCGGCACGCGTGGTGCCTTTTGAAGAGGCCAGGTCTGCGTTGATCGACAGCCTGAAAGACGAAGCCTCCAAGCGCGTGGTGATCGAATACCGGACCGATCTCAGCATCAGCGGCGGCCAGGTCGAGTTCTACCCGCAGAACCTCCAGGGATTGATGGCCGGCGACGACGACACCGCGCCTAACTGAGTCTGGCCAAGCGCGAGCCGCGCGCCATGCAACTGCTCTGGCACTTCTTCAGCCGCGAATTTCGTTCGCGCTACCTCGGCAGCATGAGCGGTTTGTTGTGGGCGGTGATCCATCCCGCCCTGCAACTGCTGATGTACGCCCTGGTGTTCGAGAAGATCTTCAAGGCCCGGGTTGCCGGCGCCGAGGCCCACGGACTGGTGGCCTATATCGGCGTTGGCTTCTGGGCGTGGACGCTGTTCGCCGAATCCAGCGCCCGCGCCGCCACCAGCGTCATCGACAATGCGTCGCTGATCGCCAAGGTCGCGGTCCCGCCGCACTTGCTGACGATCGCCTCGGTGGCTTCCTCGGCGACGCTGCACCTGGTCGGCTATTCCGCGGCGCTGCTGATCCTTGCCATCACCGGAACGGCGATCGATCCGCTCGGCGTGCTGCTGGCGCTGCCGGTGCTGGCGATGCTGATGCTGTGGACGATGGGTTTCGCGCTGCTGGTCGCCGCGGTCCAGGTGTTCGTCCGCGACCTCGCACAGGTGCTGGCTCAATTGCTGGCGTTCTGGTTCTTCCTGACGCCGGTGCTGTACTCGCGCGCCATGCTGCCGGAGTTCGCACAGTCGCTGATGGACTGGAACCCGCTGACCTACTACCCGGAACGCCTGCGATCGCTGATCCTCGACGGCCAGTACGCGCCGGGCTGGCATGACCTGACCGCGCTGATGCTGGCGCTGGCGATGCTCGGCGTCGGCGCCGTGGTGTTTTCCCGGCTGCGCCGACATTTCGAGGACTTTCTGTGAGCGTGGGTCGCCCGGCGGCGCTGAGCCGCAGCCCAGATCAATCGAACGACCCCGTTCGTCCTGAGCGTTTCCCGCGAGCCTGCGAGCGGGAAATAGTCGAAGGACGCTCGCAGAGCGTGTCAACCCAACGCCGCGATAGCGTTTGGATGGATTCCGCGATCAGAAACGCGCTCGGCAAGTCCGCGCCCTTCGACTGTTTCCCCCGAACAGCGCGGGGGAAACGCTCAGGACGAACGGGGTCGCGACCGGTTCACCGAATAGTTGCCAGCGGTCACCTGAGGATTCCAGGGTGAATGACATCTTGGTCCGACTGCAAGGCGTCGGCAAACGCTATCCACTGGTCCACCGCAACGCTGACCGGGTGCGGGCGATGTTGCGTGTCCTCGGTGGCCGTGCCGGTATTGCCGATGTGCCGGTGTTGCAGGGTGTGGACCTGATCGTCCGTCGCGGCGAATCTCTCGGCATCATCGGCGAGAACGGCGCCGGCAAATCGACCCTGCTCAAGGTTCTGACCGGGGTGCTCAATGCCAGCGAAGGCAGCGTCGAGGTCGCCGGCTCGGTGGCAGCCTTGCTCGAGCTGGGTGCCGGATTCCATCCCGAGTACACCGGGCGCCAGAACATCGGCACCGCTGCCGCGCTGATGGGCATGAGCGCGGACGACATCCGCGCGCGTACCGACGAGATCATCGAGTACGCCGATATCGGCCGCTACATCGACGAGCCGATCAAGCACTACTCGACCGGCATGGTCGTGCGTCTCGGGTTTGCGGTGGTGGCTGCGCGCCGCCCCGACCTTCTGATCACCGACGAAGTACTCGCGGTGGGCGACGAATCCTTCCAGAAGAAGTGCGTGCGCTGGATCGAGGACTATCTGGGCAGCGGTGGCACCTTGATGCTGGTATCGCACAGCATGTACCACGTGCAGAAGCTGTGTCAGCACGCCCTTTGGCTGCAGGGTGGTCGCGTACAGGGCTACGGTGACGTCTACGACGTCACCCAGGACTACCTCGCCTACCATGAGCGCAAGACGGCTGCCGAAAGCGGACCAGAGCGCAAGCCGAGCAGCGCGGATGGCTACCGCATCGAACGCGTCGTGCTCAATGGCCGCGACGGGCTGACTCCGCTGCTGCTCGGCGCCGAGACGCCGCTGCAGATCGAGGTCGAGATTCACTCCGGCGACGATCGTACGCCGCACCTCGCCATCGGCCTGCTGCGCGCCGATGGCACGGCGGTTTATGGAACCACTTCGGACATTGACGGCGCCAAGGCGAGCCGCGAGCGCGAAGGTCGATACCGCTTTCACCTACAGTTCGACGCGCTGGCGCTGCTGCCGGGCCAATACACATTGAAGCTGCACGCGCTCGATCCCGAAGGCCTGCGCCTGTTCGACACCGAGGTGCGCGAACTGGTGATCCGCGGCAACACCCGCGAACTCGGGATCGTGCGACTGGCGCATCGGTGGGCGTGATCCGATGACCATCGACATCGTCATTCCCGTCCATGACGCGGCGGCTTTGCTGCGCCGCTGTCTGCACGCGCTCGACCACCACACGCTCCCGGCCCAGGCGCGGGTTCTGGTGATCGATGATGCCTCGCCGGATCCGGCGATCGCGCCGCTGCTGGCGCAGTGGCAACAGGTCTCGCCGCTGGCGCCGAAGCTGCTGCACAACGACGCCAACCTGGGCTTCGTCGGCAGCGTCAATCGCGCCATTGCGGCAACCCGCGGCGATGTGCTGCTGCTCAATGCCGACACCGAAGTGACCCCAGGCTGGCTACCGCGGATGCGCCGCGCGCTCGACAGCGACGCACGCGTGGCGACGGTGACGCCGTTCTCCAACAACGCCGAGATCTGCTCCTGGCCGGAGCTGTGCAAGGCCGCGCCGGTGCCGTCCGATGCCGCGACCATCGCGCGTGCCTTCGCCGAGTGCGGACCGCCGGAGTACCCGCAGCTGCCGACCGCGGTAGGCTTCTGCATGCTGATCCGGCGTGCGACGCTCGACGCCATCGGCGATTTCGATCGCGCCACCTTTGGGCGCGGCTATGGCGAAGAGAACGATTTTTGCTGTCGCGCCGCCGCGCACGGCTGGCGCAATGTACTCGCCGACGACTGTTACGTGGTGCATGCCGGCGGTGGATCGTTCGCGCCGCTCGGCCTGAGACCCGGCGGCGGCAACCTCGCACGCCTGCTGGCACGCTATCCCCGCTACAATAGCGCCGTCGCCGAATTCATTGCGTCCGACCCGCTGGCGGCGCGGCGCGCGCGCGTCAGCGAGCGCTACCGCGAACTTCGCCTTGGCGCAGTTGTTCCGGCCGCTTGATCTTCCCGAAACCGGACCCACTAGCGTGCTCTGGGCCTGCCGTTCATTGGCGATGGTGCCATGCTTCTTGCCAAGAATGCCGTAATCAATTGATTTTATCGGCTAAAAATTCTGTATGTCCGCTCACCCTGAGCAGAGCGCCCGGCGCTTTATCAGGACGCGTCGTCGGAGGGCGCCATTCTCCGCGCGCCGCTCGCCCTTCGACGACGCGTCCCGGTGAAGCTCTGGGACGCTTTGCTCAGGGTGAGCGGTGGACTGGAAGTGAGCCAGTTCGCTGCGCCAATGAGCGCCCCTCGCCGGGGGCGACAAGAGCTCCCAGAGCGATGACTGTCGCCGCCGCCATGACCCACCCTGACCCGCATTTCCGGCAACGATGACCGACACCGATCCGCCGATCCTGCCATTCACCGGTGAGCGCTTCACGCCCGAGTGCGTGCGCGAGATCTGGTACGAGCACCTGCATCGCTACGCCTACGCGGCCGGCTTCGCTGCCGGCAAGCGCGTCCTCGATGCCGCCTGCGGCGAAGGCTATGGCAGCGCACTGCTGGCCCACGCCGGCGCCCGCGTGCTCGGGGTCGACATCGCCGATGACACCATTGCGCATGCGCGGCGACGTTATGCCGGCGTCGGCGGGCTCGAATTCGCCCAGGGCGACGTCACCTGCCTCGATCAGCTCGCCGACGCCAGTTTCGACCTCGTCGTCAGCTTCGAGACCCTCGAGCATGTCCATCAGCAGCAACGCATGGTGACCGGATTCCGGCGCTTGCTGGCGCCCGGTGGATTGCTGCTGATCTCGTCGCCGGACAAGCGCACTTACAGCGATGCGCGCGGCTACCACAACGAGTTCCACGTCGGCGAGCTCTACCGCGACCAGCTCGAAGCGCTGCTGTCGACCGAGTTTCCAGCGCTGCGCGTGTATGCCCAGAAGCTGCTGTTCCAGTCCGTGCTGTGGGACCCTGATCGGGCTCCGACGGTGGCCAGTGCGGCAACGCTGCACGATCAGGCGACCCTGAGCCAGCGTCCGGACTACGCCGCGTTGTATTTCCTGGTGGCGTGCGCCGCCAGCGAGGCCGACCTGCCGCCCGCGGGTGCTCTGCACCTGTTCGGCGACGCGCGTGAGTCGGTCTATCGACATTACGACGACGAAATCCGCCGGCATATTGCCGCCGGCCACCGCCTGATCGCCCAAGAACGGGAGATCGAAGACCTGCGCGTCCGCCTGGCGCGCGCCGAAGCGCTGCTCGCCGAGCGCGCGTCCGACCAAGGAAGGATCCATCGATGAGCGCCATCTTGCCCCGTTCGCATTCCGACACCCTGTACGCCGCCGACGACGGCATGGTGGCGCAGCTCTCCAGCAGCGAATGCATGATCCAGAATCCGCGCACGCACGAGCGCAGCGTGATGACCCTTGAGGTCTTCCAGGCGCTCGACCAATGCAAGAAGTTCGGCACCCTGGACGACCATCAAAAGGCGATCCACACGGCGCTGCCGAACCTGCGCGGGCAGGAGGAGGCGACACGCCGCGTGCTCACGGGCCTGGTCGATCGCGGCCTGCTGCAGAGCGCCGAGCAGATCCTCGATGCTTACGGGTCGGCACCGGCACGGCGACAATCGCCACTCGGTCCGATATTCGTGCTCGCCGAGGATCGCCCCGAGGGCCTGGCGCGCTGCATCGACAGCCTGATCAAGGGCGGCGACGGCGATATCGACCGGCTGGCGATCGTCGTGCTCGATGGCTCGCGCAACCAGGCATCGCGCGAGGCCAACCGGCGCGTGGTCGATGAGCGCCGCCGCGACGCCGGCCTGCGCTACCTCGGCAACACCGAACGCGCGGCGTTCATCGCGCGCCTGCAGGGCCAGATGAAGGCCCAGGCCGCGGCCCTGACCTGGCTGCTCGGCGAGGACGAGGCGCCGACGCGCGGGCAGTTGTTCAACTGGATGCTGTTGCTCGCTTCCGGCCGTCGGGCGCTGATTTTCGACGACCGCCAGTTCCTGCCGCAGCGCTCGATGCCGGGCGCCGGCGGCGGCATCGACCTGCTCCACAGCCAGCAGCGCGAGGCCTGGTTCTACACCCCGGACCAGCCGATCCCGGCCCAGGAAGCCGAATACGCGGATGCGCGGCTCGGTCACGTCGCCGGCGCCTACCTCGGTGACAGCCTCGGCCGTTGCGTCAGCAATCCGGGCCGGCTGCACCTGGCTGTGGCAGCGCTGCGCGGCGCGGCGTTGCCGGCGATGCGGGCTTTCGATCCGCGCGGGCGCATTGCTGCCATCGTCGAGGGTTCGGTCGGTTCGATCGAGGTGCCGCACAACATCTGGCTGTACCAGCTCGATCGCGGTTCGCGCGACCGTTTCTGGGCCAGCCGCGAGTCCTACCTGCGTGCGTTCGAGGGCGATCACGTCTGCCACGGCATCCGTCGCGCGCGCATCGGCCAACATTCGATCTACCAGCCGAGCGCGGTCGATCTCGGCGTGCTGCCCGGCTTTGCGATGCCGGGTGCCGGCCTGCGGATCGGGCCCAGCTTCGGCGTGCTGACGCGGTTCTTCGACCCGGAGTCGGTGGTGCTGCACACCACAACCGCGATCGGCAGCCAGTGGCAACCGCCATTGAAGCGGTCGGAGGCTGCGCGCCGGGTGTTCACGCCGAACTCGGCGGCTTTCTTCACCGATCACTTGCAGGCGCGGGCGGGGGAATGTCGCGCCAGTGCGGCGATCGACCGCGCCCAGTACCTGGCTGCGCTGATGGACGACTTCGCCGCGTCGGCGAGCGACGCGCTGCAGTCGGAGCTGGCAACCTACCTGACCTACAAGCGCGCCGATCTGGTCTCCGACCTGCAGCGCCGACTGGAGGGTGCCGGAACCCAGGCGCCGATCTACTGGGAAGCCGATCTGCGCGAGATCATCCAGGCCACCAGCAAGGAGCTGACGCGCAACAACGCGCCGCGCCTGGCGGAATGGCCGGAGTCGCTGGATGCCGCCGGCGCCGCCGAGCGTCTGCGCAGCGAAACCCGGCAGCTGGCCGCCGCCGTGCGTGCGTGGCCCGCCGCGTTCGAGTTGGCGCCGCGTTTCGCCGAAGCGTTGATCGGCTGAGTGCGCATAGCGGCAGTCATCGTCAACTACCATACCGGCCCGTTGCTCGGCGATTGCCTGCGGCGGGTACTGCGCTGTCCCGAACTGGCCGAGGTGGTGCTGGTCGACAACGGTTCGCTGCCTGGCGAGATCGATGCGCTGCTTGGCGAGATCGACGATCACCGCATCCTGCGCCTGGACCTGCCCAGCAATCCCGGCTTTGCGGTGGCCTGCAACCGCGGCGCGCGCGCCTGCCAGTTGCCGTGGTTGCTGTTCCTCAATCCCGACTGCCTGGTCGAACCGGACACGCTGGACCGCCTCGGGCGCACGGCGCAGGCGCGCGAAAAGCTGGCTGTACTCGGTGCGCTGCTGGTCGACACCCAGGGCCGGCCAGATCCCGCCAGCCTGCGGCGCGACCCGTTGCCGGCGCGCGCGATCGCCAGCGCGCTCGGCCTCGACCGCTTCGACGCGATCGACGGCGTGCCGCTGCCGATACCGTTCGGGCAAGTCGAACCGCTGCGCGGCGACGCCATCTCCGGCGCGCTGATGCTGGTTCGCCGCGATGCATTCAACGCTGCCCGCGGGTTCGACGAGGGCTACTTCATGCACGCCGAGGACCTCGACCTGTGCCGCCGCATCCGCGAGCTTGGGTTCGAGGTCTGGTGCGACCCCGGCGTGCGCGTCGTCCACGTCAAGGGCGTCTCCAGTCGCAGCCGGCCGTTGCGCGTCGAAATCGCCAAGCACCGGGGATTGCTGCGCTATTTCGACAAGTTCGATGCGCCGCACACGGCCTGGCCACTGCGCGTGCTGGTTCGCCTCGGCGCCTGGTCGCGGTTGCTGTTTGCCGTTGCGCGCACCGTGTTGCGCCGTCCGCGATGAACAATGCGGGTTAGCCCGCATTTCTCACACCGGTGTGAGCAATGCGGGCTAGTCTTCAACGCATGCCCGATCCGACCGCCAGCGGTGAATTGACTGAGGGAACCCATCCGGGCGAGCCGACACTGCGCACCATCGCGGCCCTCGAACTGGCCGACCGCACGGCGATGATCGACCACCTCGGTGAACTGCGCGCGACGGATCTGATCCGTCGCCACGAGCGGCTGGTGCGCGACCTGATTCGCCGCCATCGCGGCCGCGAGATCGACAAGTCCGGCGAATTCCTGTTGCTGTTCGAGCGACCGCTGCAGGCGGTTGCCTTTGCGCTCGAGCACCAGCGTCGCCTGCAGGAACTGTCGCAGCTCGAACACACGCCCATGGCGGCGCGCATCGGCATCCATGTCGGCGAGGCCGTGCTCTGGGAAAACAGCGCCGAGGAGATTGCCCGTGGCGCCAGGCCGATCGAGGTCGAGGGGCTGGCCAAGCCGGTTGCCTTGCGTCTGATGGGATTGGCGCTGCCGGGACAGACGCTGCTGTCGTCGGTCGCCCGCGAGTTGGCCGAAAATGCCGAGGCCGAATTGCGCGCCGCCGGGCGAATGCCGATCTGGAAAGCCCACGGTCGCTACCGCTTCGACGGCCTGCTGCAGCCGAGGGAGGTCCACGAGACAGGCGAGTCCAGCGTCGCCCATTTTCGAACGCCACCGGGTGGCGTCGGTGCGCAGCGCATCCTGTCGGTTTGGCAGCGGCCTGGAATCGTCGTCGCCGCAGTGGCGCTGGTCATTGCGGCGTTGGTCGTCCTCGCCTGGTTCGGGCTCAGGCCGCAACCTGGCATCGACTTTGCCGAGCGCGACTGGGTGGTGGTCGGCGACTTCGCGAACCGAACCGGCCAGGTGCTCCTCGACGAATCGCTTGGCCTCGCATTTCGCCAGGGACTCTCGCAGTCGCGGTATGTCAACGTGTTCAGCGAACTGCAGGTGCGCGACGCGCTGGAACGCATGCAGCGCGATCCTGCAGCGACTCGCATCGATCGCGGCATCGGCGTCGAAATGGCGCTGCGCGAGAGCGCGCGGGCGCTGCTGCTGCCAAGCGTCAGCGACAGCGGCGGATCGTTGCGGGTGGCGGTCGACGTGGTCGATCCCCACAGCCAGTCCACCGTGTGGGTGACGCGGGCCGCCGCCCGGCGGCCGGAGGACCTGTTGCCGGCAATCGATGCGGTCGTTGACGAGTTGCGCGCGAAATTCGGCGAATCGCTGCAATCGATAGCGGATTACTCGATGCCTCTGACGCGTGCGACCACCGCCAATCTGGAGGCACTGCGGATCTATTCGGTCGCCCGCAAGGAATACCAGGACGGCCGCCACGATGACGCGCGCAGGTTGTTCGAGCGTGCGCTCGAGCTCGATCCTGAGTTCGCGATGGCCCACGCCGGAATCGCGGCGACCTTGCTGCCGCAAGGACGTTTCGCCGAGGGCCTGGTGCCGGCACGACGAGCGGCGCAACTGCGCGACCGCCTCAGCGTCCGCGAAGCGGCCTATGTCGACGCGTTGCTGGCCTGGGCCGAAGACCCGGCGCGCAGCGCGGATCGCTGGCGCGAATTCGCTGCGCTGTATCCGGACGCGGGCAGCGGCCAGAACAACGCCGCGATGAACTACTGGTTCGACCTCAATCGTTGTGCCGAAGCCGTGCCGCTGTTCGACGAAGCTTTTCGCAGCCGCGACCCGTCGCGCCATTCCGCAGGCCACGGCAAAGGCTATTGCCAGTTGTGGATGGGACAGTCCATTGCCGCCGAGCAGTCCTTCAAGGAGGCACTGCAGGTGCGACCATTGCCGGTAACGCAGGGCCTGGCAGACGTCTACACCTATCTGGAACGCTTTGGTGAAGCGGACGCGCAGCTCGCGGCCGACCTCAGCGGCATTCCCGCCCGCTTCGCGCTGGAGGCGAAGGCGCGTCGCGTGACCTGGTTCGCTTATCAGGGGCGTCTGCGCGAGGCGCAGGACGCGGCGCGGCAGCTGGCTGCGGCGGCCGAAGCCGGCGACGTCCCTGCCGCCGCGTCGCGTGCGCGCTTGTACCTGGCAGCGCTGCGACAGGCGGCGGGCGAGCCGCAGGACCTGGTGGAACCGGCCAAGCGCGAACGACCGCTGCTGAGTGGCCAGGAATCGCCGCAGTACCCGGCCAGCCTGCACCTGGCGCAGCTTGCGCTGCTGGCTGTCCGCGGCGGCCAGCCGGAACTGGCGCGCGCGTGGCTGGCCGACATCGATGCGGTCGCCGGCGAGCGCGCCAACCCCGCCCTCGACAGCCTGCTCAAGGTCATCTCTGCGCGCCTCGCCGCCGACCCGGTGGCCGGCCTGGCGCGACTTGCGCCCGGTGAGGATGTCCATGAGTACTTCCAGGTCCGAGTCGCCGCGGCCGACCTGGCACGAGCCGTCGCTGACGCCGACGCCGAACTCCTGCACTTGCGCTGGATCGATCAGCAGCGCAGCCGCGCCTTTGCCGAATACGGCGGGCAATTCGCCGGACAGGTGAACAACGTGCTCGACGTCAACCGTGCGCTGCTGCGACAGATTGAGGTCGAGCCCGACGCGGCAGCGCGCGAAGTGTTGCTGAAGCGCTTGCGAGAGCGCTGGAAGCACGCCGATGTCGCCGTGCTGGCGCAACTTCGTCCGCTGGCTGGCCTGCAACACTGATGGAGCCGATCTGAATGCCGGCTTGATACGCACGCCACGCGCATTCGGCGGCCCGCTTCCGCATAATCAAGCCCCAACGTCCTGGTCCACTGTCGGCTCCGCGCCATGTCGATCCGCTTCGAAATGGTCAGCAAGCGCTACGCCGAAGGGCGCGAAGCGCTGACCGACATCAGCTTCGAGATCGGCTACGGCGAGATGGTGTACGTGACCGGTCATTCCGGCGCCGGCAAGAGCACGCTGCTGAAGTTGCTCGCGCTGATCGAACGTCCCAGCGAAGGCACCGTCGAGGTCTTCAACAAACGGCTGGCAGATATCCGCCGGCGTGGACTGCCGGCTTACCGGCGACGACTCGGCCTGGTGTTCCAGGACCACCGCCTCTTGCTCGATCGCAATGCCTTCGACAATGTCGCGCTGCCGATGCGCCTCGATGGGGTGGCCGAGACCGAGGTTGCGTTGCGCGTGCCGCAGGCGCTCGATCAGGTCGGCTTGGGCGGCCGCGAATCGGCGTTGCCGCGCGAGTTGTCGACCGGCGAACAGCAGCGCCTGGGCATCGCCCGGGCGATGGTCGGCGTGCCCGACTTGTTGCTGGCCGACGAGCCCACCGGCAACCTCGACCCCAAGCTGGCGGCGGAGATCATGGCGCTGATGATCTCGCTGAAGGAGCAGGGCACCACCGTGATCATCGCCAGCCACGATCTGCCGCTGATCCAGCGCATGCGCAAGCGCACGTTGGTGCTCGACGGCGGCCGCCTGATCGACGATTTCCGTCCGGAGGACTGGTATGGCCGAGGCGGTTGAACCGACGCGCCCGCAGGGCGACCGTCGCCGCGCGTGGCTGCGAGCGCACGCCGAGGGTTTGCGCGTCGGCATGCGGCGCCTGCTGCGCGATCCGTTCGGCCAATCGCTGACACTCGGCGTGATCGCGGTGGCGCTGGTGCTGCCGGCGCTCGGGTTCCTCGCGCTCGATCAGATCGATCGCGCCGCTGTCGCCTGGCGGCCGAGTGGTGATCTCACCGTATTCCTTGCGGCGGGCGAGCCGGTCGAGCGCGCGATCGAACTGGCGGATGCATTGCAGGGCAGAGCGGAGGTGGCGCAGACCGAAGTGCGCTCGGCCGACGACGCCCTGGCGGAACTGCGCGCGATGAGCGATTTCGCCGAAGCGCTCGGCGCCCTCGACGCCAATCCGATGCCGGCGCTGGTGATCGTGCGCCTGACTGGCGCCGGCGTTGCCCGCCTCGATGACTTCAAGAGCGAGTTGGCGGCGCGCAACGAAGTCGACTGGGTGCAGGTCGACCGGCGCTGGCTGGAACGCCTGGAGGCGCTGCTCGATCTGGCCCGGCGCGCAATTCTGCTCGGCGCCGCGATCCTCGCGGTGGCGGTGTTGCTGGTGGTCGGCAACACGATTCGCCTGGAGATCTCGCTGAAGCGCGAGGAAATACTGATCCTGAAGCTGCTCGGCGCCAGCGATGGCCATGTGCGCAGGCCGTTTCTCTATATCGGCGCCTGGTACGGCATCGTCGGCGGGCTGCTGGCGCTGGCCCTGGTCTACCTGGGATTGGCGCTGATGCAACCCGCCATCGATCGGCTTGCGCTAAGCTACGATGCCGGAATAACCCTGCAGGGGTTGGGCGCGCGCGGGATGGCCTTGCTGGTTGGCTACGGTGCGTTGTTGGGATGGTTGGGGGCCTGGCTGGCGAGCGCGCGCCATCTGCGCGACGCCGAGCCACGCTGAGCGCGCGGCGCAGGGAAGGGGAGCCCGGTATGGAGGCATCGGTAACGCGACACATCTCCAGCGAGAATCCGCGGGTGATGGTGGTCGACGGGTCCAAGGTGGTCCGCAAGATCATCGACCAACTGTTGCACCATGACCTGCCGGGGGTCACCGTGCTGGCCTGCAGCAGTGGCGAGGAAGCCAAGGCGCATCTGCAGTCCGGCGTCATCGATCTGGTGACGACCGCGTTGCGACTGCCGGACATGGACGGGCTGGAACTGGCGCGCTGCATACGCGAGAGCTCGTCGCAGGCCTACATCCCGATCGTGGTGGTCTCCGGCGATGTGCAGGAACGCCTGATGAACCGCGACATCAGCAGCGACGTCACCGACTATTTCGACAAGTCACTCGGTCCGCAGGCGCTCAGCACCTTCATTCGCGGCTATATCCGCCCGGAGGGCATGGTCTCGGGCGAAGTGCTGTACGTCGAGGATTCGCGCGTGGTGGCGGTGGCCACCCGCCGCATGATGGAAAAGCATGGCCTCAAGGTGAATCACGTGGTCAGCGTCGAGGACGCCATCGACATCCTCGAACAGGCCAGGTTCGAGGGCCGCATGGCGGCGGACATCATCCTGACCGATGTCTATCTCAAAGGCGGCATGACCGGTGGCGACCTGCTCGACGTCGTCCGCGGCCCGCGTTTTGGCTACAGCAAGGGCGAAATGCCGATTCTGGTGATGACCGGCGACGACAATGCCGCCAACCAGACCGCATTGCTGCGCGCCGGCGCCAACGATCTGGTGCAAAAGCCGACCGAAGAGCGCCTGCTGATCACCAAGCTCGGTTTTCAGTTGCGCGTCGGCCAGTCGCTGCGGGCGCAGAGCCTGCCGACGCCCTGAAGGCGGTTGTGGGTTGCTGGTTTCTGGCTGCAACGGCGGCTATCCGGCATGAGCGAGGTTCTGCTGGGTCCAGACTTGTCTGGACGCTTCGGATGCGAGGCTTTGCTGGGTCCAGACTTGTCTGGACGCTTCGGATGCGAGGCTTTGCTGGGTCCAGACTTGTCTGGATGCTTCGGATGCGAGGCTTTGCTGGGTCCAGACTTGTCTGGA
>JAIMJQ010000024.1 GCA_020693165.1 Xanthomonas sp. | reverse complement strand
GACGCTTCTGACCCGCTCTTGTGGGTCCAGACTTGTCTGGACGCTTCTGGCCCGCTCTTGTGGGTCCAGACTTGTCTGGACGCTTCTGGCCCGCTCTTGTGGGTCCAGACTTGTCTGGACGCTTCTGGCCCGCTCTTGTGGGTCCAGACTTGTCTGGACGCTTCTGCATCGTATCCAGGAAGAGCGTCCAGACAAGTCTGGACCCACTGAAGCGAAAGCCTACAACCGCTCGTCCGCAGCCAGATAACGCCACTCCCCCGGCGCCAGCTTCGCCATCGGCAGGCGTCCGATGCGGATGCGCCTGATCGACTTCACGTCCAGCCCTGCGGCCTTGCACAACTGCTGGATCTGCCCCGGCAGGATCGCCTTGGCGGCGATGCGCAGGCGCGCCTCGCTCTGCCAGCTGACCTTGAGCAACGGCGGCGCCTGGCGTTCGATGCCCTCGCCGCGCTGCATCCGCTCGAGCCCACCCGGCGGCAAGTGGCCTTCGACCTCGACCACGTACTCCTGTTCGAAGCGGTTGAAATCGCCGCCGAGCTTGCGCGCCAGATGGCGGTCCTGCGTCAGCATCACCAGCCCGCTGGCCTCGGGATCGAGCACCAGCACCGAGTCCAGATGGGTGAAGTGGCGCCGCAGCGTGCGCACGCCGGTAGCGTCGTCGGCCGAGCGCGACGCCGGCCGGATCAAGCCCGACAGCGGATCGCCGGCGGTATCCGCATCGACACCGGCGGGCTTGTGCCAGAGCATGCTCGCTGGCAACGCGGATTCCAGTTCGGCGTGCAGATCCAGCTCGACCTTCTGCGTGGTCACCTTGAACTGCGGTTCCTCGACCACCTCGCCGTCCACCCGCACCCAGCCACCGGCGATGTACAGCTCGGCCTCGCGGCGCGAACACGGCAATAGCGCCGCGAGGTGTTTCGACAGTCGTACGGGTTCGGTCATGGTCGGTGTCGTGATGGTGAAATGCCTTTATCCGCAAAGGACCCGAAGAACGCAAAGGAAAGCCGGAAACAGCGAACCAGAAAATTGGAAACGCCAACCACGGATATTGCTTCCTTTTGCGTCCTTTGCGTCCTTTGCAGACAAAAAGCTGTCGGCAAGACGCCCAGGCAAGCCAGATCAGGAACGCCAATGGAGCGTTGCCGGGGACGACGCACTCCGAGCTTCAGGCTTGCGCCTCGGTGGCGATCAGATACTCCGCCAGTTCAGCGCCCACGCCCGGCACGTTGTGCCAGTCGATGCGGTCGATCTGGCTGGCATCGAGGAAACGCCGTGCGTAGTCGAGGTAGACGCGCTCGCGCACGAACACATCGAACAGGTCCGGGTCGATGTGCTGGTCCTGCTTCATCCGGCCGAGGATCTGGATCGATTCCGACAGCGTCTTCGGCGCCTTGTACGGGCGATCGGAAGCGGTCAGCGCCTCGAACACGTCGGCGATGCCCATCACCCGCGCCTGGATGCTCATCTGCTCACGGGTGAGACCGCGCGGATAGCCCTTGCCGTCCATGCGCTCGTGATGGCCGCCGGCGTACTCGGGCACCCGGCGCAGGTGCGGTGGCCACGGCAACGCCTCCAGCATGCGGATGGTCGACACGATGTGGTTGTTGATGATTTCGCGCTCGCCGGCATTCAGCGTGCCACGGCGGATGCTGAGGTTCATCACCTCCTCGGCGCTGAGCAGCGGCTGCACCTGCCCGTCCGGCCCGAGCCAGCGGTAGCCGGCGATGCGCTCGATCTCGGCGATCGCGGCATCCGACATGAACTCGCCGCCGGTGTTGTTGCGCCGGAGGATCTCGCGATCCGCGCGCAGTTGCTCGATCTGCGCGCGACAGGCATCGGCGTCCAGCTCGCCCTTCAGATGCGCGATCTCGACATCGCGGATCAGCACCTCGAAGCGGGTGTCGACCAGATGGATGCGATCGAACAGCGTCTCCAGCTTGGTCGCCTTGTCGACCACATGCACCGGCGTGGTGATCTTGCCGCAGTCGTGCAGCAGGCCGGCGATCTTCAGTTCGTAGCGGTCGGCGTCGCTCATGCGGAAACCCGCCAGCGGCCCGACGCCGGTCCGCGAGGCGGCGTCGGCCAACAGCATTGTCAGCGTCGGCACGCGCTCGCAATGGCCGCCGGTGTACGGCGACTTCTCGTCGATGGCGCTGTTGATCAGCGTGATCAGCGACTCGAACAGCTCCGCCATCTGTTCGATCAGCGTGTGGTTGTTCAGCGCGATGGCCGCCTGCGAGGCCAGCGATTCCACCAGTTGCTGATCGGCATCGGTGAACGCGCGCACCGCGCCATCCGGACCGCCTGCGTTGATCAGCTGCAGCACGCCGATCACCGCATCGGCATGGTTCTTCATCGGCACCGTCAGGAACGACTGCGAGCGATAGCCGGTGCGCGCATCGAAGGCACGCGTGCCGGAAAAATCGAAACCCGGCTCGGTGTGGGCGTCCTCGACGTTGACCGTGGTACCGGTCAACGCGGCGTAGGCGACCACCAGCGAGTGGTTCGGGCTGCCGTCGGGATGGTGCAACGCGATTTCCGGCAGATTGATCGGTTCGCCACCGCGACCGCCGAGGTCCAGTCCGAGGGAGACATTGCGCAGCAGGTCGAACACCAGGGTGTCGCCGGACTTGCGATAGAAGGTCGCGCCGTCCGCCATCGTGAACTGGCGCGCCGCCTCGACGATGCGCTCCATCAGGCTGCCGATGTCGCGGTCCGACGACAACGCGACGCCGATCCGGTTCAGTGTTTCCAGGCGTATGCGGATGTCGTGTTCGATGGCCACTGGCGCTCCTCCGATTGCTCGGCAGTCTGGCCAACACCACGTGAAGGCGCAAGCATGGAGGCCAAACCGGGGCCCCGTCGCTGACGACTTTCCCGCGTTATCGATGCATGGCCATCAGCGCGCTTCGATCAATCGCCTATCGCCGCCTGCGCCGCCGCCAGTCGCGCGATCGGCACGCGGAACGGCGAACAACTGACGTAGTCGAGCCCGACGTGATGGAAGAAGGCGACCGAGGCCGGATCGCCGCCGTGCTCGCCGCAGACGCCGATCTCGATGTCCGGACGCACCGCCCTGCCCTTGCGCACCGCCATTTCGACCAGCAGACCCACGCCCTTCTGGTCGATGCTGCGGAACGGGTCGTGCTCGTACATGCCATTCTTCAGATAGTCGGGCAGGAACTTGCCGGCGTCGTCGCGCGAGAAGCCCAGCGTCATTTGCGTCAGGTCGTTGGTGCCGAAGGAGAAGAACTCGGCCTGCTTGCCGATGCTGTCGGCCACCAGCGCGGCGCGCGGCGTCTCGATCATCGTGCCCAGCATGTAGTGCAGCTGTTCGCCGCGTTCGGCAAACACCTGCGCCGCAACCCCGCGGATCACGCCGGCCTGCGCATTGAACTCGCGCACCGTGCCGACCAGCGGCACCATGATCTCGGCCTTCACCGCGATGCCCTGCGCCTGCACGTTGAGGCCAGCCTCGAAGATCGCGCGGGCCTGCATCTCGGTGATCTCGGGATAGGTGATGCCGAGGCGACAGCCGCGATGGCCGAGCATCGGATTGAATTCGGCCAGATCGTCGATGCGCATGCGGATCTTCGCCAGCGACACGCCCATCTGCCTGGCCATGGTCTTCTGGCCGGCCTCGTCGTGCGGCACGAACTCATGCAGCGGTGGGTCGAGCAGGCGGATGGTCACCGGCAGCCCGTTCATCGCGCGGAACAGGCCCTCGAAGTCGCCGCGCTGCATCGGCAGCAGCCGCGCCAGCGCCTTGCGGCGACCGGACTCGTCGTCGGCCAGGATCATCTCGCGCACCGCGGTGATGCGTTCGCCTTCGAAGAACATGTGTTCGGTGCGACACAAGCCGATGCCGGTGGCACCGAAGTTGCGCGCCACCCTGGCATCCTCGGGCGTGTCGGCATTGGCACGCACCTCCAGGCGCTTGTACTTGTCCGCCAGCGCCATCAACTTGCCGAAGTCGCCGCTGAGCTCGGCATCCTTGGTGGCGATCTGGCCGGCAAAAACCTCTCCGGTGGAGCCATTCAGCGACAGCCAGTCGCCTTCGGCGTAGACCTTGTCGCCGATGCTCATCAAACGCGCCTTGCAATCCACGTGCACCGCGCCGGCACCGGAAACGCAGCACTTGCCCATGCCGCGCGCCACCACCGCCGCATGCGAGGTCATGCCGCCGCGCGCCGTGAGAATGCCCTTGGCCACACTCATGCCGCGCAGATCTTCCGGCGAGGTTTCCTGGCGCACCAGGATCACCGCTTTGCCCCGCTTGACCCAGTCCTCGGCTTCGTCAGCGAAGAACACGATCTGCCCGGTTGCGGCGCCGGGCGACGCCGGCAGACCGCGCGCGATCACGGTGGCGGCCTTGAGTGCCCGCGGGTCGAAAATCGGGTGCAGCAAATCGTTCAGCCGATCCGGACTGACCCGTTGCAGCGCGGTCTGCTCGTCGAGCATGCCCTGATCGAGCATTTCCATTGCGATGCGCACCATCGCCGCGCCGGTGCGTTTGCCGTTGCGCGTCTGCAGCATCCACAGCTTGCCTTCCTGGATGGTGAACTCGAGGTCCTGCATGTCCTTGAAGTGGTTCTCCAGCGTGGTCTCGGCGTGCAGCAGCTGGGCGTAAATCTCCGGCATCAGCTCTTCCAGCGACGGATAACTGGCGCGGCGTTGTTCCTCGCTGACCAGGGCCAGCTCGGCCCATCGCCTGGAGCCCAACAGCGACACCTGCTGCGGCGTGCGGATGCCCGCCACCACGTCCTCGCCCTGGGCGTTGACCAGGAACTCGCCGTTGAACAGGTCTTCGCCGGTACCGGCGTCGCGCGAGAACGCCACGCCGGTGGCGCTGCTGTCGCCGAGGTTGCCGAACACCATCGCCTGTACGTTGACTGCCGTGCCCCACGACTGCGGAATATCGTTCAACTCGCGGTAGACGCGTGCGCGGTCGTTGTTCCAGCTCTCGAACACCGCAACCACCGCGCCCCATAACTGCTCCCACGGATCGGTCGGGAAGTCGCGGCCGACGCGCGCGCGGATCAACGACTTGAAGCGCGCCACCAGCTCCTTGAGGTCGGCGGCATCCAGTTCGGTGTCGAGCTGCACGCCGCGTTTCTCCTTGACCATCTCGATGATCAGCTCGAACGGGTCGTGATCTTCCTTGGACACCGGCTTCAGGCCCATGACCACGTCACCGTACATCTGCACGAAGCGGCGATACGAGTCCCACGCAAAGCGCTCGTTGCCGGCCTTGGCCGCCAGCCCGAGCACCGCCTCGTCATTGAGTCCCAGGTTGAGGATGGTGTCCATCATGCCCGGCATTGAGGCACGCGCGCCGGAGCGCACCGACAGCAGCAAGGGGTCGGCGGCGTCGCCGAATCGCTTGCCCATCTCGTTCTCGACGAAGGCCACGCCAGCAAGCACCTCGGCCTCGATCAGGTTCAGCGCCGCCTCCTTGCCCTGTTCGGTGAATACCGTACAAGCCTCGGTGCTGATGGTGAAACCCGACGGCACGGTGATGCCAAGCCGGCACATCTCGGCCAGGTTGGCACCCTTGCCGCCGAGCAGGTTCTTCATCGATGCCGCACCATCGGTGCGCGAATTGCCGAACAGGTAAACGTAAGGAACGGACATGGGAGGTACCTGCCTGGGAGTGTGGATCGAGGTGATGCTTGGCGGCAGATATTCGTCCACGCCCGCCGCACGGACTTTGCGCAGCCTCAATGATCAGCGGCACTCGGACCAGATTCGGCGACTGCACAGCAGCAGCCTTGCGCCATACGGGGTGCGCGGGCACACTCGGCAGTTGGTCGCAAGCCGTGCTCGAACTCCGCAATGATCAGGTCGTCCGCGTGAACAGCCTTATTCCCGATGCCCCGCCCCTGCCTGCCCTGGGCATGGACGCCGAGAGCCTGCAGCACGACATCCAGCGTCACCTGACCTACACGCTCGGACGCGATCGCTACAACGACAGCAATCGCTATCGCTATACCGCAACCGTGCTCGCCGTGCGCGATCGCCTGATGGATCGCTGGGAAGCCACACGCGGCGCCTATTTCCAGTCCAACGCGCGCCGTGGTCACTATCTCTCGCTTGAATATCTGATGGGTCGGGCGCTCGGCAATACCCTGCTGAACCTGGGACTGACCGAGGAGATGGAACACGCGCTGCGGCAACTTGGTCTGCGCCTGGAGGATATTGCCGAGGAAGAGCATGACGCCGGTCTGGGCAACGGTGGCCTGGGGCGTCTGGCAGCCTGCTTTCTCGACAGCTGCGCAACCTTGCAGTTACCCGTGATCGGATATGGCATCCGTTATGACTACGGCATGTTTCTGCAACGCATCGTCAAGGGTTATCAGGTCGAGGATCCCGACCATTGGCTGGCGCACGATTTTCCATGGGAAATCGTCCGCCACGAGTACACGATGCGAATCAAGTTTGGCGGCCACAGCGAAATGTACGCCGACGAACATGGCCATGCGCGCTGGCGCTGGGCCGACACCGACGATGTCCTTGCGATTCCCCACGATTTTCCGATCGCGGGTTACAAGAATGGCACGGTAAACACGCTGCGCTTGTGGCGCGCCTCTTCGCTGGAGCAGTTCAATCTGGCCGAGTTCAACGCCGGCGATTACGCCGCAGCGGTCTCGGCGCAGAGTGATGCCGAGCGCATTTCGCAAGTGCTGTACCCCAACGACCAAAGCGCGCACGGCAAGGAGCTGCGCCTGAAGCAGCAGTTCTTCCTCGCCTCGGCGAGTTTGCAGGACATCTTGCGGCGCTGGAAGCGGGTTCGCGGAGAGGATTTCACCCATTTCGCCGAGCAGCACGTATGTCAACTCAATGACACCCACCCCACCATTGCCATACCGGAAATGATGCGGCTGCTGATGGATGAACATGGCCTTGAATGGGACATGGCCTGGAGCATCACCAACCGCTGCATGGCCTATACCAACCACACGCTGTTGCCCGAAGCGCTGGAACGTTGGCCGGTCGCCCTGTTCCGGACGTTGCTGCCGCGGCATCTGGAGATCATCCATGAGATCAATGCCCGCTTTCTGCGGCAAGTCGCCAATCGCTGGCCTGGCGACACCCACCGCCAAGCACGGATGTCGATCATCGACGACGGCCCGACGCCAATGGTGCGCATGGCGTGGCTGGGGATTGTCGGCAGCTTTTCGGTCAATGGTGTCGCTGCATTGCATAGCCGTCTGCTGACCGAGGGTCTGCTGCGCGATTTTCATGAGTTCGCGCCAGACAAATTCAACAACAAGACCAATGGGGTCACCCAGCGGCGCTGGCTGGCACTGGCCAATCCGCGCCTCTCGGCGCTGATCACCAAGACCATCGGCGATGGCTGGATCACCGATCTTGAGCAGTTGCACCAACTCGCCCCGATGGCCCGCGATAGCGCTTTCCGGGCAAGCTGGCGGGCAATCAAGGCAGCCAACAAGAGAGACCTCGCCGCGCTGATCAAACACCAGTGCGGGGTCGAGTTTCCGCCGGACGCGTTGTTCGACGTTCAGGTCAAGCGCATCCACGAATACAAACGCCAACTGCTCAACGCGTTGCATGTCATCCATCTGTATGCGCGGATCAAGCGTGGAGATACTGGCGGGATGGTGAAGCGCTGCGTGCTGTTTGGCGGCAAGGCGGCGCCGGGTTATGCGATGGCCAAGTTGATCATCAAGTTCATCACTTCCATTGCCGATGTGGTCAATCAGGACCCGGAGATCGGCGACTGGTTGCGTGTCGCCTTCATCCCCAACTACAGCGTTTCGCTGATGGAAGTGATCTGTCCCGCAGCCGACCTGAGTGAGCAAATTTCCACCGCCGGCAAGGAGGCTTCGGGTACCGGCAACATGAAGTTCATGATGAACGGCGCACTGACCATTGGCACGCTCGATGGTGCTAATATTGAAATTCGCGAAGAAGTCGGCGCCGAGCACTTCTTCCTGTTTGGAAAAACCACACGGGAAATCGCTGCGCTGCGCCCAGAATATAACCCAGGGTCGGTGATTGCCGCCGATGAAAACCTCGCCCGCGTCATCAATCTGATCCGCGTCGGCCATTTCAATCCGTGCGAGCCGGGGATTTTCGATGACATCTTGCACAGCCTCACCGACGCTGGCGACTATTGGATGGTATGTGCCGATTTCGCCGATTACGTGGCGGCGCAGCAGCGCGCTGCGGCGCTATACCAGAACGCCGAAAACTGGGCGATTTCGGCGATCATGAATACCAGCGCCAGCGGCAAGTTTTCGACCGACCGCACGATTGGCGACTACAACCGCGAGATCTGGAAGCTGCCCACCGTGTCGGCGATCAATCGCCAGTAGTGCGCCACGCGCAACGCCCATGCAGAGGTGTCGCGGACGTCATGACTTCGCGTCGAATCGCGGCTCAACGGCTGCTCCCAAGCAGAATGTCGACATGGCCGGCGTCATCGGCGTCGCGCGGATGCACCAGGCTGACTACGCCATTGCTTCAAGCTGAGCGTCCTCGGCCAGCATCGGCTCGACCGACCCGCGCCCGCTTGCGGCAGTGATCAAACCGAGCACGCGGGCGGCCTCGTCGCCGACCATGTCCCAACGGAAGCGCCAGCTCCAGTTGTGGTTGCCCATGGTACCGGGGATGTTCATCCGGTGGTTGCTGTCGAGGCCAAGTACGTCCTGGAACGGCGCCACGGCGATATTTGCGACCGAATTCCAGCACGCGAGGATCATCGCCCAGTGCACGTCGATGGCGCCGGGTGCCAGATATCTGCCCGCGTAGGCGCGCTCGCGCGGGCTGGCCTTGTGCCACCAGCCACGCACCGTGTCGTTGTCGTGCGTGCCGGTGTAGGCGACACAATGCCGCGTGTAGTTGTGCGGAAGAAATTCGTTGCGGGCATCCCCACTGAATGCGAATTGCAGGATCTTCATGCCGGGAAAGCCGCAACCATCGCGCAATTCGATGACATCGGCGGTAATCAGCCCAAGGTCCTCGGCGACGATCGGCAACTCGCCGAGTTCGGCACTGATCGCATCGAACAAGGCCTTGCCGGGGCCGTCCACCCATTCGCCCTCTTCGGCAGTCGGGCAACTCGCCGGGATCGCGTAATAGCCCGCAAAGCCGCGGAAATGGTCGATGCGGATCACATCGGCCTGATGTAGCGCACGACGCAGACGCGCCGTCCACCAGGCATAGTTCTCTGCGGCCATGCGCTCCCAGCGATACAACGGATTGCCCCAGCGCTGGCCGGTCGGCGCCATCGCATCCGGCGGGCATCCAGCCACTACCGTGGGCTGGAAATGGTCATCCAGGTAGTACAGGTCAGGACGCGCCCAGCAGTCGGCGCTGTGATGGGCGATGAAGATCGGCAGATCGCCCATCAGGCTCACGTTGCGCTGGTTGGCATACCGCTTCAGCGCCGAGGCCTGCTGATCGAAGCACCACTGCACGAACTGCCAGAAGCGGATTTCGTCGGCAAACTCCAGTCGCGCTGCGACCAGCGCGCCCGGAACACGATCACGCAAGTCCGACCGCCAGTACCACCAGGCAGCGCCAACGTGCGCCGCCTCCAGCGCCATGAACAGCGAGTAGTCGTCAAGCCAGCTCGCCTGTTCGCTGCACCAGTGCGCGAACTCCGCGTGCTCGATGGCACTGGCATTGGCAAAGAATCCCCGCGCGGCTTGCCGCAGTTGCGCCAACCGCCACGGCACCACCCGCTCGAATTCCACGCGAGCGCTGTCGAAGCCGCCTTCCGGAAGCGTCGGTGGCAGCAACCAACCGCTCGCCACCAGCGGCTCCAGCGCCACCATCAAAGGACTGCCAGCGAACGCGCTGACACTCTGGTACGGGGAGTTGCCGGGGCCGATCGGATTGATCGGCAGCCATTGCCACACACGCTGGTTGGCTGCGACCAGCCAGTCGACGAACTGGTAGGCGCCCGGCCCGAAATCGCCAATACCAAATGGTCCAGGCAGCGAGGTGATATGGAGCAGGACGCCGGCACTGCGCTGATGGAGCTCGATCATGGAGTGGTCTCGGAACTTGAGGGCCGCGTCAGCACCAGCAGGCTGCGGGCTGGCGCAAGGATCTGGGTGTCGGAAATCGGGATTGGCTCGGCGCCGATGGCCATATGCTCGCCGCTGCTGTCCAGATGCACGCGCCAATCCCGCGCACCCAGCTCGAACATCACCGGTGCCGCCTCGGGATTGAACAACAGGCGCAGGCGCGGCGCGGTTGCCTGCGCCTCGATCAGTTCGCAGCCGAAGGCGCGTTGCTGGTGGTCGTGCCAATCGTGGACCTGCATCTCGCGGCCGCTCGGCGTACGCCAGAGCACCCGCACGTCAGCATCGTCGTGGGCGCCGCCAAACCAGTCGCCACAATGCAGCAGTGGCTCAGCGACACGCAGACGCAACAACGCGCGCACCAGTTCGACACTGTCGTCGTGTGTCGGAACCCAGTCGAGCCACCCGATCGGATTGTCCTGACAATAGGCATTGTTGTTGCCCTGCTGACTGTTTCCGGACTCGTCGCCGGCAAGCAGCATCGGAGTTCCCTGGGCGAGCAGCAGGGTCGCCAGCAAGGCATGGCGCACGCGTCGGCGCACGATCAGGATCGAACCATCCACGGTCGCGCCCTCGACACCGAAATTGTCGCTCGGCTCGTTGCTGCGACCATCCTGGTTGTTCTCGCCGTTGGCGTGATTGTGCTTGTGCGCATGACTGACCATGTCGGCCAGCGTGAAGCCATCATGCGCACTGATGAAGTTGACGCTTGCGGTGGGGCGGCGCTGGCCGTGGTGGAACAGATCGCTGGAACCGCAGAAGCGCCGCGCGAACTCACCTCGGGTGACGCCACGTTGCAGCCAGTAGCCGCGCACGGCATCGCGGAAACGATCGTTCCAGTCGAGGAAGCGACCCGGAAAGCGTCCGAGTTGGTAGCCGTTGGGGCCGAGGTCCCAGGGTTCGGAAATCAGCCTGACCTGCGCCAGCACCGGATCCTGGCGCAACGCCACGAAAAACGCAGCGTCCGGCTCGAAACCGTGCGCAGTCCGCCCAAGGGTGGTGGCCAGATCGAAACGAAAACCATCGACTCCCATTTCCCGCACCCAGAAGCGCAGGGAGTCGAGCACGAACTGGGTCACCCGCGGATGCGCCACATTGAGGGTATTGCCGCAGCCGCTGAAGTTCTCGCAACGACCGGGATCGCCGGGCAGCCCGCGATACCAGCTGGCATTGTCGAGGCCGCGGAAGCTGATGGTCGGACCGAGCTCGCTGCCCTCGGCACTGTGGTTGTAAACCACATCGATGACGACTTCGAGGTTGGCGGCGTGGAGCGCGCGCACCATCTGGCGGAATTCTTCGGCGGGGGTGAGAAAAGCGGGGCAAGGGGCAGGGGGCAGGGGACCGGCTGAGTCGCTCGCAAATGCAGTGTCGCGGTCATGGGGGTGTGCGACGGTGCCAGAAGGTGCGCTATGCCATTCCCCCTGCCCCCTGCCCCCTGCCCCGCTTTTGCCTGCTGCCGCCATCCTTGGATCCGCACAAAAGAACCCGATGGTGTTGTAGCCCCAGTAATTGCTCAGTCCCGCGCGCGCCAGACCGGGTTCGCTGATCCGCTGCTGCACCGGCAGCAGCGACAGCGTGGTCACGCCGAGGCGCTGGAAATGAGCGATGGCCAGCGGGTGCGCGAGGGCCGCATAGCTGCCGCGCAGTTGTTCCGGCAGGCCCGGCAGCTGCATCGAAAAGCCCTTGACGTGCGCCTCGTACAGCACCACGTCGGTGGTGCGCCGCTGCGGGCGTTGCCAGTCGACCGCCGGGAACGGCGCCAGCACTCGCGCCTTCAGCGCCACCAGCCCGTTGTCACGGCTGTCGAAAGAGCGCGCGCCGTCTGGATGACCGAGCTCATAACCGTGCTGGACGTCTTCCAGACAGAACTTGCCGACGATCTCGCGGGCATAGGGATCGAGCAGCAGCTTGTTCGGATTGAACCGGTGACCGCGCTCTGGCGCATACGGTCCATGTGCCCGAAAGCCATAAACCAGCCCGGCGCCGAGTCCCGGCAGCAGGCCGCAGAAAACGCCATCCTCCGGGCCTTCCAGGTCATAGCGGCACAGCTCGCGCGCGCCATCGCCATCGAACACGCAAAGTTCGATGCGCACGGCGTGATCCGACCACACGGCAAAGTTGATGCCGGCGTCAACCAATGTGGCACCGAAAGGGGCCGGACGCCCGGGCAATAGCGCAGCAGGCAGGTGCGTGATCATGCCGGCACCAGGAACAGGGCTGCCAGCGGCGGCAGTACCAGATGCATGCATCCCTGGGCATCGGCCTTGAGGACATGGCCGCCATTGCCCTGGTTGCTGCCGCCATAGCAGGACGAGTCGCTGTTCAGCACTTCGCGCCAGCGGCGCATGCCCGCGGGCATCGGCAGCGGATAATGATGGTGCAGCACCGGCGTGAAATTGCACACGACGACGACGCTAGCGCCGTTGCCGTCGTGCCGCGCCCATGCATAGACCGAGTTGTCGCGATCGTCGCCGACCAGCCACTTGAAACCGCCGCTCTCGCAATCGAGTCGATGCAGCGCCGGCAGGCGTCGATACAGGTGGTTCAGATCGCGGATCAGGCGCTGCATTCCGGCATGCCGAGCATCGTCGAGCAAATGCCAGGGCAACGCCTGCTCATGATTCCATTCGGTCGGCTGGGCAAACTCCTGACCCATGAACAGCAGCTTTTTGCCCGGATGTCCCCACATGAAGCCGTAGTAGACCCGCAGGCTGGCAAAGCGCTGCCAGTCATCGCCGGGCATCTTGCCCAGCATCGAGCCCTTGCCGTGCACGACTTCGTCGTGCGAGATCGGCAGCACGAAGTTCTCGCTGAAGGCGTAAACCAGACCGAAGCTCATGCGGTCGTGATGCCAGCGCCGGTAAATCGGGTCCACGCTCATATAGCGCAGCGTGTCGTTCATCCATCCCATGTTCCATTTGTAATGGAAACCGAGCCCGCCGGCATAGGTCGGCGCCGAGACGCCGGGAAATGAGGTGGATTCCTCGGCGATGGTGACCGAGCCGGGACACTCCAGGCCCAATTGCTCGTGCAGCGCGCGGAACAGCGAGATTGCCTCCAGGTTTTCGTGCCCGCCGAAAGCATTCGGCAGCCACTCGCCGGCATTGCGCGAGTAGTCGCGGTAGAGCATCGAAGCGACGGCATCGACGCGCAAACCATCGACCGCGTAGCGCTCCATCCAGAAGCGTGCGCTGCCGATCAGGAAGCTGCGCACCTCGGTGCGGCTGAAATTGTAGATCAGCGTGTTCCAGTCGCGATGGAAGCCTTCCTTCGGGTTGGCATACTCGTAAAGCGGGGTGCCATCGAACTTTGCCAGCCCATGCGCGTCGGACGGGAAATGCGCCGGCACCCAGTCGAGCAGCAAGCCGAGGCCGTGGGCGTGGCAGGCGTCGACGAATTCGGCCAACCCTGCGGGATCGCCATGGCGCGCAGTGGGCGCATGCAGGCCGACCGGCTGGTAGCCCCAGGAGCCATCGAGCGGATGCTCGCTGATCGGCAGCAGCTCGATGTGGGTAAAGCCAAGGCCGGCGGCATAGGCCGGCAATTGCGCTGCCAGCTCGCGCCAGTCCGGGAAGCCGCTGCTGGCGGCGTGCCGCCACGACGCAGCGTGCACCTCATAGATCGAGATCGGTGCATGGCGCTCGTTGGCTGCAGCCCGCCCGGCGGGAAGGTGCCGCTCGGGCGGCAACCCGGTCACGCGACTGGCCGTCTGCGGGCGCAGTTGCGCGGCAAAGGCATACGGATCGGATTTCAGCGGCAGCAGCAGACCCTGACTGTCGACAATCTCGAACCGGTAGAGATCGCCGATGGCGACATGCGGGACGAAGATCTCCCAGATGCCGGATGGGTGACGCAGGCGCATCGGGTGACGTCGGCCGTCCCAGCCGTTGAAGCTGCCGACCACGCTGACCCGACTCGCGTTCGGCGCCCAGACTGCGAAGCGGGTACCGTGGACCGGGCCGCTGTAGGCGCGAACCTGGTTCGCAGCCGTTGATCGCGATGCCGGGATGCGCCCACCGACGTGTGCATCCTCGCCCATGCACATCGGATGCGCCCCCAGCAGCGCATACGGACGCCCATGGCGCCCCTCGTGAAAGGCCTGCAGCTCTTCGTCGCTGACCAGCACGCCGTAGGAATAGGCGTCGGCGTAGACGTCGCTGCTGCCGTTGTGCCAGCGCACCTGCAGGCGGTAGTCGAAACGCTTGCGCCGCACCGGTATGCGCCCTTCGAACAAACCGTCGTGATGGCGCAGCGCCAGCGCCACCAGGCGTTTCCCAGTGATCGCGTCGAGCACTTCGACGCTGCTTGCCCCCGGTAGCAGCGCGCGCAGCCATAGCGCGCCGACTGCGTCATGGTGCAAGCCGAGTACCGCGAACGGGTCTGAGTGACGCGCTGCCAGCAGCGCTTCCACCGCAGCTTCATCAAGCATGACTGCGGCCATCCTGATGGCTGGCGGCCAGCGCCGCAGGCGACCACACCTGATCCCAGTACTCGCGGACGCTGCGATCGACGGAAAACATGCCCATGCCGGCGATGTTTCTCAGCGCTTTGGCGGCCCACCGATGCGGCGTCTCGAACAGCGCATCGACGCGCGCCTGTGCGGCCACGTAGTCGCTGTAATCGGCAAGCAGGAAATAGCGGTCGCGATGCAGCAGGCCATGGATCAGGTCTCGATAGCGACCCGGCTCGCCCGGCGAAAAAGCGCCATCGGCTATTGCATCAAGCACCTGGCGCAGCGCGTAGTCCTGTTCGGCGTAGAGTTGCGGATCGTAGCCGGTGGCGCGCAGGCCTGCGATATCCTCGACTCTGCAGCCGAAGATGAACACATCGTCGACGCCGATCGCCTGCGCCATCTCGATGTTGGCGCCGTCCCAGGTGCCGATGGTCAAAGCGCCGTTGAGCGCCAGCTTCATGTTGCCGGTGCCCGACGCTTCGGTGCCGGCGGTGGAAATCTGCTCCGAGAGGTCGGCCGCAGGAATGATGACCTCCGCCAGGCTGACGCCGTAATTGGGCACGAACACCAGCTTCAGCCGATCGGCCACGCGTGTATCGCTGTTGATGACGCGGGCGATGTCGTGTGCCAGCTGCACGATCAGTTTCGCCGTCCGATAGGAAGATGCCGCCTTGCCGGCGAGGATCACCGTACGCGCGGTCCAGCCGCGCCCGGATTCGCCTTCAGGGTTGGCGAGCATGGCCTGGTAGCGTCCAACCACGTGCAACAGGTTCAACAGTTGCCGTTTGTATTCATGGATGCGCTTGATCTGTACGTCGAACAGACTGGTCGGATCAACGATCAGCCCGAGTTCGCGTCGGACAAGCCCAGCCAGTCGCTCCTTGTTGGCTTGCTTGACCGCCATGAACTCGCTTTGCAACTGCGCGTCGTCGGCCCCCGCGCGCAGCTGCGCCAATAGCTCGAGGTCGCGGCGCCAGCCCGGGCCGATCCGCCGATCGAGCAAGGCCGACAGGCCCGGGTTGGCTTGCTGCAACCAGCGCCGCGGCGTGACGCCATTGGTCACATTGAAGAATCGCTGCGGGTACAGGCGCGCGTAGTCAGCGAAGATGGTGTCCTGCATCAGCCTTGAATGCAGCGCGGCGACGCCGTTGACCTTGTGCGAGGCGACGATCGCCAGACCCGCCATCCGCACCTGGCGGCCGTCGGCCTCTTCGATCACCGAAACCCGCTGCACCAGCGCCTCGTCGCCGGGAATGCGCGCGCGCACCTCGGCCAACAGGCGCTCGTTGATTTCGAAGATGATCTCCATGTGTCGCGGCAGCAGCCGCGTCAGCATCGCGACCGGCCAGGTTTCCAGCGCCTCCGGCAGCAACGTGTGGTTGGTGTAGGACAGTGCCTGGCGGGTGATGCGCCACGCGCTCACGCGATCAAGGCCGTGCTCGTCCATCAGCAGGCGCATCAGTTCCGCCGGCGCCAGCGCCGGATGCGTGTCGTTCAGATGGATCGCGTTGCGGCGACCCAGATGCTCGATCAGACCCCCCTCGCGCAGATGCCGCGCCAGCAGATCCTGCAGCGAGGCTGAAACCAGCAGATACTCCTGTTTCAGACGCAACTCGCGACCGGCGTCGGTACTGTCGTCCGGATACAGCACCCAATTCAAAGCGTCGGCAGCAATCCGCTGCTGCGCTGCAGCGGCATAGTCGCCGCGACAGAAGGCATTGAAGTCGATCGATTCGGCGGTGCTTGCGTGCCACTGGCGCAAGGTGGCGACATGCTCGCCGTGCTGCGCCGGCACGATGAAGTCATAGGCACGGGCGTTGATCAGTTCGCCGGGCGTCCAGCGGCGACCGTCGCCGTCGGAATAGACGCGGCCGCCAAAGCCGACCCCATAGCGCAGTTCCGGGCGCGCGACTTCCCACGGATTGCCATCCGGCATCCAGTCGTCGGCGACTTCGACCTGGCGCCCGTCCTGGATCTGTTGCGCGAACATGCCGTACTGATAGCGCAGCCCATATCCAAACGCCGGCAATCCAAGCTCGGCGAATGCATCGAGGAAACAGGCGGCCAGGCGACCCAGCCCGCCGTTTCCGAGCGCCGCATCCGCTTCGCCTTCAAGCACATCGCCGAGTCGCAGCCCGAAGCTGTCCAGCAGCGGCTGCAGCCCCGGCACCACGCCCATCGCCGACAACGCATTGTTGAGCGCGCGACCGATCAGGAATTCCATCGACAAATAGTGCACCCGACGCGCCCGACCCTGCGCCAGTGCCTGCGCGTCAGCCGCCTGGGTGCGCGCCCAGCGTCGCAGCAATTCGCCGCGGCAGACGCTGCCCAGTGCCCGCAGCAGCGCCGCTCGGCGCTGCTCCACGCTGGCCGCGCGCGGCAGCAGCTCGATCGCGAGCTCCGCGCGAGTGGCGTCATTGAATGCGGAATTGGCGCCGTTGCTGGCAACAGAACTATCGGTCATCGAACACTCTCGCTGAGACGGGGACTCGGCACACTGGACGTATAGCCCGAACGCCATCGAAGGTGGCTACAAAGACAGGTCACGGTCGCCAGCCGCAACAGCGAGGGCGCCAGCCGCCTTCGACATTGCGTCGGGGGAGCTTAATCGCCGTCGCCGGCACTGCGGCCGGCGTGCAAACGTATTCAGAACAACTGAGCACCCCAGTGACAACGGGCAGCAGCAGGGCGCGCCTGAACGGCAGGATATTGCGGCAAGCCATTATTGCAACGCTGCTCGCGTCCGCGGGAATCCGCAGATTGCGCAGTCTGACGGCGCGATCATCGACGCAAGTCGCAACAGAGGAACAATCCATGACAAGCAATGGGTGGACGACTGGCGCAGCCGCGCTGGTCCTGTTGTGCAGCACCGGCAGCTTTGCCGCGGAGCCGGTGAATACCGCGCAGCGCCTGCTGCAGCGGATGGATCGCAACATCGACGGCAAGATCAGCTTCGAGGAATAGCGCAACGCGATGCTGCGCCGCTTCGATGACAGCGACCGCAACGGCGACGGCAGCCTCGATAGCGACGAGTTGCCGCCAGAATGGGTCGCGGGTGCCGACGCGCACGCGGCTGCCGGCAAAGTCAGCTGGGCGGACTTCGGCGCTTCGCTGCAGACCGTATTCGACCGCTTCGATGGCGACCAGGAGGGCAACTGGATGCGGCCGAAATCGATGCGCTTGCCGCAGCCCGCAAGAACCAGCAGGGTTCCAACTCATGAGTCGTTGTCGGCTGGCCCTGATTGGCGCAGGCGCATTGCTGCTGGGCGCGCACGCCGCGCAGGCCGAGACCATTCGCTGCGAATCCAGGGACAACCGCTTCGTCTACTGCAACTTGCCGGTCCGCGGACACGTCGAGGTCTACAAGCAGAACAGCTCGAACCCATGCACCTACGGGCGTTCGTGGGGTAGCGAACGCAATCGCGTCTGGGTGAGCAACGGCTGTCGGGCCGAGTTCGCCATTTACTGAAGGTCGCTGCGCCCCGGAGCCGAATGCGGGACATCCCGGCACTCCGGTTGTGCGCGGCAGGACTGACCCGAACAGGCCGCGCTTCGCCAGCGTCCACGACCGGTGTGAGAAATGCGCGCGAGTTCGGCTCGAAAACTCAGGCGTCGAAACCATGGCGGGCGGCGATGGCGCGCAACTCCTCGATAGTCGCCGGCGCCAGATAGCGGCCATAACCCTTGACCTCGCCGCGCCGCACCTTGCCGCTCTCGGGGTCGTTGGCATCGGCGACGCCCATTCCGGCGACGCCAGCGAGCCTGCCGCTGCGTTCATTGCGCTGCATCGCCTCGAACGCCGACTGCTCGACGATTTCGGCGACGGTTCGCGTCGGCGTGTGGCCGATGTATTCGAGTACGGCGGCAACTCCCGCCGCCGGATCGGCGCGCAGCCACTCGTAGCTCAGCACCAGCGCCGGCTCGCGCGGCGTCAGGTAATCGATCCAGCCGCGGTTGTAGCGACACGCGGTTTCGACCCCGAAACGCGGATCGCGCACGAACTGCTCGATGTCCGCAGGCGGCAGGCGCCCGCGCCAGCGCGCGTGAGCGAAGCGCAGCGGGTGTCGCGCCTGCGCCAGCGCCAGATCCTTGCGCTGCACCTGGAAGTACAGCGAAACGATGGTGTCGATCGGATTGCGATGCAGGAATATCGGCAGACGTCCGGCCACCCGCGACTTGCGCACGCCGCGGTAGTCGCGGAAAAAGTCCTTGCCGGCGCTGCCCATGCCGGCGTGGGTCACGGCGATCTCGAAGCCGGCCAGGTGCAGCATGTAGCGCAGCCAGGTGCGGCCCGACTTCGGGTAGGACACCAGCATCGGCGGAGTCCTGCTGTCGGCAGGCAGCGAGGCATGGCTGCCGCGCACCTGCAACTCGCCCGGCGACGGCGGCGCTGCCGCAGCGGCAGATTCTGGAGTGTGTTCTGCCAAGGTCCAGTCCTGGATTCGTTGAACGGCCGCTGCCTGCGGCCGACGCAAAGGCTACACCAGTAGAAAGCAGGTTCGATGCGCGAATGAGCGCACCGCCATGGGCAACCGGGCCTCCCACAGATGGCGCGCGAACTCCTTGAGCAAAGCTGCGCGCTGGAGCGCTGAAGAAGGAACTCGCGCCCATGCGGCGAGCATGCCGCGCGCCTTGAGGCCAGCCAACGCCGTAGACTCTGGCAACGCCTACGCGGACATGAGAGTCGATGGTGTCGGGCCGGCACACTTGGATCACGCAGGCCATTGCGCTGCTCACCGCGGCGGCGATCGCGCTCGCAGGTCAGCCCGCGTGCGCGCAAGCCTGGCGTGTCGATGCCTGGACCAGTCGCGCCGGGTTGCCCAGCGATTCGCTGAACATGGTGCTGCCGCTGCAGGACGGGCACCTGCTGGTCACCAGTTTCTACGAGCGGCCGACGCTGTTCGACGGCTACGGATTCCAGCCGCTGCGCCTGGAGGGCGCCGATGCCGAACTGCTGCGCGGCGCCAGTGTGGCGGCGCAGACTGCTGACGGCGCGCTCTGGTTCGGCACCCGCGAACGCGGTCTGGTACGTGTCGGCAGCGACAACGTCAGCACCGCGGTCGAACTGCTGCCACAGGTGCCGGCGATCGACGTGCGCGCGCTCGCCATCGGCCGCGCCGGGGCGCTGCTGGTGGGCACTGGACAAGGGCTGTTCGCGATCGAAGATCCGCTCGCTACGCGCAAGGTGCGTGCGCCGGCAACTGAACACGAGCGCCTGCCGGTGTCGGCGCTGCTGGAGGATCGCAGCGGACGGCTGTGGATCGGTACCGATCGCGGCCTGTATTGGCGCCAGGCCGGACGCAGCGAGCGCATCGACCAGGCGCCTCTGGACACCTATATCTGGTCGCTGCACCAGGACGTTCATGGCGCGCTGTGGGTGGGAACCCGCGGCAGCGGACTGGCGCGGATGGATGCCACCGGCTGGCGCTACTACGACCGCAGCAACGGATTTCCCAACGATGTCGCACGCCAGGTGATCGACGATGGCAGCGGTGGCATCTGGGCAGCGACGTCCGGCGGCGGGCTTGCCCATCTGGTCGACGGCGAAGTGCAGACTGTCGTCAATTCCGGCAATGGCCTGCAGGGCGACACCTTCTACTGGATGCACCAGGACAGCGTCGGCGCGGTGTGGGCCGCCGGCCCGGGTACCGGCCTCAATCGCATCCGACCGAGCGCGTTCTGGCGTTGGCAAGCTGCGGACGGTCTGGCCAGTGCGTTCATCTGGACCCTGTACCAGGATCGCGGCGGGCGTATCTGGGCTGGAAGCAATGCCGGTATCTCCTGGCGCGACGGCAGCCAGGTGCAGATCATCGGCGCCGCCGGAGCGGGCTACCGGGCAGTCACTCGCAGCCTGCTGGAGCGCGATGACGACATGCTGGTAGCCACCGAGGGCGGTCTGTACGCCCTGACGGAGGGCCGTTTCCGCCTGATCCAAGGCACCGACGATCTGCAGGTATGGAGCCTGAACCGGGACGCGCAGGGCCAGATCTGGGCCGGCGGCGACCGACTCTGGCGGGTCAATGGCGACCGCGCCGAGCCGGTCGAAGCGCCACCGCTGGAGAGTGCCGATCGTATCATCGCCATCTACCCGGACCGGGACGGCCTGTTGCTGGTCAGTGCGCGCAGCGGGCTGTGGCGACGCGACGGCAGCGGCTACCAGCAACTGCTCGGTGCCGAAGTCGGCGGGCTGCGCGCGATGTGGGTCGATCCGGATGGTCGCCGCTGGCTGGCCGGCGCGCGGTTAGGCTGGCAGGCCGAGGACGGCAGCTTCCACCCGCTGGACGCCTTCCAGCGCAGCTACGGGCGCGGGTTCCATGCCTTGCTGCCCGACGACCGCGGCGGTTTGTGGGTGCCGAGCAACGTCGGACTTTTCCGCTTCAACGTCGCCGATCTGCGCCTGCACGCCGCTGGCCGCGCCGAGGAACCGGTGGCGCAGCGCTTCGATCTGGCCGACGGACTGACCAGCACCGAGTTCAATGGCGGCGGCCAGTCGCCAGCGATCGCCGCGCGCAATGGATCGCTGTGGTTCGCCACCACCAACGGCGTCAGTCGCGTCGACCCGGCTGGCCTCGACCAGCGCCGGGTGGCAGTGAGTCCGGTGATCACCGGCATCGAGAGCGACGACGGCTGGTCGCCGCCGGCGCGTGCGCGGGTGCTGCCGGCGGGCACGCGCCGGGTCGGTATTCGCTACACGGCATTACCGGCGGCGGTCGGTGGCGATGCCGCGTTCGCTTATCGGCTGCTGCCGCTGCTCGCCGACTGGGTGGAAGTCGGCGACAACCGCAGCGCGCTGTTTCCCGCGCTCGGTCCTGGCAGTTATCGCTTCGAGTTGCGCGCGATCCTGCCCGGAACCGGCACTCCGGCCGCGGTGACCGCCCATGCGTTCACCATCGAGCCGCGCCTGCTGGAGCGCCAGAGTGTGCGCATTGGCCTCGCGGCCGCGCTGCTGCTGGCGCTCTCGGCGCTGCCGATTGCGCACATCCGTGCGCTGCGAAGGCAACGCCAGCGCTTGCTCGACGAGGTTGCCGAAAAGACCCTGGCGCTGGAACGGCTGGCATCGACCGACGCGCTGACCGGACTGGCCAACCGCCGAGTGTTCGACGCGATGCTGACGCGCGCGCTGGCCGGCGGCGGGCGTCCGGCGCTGCTGCTGTTCGATGTCGACCACTTCAAACGCTACAACGACGCGCTCGGCCACCAGGCCGGCGATCGCTGCCTGAGCAGCATCGGCGAGTTGCTCGCCCACGCGGTGCGCCACGAGGACGACCTCGCCGCACGCCTCGGCGGTGAGGAGTTTGCGTTGCTGTTGCCGCACGCCGATCACGTGGTAGCGGCGGCGCTGGCTGAACGGGTGCGCGTGCAACTCCGGCAGCGCGGGCTTGCGCATCCGGACTCGCCGGTGTCGAAGCAGGTCACCGTCAGCACCGGCTGGGCGCGCGCGCGGACCGGCGAAAGCGCCGAAGCCCTGTACCATCGGGCAGACCAGGCGCTCTATCAGGCCAAGCACGACGGTCGCGACCGCGTCGTCGGCTGCGAGGACACCGGTAGCCGATGAGCTTGTCCTGGCGGCCCGCTACTCGCCGATGTCCTCGTTCCACAATTCGGGTTTGGCGGCCATGAATTCGCGCATCAGTTCGATGCAGCGCGGGTCGTCGACTACCGTCACCTCAACGCCGCGGCTGCGCAGATGCGCTTCTTCGCCAAGGAAACTGCGGTTTTCGCCGACGATCACGCGCGGAATGCCGTACAGCAGGATCGCGCCCGAGCACATCGGGCACGGCGACAGCGTGGTGTAGATCGTGCACTCGCGATAGACCCGAGCCGGCTGGCGACCGGCGTTCTCGAGTGCGTCCATCTCGCCGTGCAGGGTCGTGCTGCCCTTCTGCACGCGACGGTTGTGGCCGCGGCCGATGATTTTGCCATCGCGCACCAGCACCGAGCCGATCGGGATGCCGCCCTCGGACAGGCCCAGTTCGGCTTCTTCGATGGCGGCTTGCAGGAAGGGGTCCATGGCGTTGTTCCTCGTTTTCGGTGAAATCAGCTTATAGCGAGCCGGGCATCGAATGGGGGGGGGGCACGAGCGCGATCGAGGCTGTCTGGCGTAGCGCGCAGCGATGCACCGGCGGCCGCGGCGTGCGCCAAGTACCTGGGGCACCCGCCGGTGGCGCGTACCCCGGGCTACCAGAGCACAGGGTTTCGACGCGCGCTATGTATGCTTGGCTGATCGCCATCGACTCCAAGGATCCCGCCATGAAAGTCCGCGCTGCAGTCGCCCACCAGGCAGGAGCCCCGCTCTGCATCGAAATGGTCGACCTCGAAGGCCCGCGCGCCGGCGAAGTGCTGGTCGAGATCAAGGCCACCGGCATCTGCCACACCGACGCCTACACGCTGTCGGGCGCCGACGCCGAGGGTCTGTTTCCGTCGATCCTCGGGCATGAAGGCGCCGGCGTCATCGTCGATGTCGGTGCCGGGGTGAAGAGCGTGCGCCGGGGCGATCACGTGATCCCGCTGTACACGCCAGAATGCCGCGAGTGCGAGTACTGCCTGAATCCGAAGACCAATCTGTGCCAGGCGATCCGCAGCACCCAGGGCCAGGGCCTGATGCCGGACGGAACCAGCCGCTTCTCCCTCGACGGCAAGCCGCTGTACCACTACATGGGCACTTCGACCTTCGCCAACTACATCGTGCTGCCGGAAATCGCGGTGGCGAAGATCCGTCCCGATGCGCCCTTCGACAAGGTCTGCTACATCGGTTGCGGCGTCACCACCGGCATCGGCGCGGTGATCTACACGGCCAAGGTCGAAGCCGGCTCGCGCGTGGTGGTGTTCGGGCTTGGCGGCATCGGCCTGAACGTGATCCAGGGCGCGCGCATGGTCGGCGCGGCGCAGATCGTCGGTGTCGACATCAATCCGGCCAAGCGCGCGCTGGCGGAGAAGTTCGGCATGACCGATTTCGTCAATCCGAAGGAGATCGAAGGTGATCTGGTGCAATACCTGGTCGGACTGACCCAGGGCGGTGCCGACTACAGTTTCGAGTGCGTCGGCCACCCGACCTTGATGCGCCAGGCGCTGGAGTGCTGCCACAAGGGCTGGGGCACCTCGGTGATCATCGGCGTGGCCGAATCCGGCAAGGAAATCTCGACGCGCCCGTTCCAGCTGGTCACCGGGCGCAACTGGCGCGGCAGCGCCTTCGGCGGCGCGCGCGGGCGCACCGACGTGCCGAAAATCGTCGACTGGTACATGGATGGCCGCATCGACATCGACAGCCTGATCACCCACACGATGCCGCTGGAGCAGATCAACGAGGGCTTCGATCTGATGCACCGCGGCGAGTCGATCCGCAGCGTGGTGATCTACTGATGGCGCTGGAAGTCATCAGCGAGCACGCCTGCTTCGGCGGCGTGCAGGGCTTCTATCGCCACACGTCGACGGCGTGCAATTCGCCGATGCGCTTTTCCGTCTACCGGCCGCCGCAGGCGACGGCCGGACGCGTGCCGGTGCTGTTCTACCTCGCCGGACTGACCTGTACCGAGGAGACCTTCGCAATCAAGGCGGGTGCGCAGCGGGTGGCCGCCGAACTCGGGCTGATGCTGGTTGCGCCGGACACCAGTCCGCGCGATACCGGCATCGACGGCGCCACCGGCGACTGGGAGTTCGGCGAGGGCGCAGGATTTTATGTCGATGCGACGGTGGCGCCGTGGTCGTCGCGCTTTCGCATGGAATCCCATGTCGTCGCTGAACTGCCCGAGCTGATCGGCGCCGAGTTCAATGCCGACCTCGATCGCTGCGGCATCTTCGGCCATTCGATGGGCGGCCACGGTGCGCTGACCCTGGCGCTGCGACACCCACGACGTTTCCGCAGTGTGTCGGCCTTCGCTCCGATCGTGGCACCGACGCAGGTGCCGTGGGGCCAGAAAGCGCTGCCGCGATTGCTCGGCGACGACCCCGCGGCATGTTCCGCGCACGATGCCTGCGCGCTGATCGCGCAGGCACGCTACCCGGGCGAAATCCTGATCGACCAGGGCCTCGGCGACAAATTCCTGGCGACGCAGTTGCAGCCGGAACGCTTCGAAGCGGCCTGCGCGCACGCCGGCCAGCCGCTGACCCTGCGTCGCCATGCCGGTTATGACCACGGCTATTACTTCATCCAGAGCTTCGTCGCCGATCACTTGCGGCATCACGCCAGGCAGCTCGGAGTCTGAGCAGAAGCAGCGGAGCAAGCCCCGTCCTGCAAAGGACCACGGCGCGCGACACCGGTCACGCCTGCGGCGCTCGCCAGGATGATAAAATGCCCGCGTCTGATTGCCCATCGAGCACGATGCGAATACTGCTCTTCTGTTGTCTGACGGCCCTCGCACCGGCTGTGTGCGCCCAGACCGCACCCGTTCCCGCCAACACCGGCGTCTGCCTCAATGCCGAGGAAGCTGCGCTGGTGCAACTGGTGAACGCGTATCGCGTTCAGAACGGCAAGGCAGCGCTGCCGGCCACGCGCTGGCTGAGCACCACCGGCCAGTTCAAGGTGTGGGATCGGATCGCCAACAATGCGGTCGGCGGCAACTGCAATTCGCACAGCTGGTCGGGCGCCATGCCGTCGCTGTGGCAGGCGGTCTGCTATACGCCGGATCACGCTCAAGCGGCGCAGATGTGGAACAAGCCGCGACAGATCTCGCTCAACGCCTATAGCGGCAACGGCTTCGAAATCACAGCCGATTCCGGCGCCCCGATGACCGCTGCGCAAGCGCTGTCGCAATGGCAATCGAGCCCGGCCCACCGCGACGTCGTCCTCAACCAGGGTAGCTGGGCTGGCGTGACCTTTCACGGCATGGGCGTGGGGGTTGCCGGCAACTACGCGGTGATCTGGTTCGGCGATGGCAACGATCCAGGCGGCGCCATGGGTGCGTGCCAGAGTGAGCCGCTGTTCATCGCCACCTTCGAGCAGTGATGCGACCGCTCGACTGCTGAACGCATTGATTTACGAATGCAGGCGCTTTCGCGGGAGCTGGCCGGCGCTGGCGATGCCACAATCGCGTTGTTCTGATCCGAAACTGCCCAGACGGTCCTTGCCGATGCGCCTGCACGCCCTGCCCTGCTTGCTCCTTCTGGTTGGCTGTTCCGGGTCGGAACCGCCGCCGCCACCTGCTGCACCGGTTCCGATCGCGGTACCGGCGCCGCCGATCCCGGAAGGCGATCTGCACGTGCTCGCCGTCGGCGGCAACGGCTTCCGGGGCGACATGGATCTAGCTGCGCTGCGTCGACGTTACGGCGCCGAGGCAGTGGTCGAGCAAGCGGTGCCACTGGGCGAGGGACAAACCGAACCTGGCGCGGTGATCCATCCAGACGACCCGACGCGGCGCGCCTTCGTCTACTTCATCGACGGCAACCCCGGCGGTGCGATCACCGCAATCCACATTCGCGACGCCGGATCGCGCTGGACCGGGCCGATGGGCCTGCGCCTGGGCATGACCACGCTCGACCTCGAACGTCTGAATGGCAAGCCGTTCCGGTTCCTCGGCTTCGACTGGGATTACGGCGGCTATGTCAGCAACTGGACCGACGGATCCCTGTCGACCGCGTTGCTTGCGCCCGGACAACTGTCGATCCGCCTGGCGCCGCCCGAACTGCCCGCGGGCGTCGAACTGGCTGACGGCTATCCGCGCGGCGACTCCGAATTCACCTCGGACATTCCGCCGGTGCGCGAGCAGCCGCCGGTGGTCAGCGAAATGGGCCTTGGCTTCCCGCCCGCAGTTGCCGCCGTAGCCGCGCAGCCCGAAGCGGTTGACGCCGCCGATGCGCCAGCGCAGCCGACGGACGGACACGGCGCACTTGAGTGATCGAGCCGATCCACCAGGCGCACTGAGGTAGGCTTGCGCGTCCGTTCCATCGGTAGCGCGCGCTTGCCCCAGGCTGACCACCCGAATCTGCACCTGCGCTGCTATGGCGCCGGCCCGTCGCTGCTGCTGATCCACGGACTCGGCTCCAGCGGAGACGACTGGGCATTCCAGATCGGACCCCTGTCGCAGCACTACCAATTGGTGGTGCCCGACCTGCGTGGCTGCGGCGCCAGCCCGCTCGGTCACGGCGCGGTGTCGATCGGCGGATTCGCCGCGGATCTTTGGCAGATGCTGGACCGCCTGGATATTCAGCAGACCGCGATTGCCGGCTTTTCGATGGGCGGCGCGGTGGCACTGGAAATGGCGTTGCAGCAAGGACAACGCGTGACCCGACTGGTCACCATCAACAGTCTGCCGAGCTACCGCGTCGACCACTGGCGCAAATGGCTGGAACTCAACCTGCAGATTGCGCTGGTGAAGACGCTGGGCTTGCCGCGCACCGCGCGGATGGTCGGACGCCGGCTGTTTCCCGCACCGCACCAGTCGGCGATGCGCCAACGCGTCATCGACGTGCTCGGCGCCAATCGGATCGAACCGTATCTGCGCTGCGCTCGGGCGCTGGCCGCATGGTGTGCGGCGGAACACATCGAGCGCCTGCTGCCGCCGCACCTGATGATCGCGGGAGAGTTCGATTACACCGGACTCGACGAAAAGCGCGACTGGGCACGACGCATGCGCGCGGAACTGGCGGTCGTTGCCGGTTCGCGCCACGGCACGCCGTTCGATGCGATCGGCGCGACCAATGCCTGCCTGCTGGCATTTCTGGGCGGCCAACCGCTGCCCGAGGGCCTTGCCATCGATGCCGTACACGCGGTACCGGCGGGACCACCGACGCTGCCGCCGGTAGTGACGTTGCCGCAGCGAGGAGTTGCCGCGTAGCGGTAGGAGTTCCAGTCGCCGCAGTCGGTGCGCCTGTTTGCCGAAGGGCGATCGTGCGCACAAAGAACACTCGGCCTGGTCCGGATAAAACCGGAACCAGGCCGAGGTCGTTCACTTCTGGCCGTTGCGGACCTGACTTCAGTCATCACGCCAGATCGAAGCGATCCAGGTTCATCACCTTGCCGAAAGCCGTCGCGAAGTCCTGCGCGAACTTGGCCTGTGCGTCGGTGGCCGCATACACCTCGGCCAGCGAACGCAGCTGCGAGTTCGAACCGAACACCAGGTCGACCACGGTTCCGGTCCACTTCAGGGCGCCGGTCTTGCGGTCGCGGCCTTCGAGCACGTTGGCATCGGCTGGCGAACGCTTCCACGCCGTGCTCATGTCGAGCAGGTTGACGAAGTAGTCGTTGCTCAGCGTTTCCGGGCGCTGGGTGAACACACCATGCTGGACCTGGCCGACATTGGCATTCAGCGCGCGCAGTCCGCCGATCAGCACGGTCATTTCCGGCGCCGTCAGCTTGAGCAACTGTGCCTTGTCGACCAGCAGCTCGGCCTGGGCACCTTCGAAGCCCTGCTTGACGTAGTTGCGGAAGCCGTCGGCGTTCGACTCCAGAACCGCGAACGAATCGACGTCGGTCTGTTCCTGCGACGCATCGGTCCGGCCCGGGCTGAACGGCACGCTGACACTCTGGCCAGCCTTCGCCGCCGCCGCCTCAACCGCCGCGCAACCGCCGAGCACGATCAGGTCGGCCAGCGAGATCTGCTTGCCGCCCGCCGCCGAAGCGTTGAACTCGCCGCGGATGGCTTCCAGCTTCGCCAGCACCCTGGCCAGTTGCGCCGGCTGGTTGGCTTCCCAGTCCTTCTGCGGCGCGAGGCGAATGCGCGCGCCGTTGGCGCCGCCGCGCTTGTCGCTGCCGCGGAACGAAGACGCCGAAGCCCAAGCGGTGCTGACCAGTTCGGAGATCGACAGGCCGGACGCGAGCAGCGTGGACTTGAGCGCAGCGATATCCTGCGCATCCACCAGCGGATGATCGACCGCCGGAACCGGGTCCTGCCAGATCAGCACTTCGGCCGGCACCAGCTTGCCGAGGTAGCGGGAACGCGGACCCATGTCGCGATGGGTCAACTTGAACCAGGCGCGCGCGTAGGCGTCGTGGAACTCCTGCGGATTCTGGTGGAAATGGCGCGAGATTTTTTCGTAGGCCGGGTCGAAGCGCAGCGACAGATCGGCGGTGGTCATCATCGGAGCGTGCTTCTTCCCCGGGATGTGGGCATCGGGAATCATGTGCTCCTCGCGCACATCCTTGGCGCGCCACTGCCAGGCGCCGGCCGGGCTCTTGACCAGTTCCCACTCATAGCCGAACAGCATGTCGAAGTAACCCATGTCCCAGGTCGTCGGATTCGGCTTCCACGCGCCTTCGATGCCGCTGGTGATGGCGTGCTCGCCCTTGCCGGTGCCGAAGCTGTTGTTCCAGCCGAGGCCCTGCTGTTCGATGTCCGCGCCTTCCGGTTCGCGACCGACGTTCGACTCCGGGCCGGCGCCGTGCGCCTTGCCGAAGGTGTGGCCACCGGCGACCAGCGCGACGGTCTCGTAGTCGTTCATCGCCATGCGCGCGAACGTCTCGCGCACATCGCGGCCCGAAGCCAGCGGATCAGGATTGCCGTCCGGTCCCTGCGGGTTCACGTAGATCAGGCCCATCTGCACCGCGCCGAGCGGATTGGCCAGTTCGCGGTCACCGGAGTAACGACTGTTGACCTTGTCGCTGGTCGCCAGCCATTCGCGCTCCATGCCCCAGCTGATTTCGTCTTCCGGCTCCCAGATGTCCGGGCGACCGCCGCCGTAACCGAAGGTCTTGAAGCCCATCGACTCCATCGCGACATTGCCGGCGAGCACCAGCAGGTCCGCCCACGACAGCTTGCGACCATATTTCTGCTTGATCGGCCACAGCAGGCGGCGAGCCTTGTCGAGATTGCCGTTGTCCGGCCAGCTGTTCAAAGGCGCGAAGCGCTGCGCGCCGGTGCCGGCGCCGCCACGGCCATCGGCAATGCGATAGGTGCCGGCGGCGTGCCACGCCATGCGTACGAACAGACCGCCGTAGTGCCCCCAGTCGGCCGGCCACCAGTCCTGCGAGTCGGTCATCAGCGCGGCGAGATCCTTGACCACGGCGTCGAGATCGAGGGTCTTGAATTCCTCGGCGTAGTTGAAGCCCGCGCCCATCGGGTCGGCCTTGGACGACTGCTGGTGCAGGATCTTGAGGTTCAGCTGGTTGGGCCACCAGGTCGCGTTGGTCGGCGCACCGCCGACGACGTGACTGCCAGCGCCGCCCGCGAACGGGCATTTCGATTCGGTTGTCATGTCTCTCTCCCTCGGTTGTTGCGGATTACTTGCCGGGGTCACGTTAGCCCTCGGTCAGCGATAGAGCAACACACTTGTACCAATGATGTTCATAGCCTGCGCCTATGCAGCAACGCCCCCGGCAGTCGGAAATTTCCTACCGCAAAGTCAGCGTATGTCTGATTCCGCGGCGAGATCGCAGTTGCCATGCTGCGTCCGAACCCTTTGCCATCGAGGATCCGCCACATGTACTTGCGTATTGGTCTGTGCCTGCTGCTGACGATCTGCTGTGCGGGCTCGATGGCCGCCGAGATTCGGGTCAGCGAGTGCCGTGGTGTCCACGGCGAGCGCGTGTTCAGCGATAGCGCTGAATGTGCAGGCGCAAGCGTACGCCAGTGGATTCTGCCGCTGCAACCGGCAACGGCGGCGCCTGCCGTAGCGGGCGACGACGACCAGAAGCCGCAACGCCTCAGCCAGAGCCGCGTGAACCGATCCGCACGCGCCACGCGACCGCCCGACTCCTACCAGTGCAGTACCGGGGACCAGACCTGGTACCAACATGGACCCTGTCGCAGCGCCGGCGGCAGGGCCGGCTCGGTCAGGCAGGCACGGGTGTCCCGCGAACATGCCTGCCGCGAAATCGAACGGCCGGCCTCCGCATTGCGCAACGGCAGCGAACGTGACGAGCGTGCCGGACCCTACGCCCGCGCCAGCGGACGCGATCCTTGTCGATGACGGCGCTTCGGGTGCTGCCGACGAGCAGCCGCGCCGTAGCGGCGTGGTTCATGGCCCGGTTGCATTTTCGGGCCGAAAAAGAGAACTTTCCATGAACCCATGTCGTAAGTTATTGATTCGTCATTGCGAGCGCAGCGAAGCAATCCAGCGCATCTTCTTCGATACACCCAGAGCAGAGGCAAAGTCGCTGGATTGCTTCGTCGCTACGCTCCTTTCCATGAACCCATGTCGTAAGTCATTGATTCGTCATTGCGAGCGCAGCGAAGCAATCCAGCGCCTCTTCTTCGATACACCCAGAGCAGAGGCAAAGTCGCTGGATTGCTTCGTCGCTGCGCTCCTCGCAATGACAAGGTCGATGTTTCGTGTGCAGCTTCGAACAGAAGCGGGCCACTTTCCATGAACCCATGGCGTAAGTCATTGAATCCAATAGACACCGTTCGCCCTGAGCGGGTTCATGGTCAGTGTGCATTTCCGGAAGAGGAAAAGAGAACTTTCCAATGACGCTCACCTGGAAGCCGCCGGTCGCACGGTCCGCTGCGTCAGCCCGCCCCCGGCAACACCAGCCCCTTGGGCATCCGGTAGCCGGCGACGAACTGGCGGCAGGCGTCCGCTTCCAGCGCGCGAGCCAGCCAGTAGCCCTGGATCTCGTCGCAGTTCTCGCCGCGCAGAAAGGTCAGCTGGCGCTCGGTCTCGACGCCCTCGGCCACCACGCTCAGGCCGAGCGAATGCGCCATCAGCACGATCGTCGAGGTCAGCACCTCATCGTCGACGTTGTGCTCGATGCCGTCGACGAAGCTCTTGTCGATCTTGACGGTGTCGATGGCGAGTCCGCGCAGGTAGCTCAGCGAGGAATAGCCGGTGCCGAAGTCGTCGATGGCGACGCGCACGCCGAGTTCGCGCAATTCGGCAACCGTCCTGCCGCTGCGCTTGGGATCGGCCATCAGCGCGCTCTCGGTGAGCTCGATCTCGAGCCAGCTCGGCGACAAGCCATGGCCGTCGAGGACCATCTTGACCAGTTCTGCGTAGCCGCCGCGGGTCAGCTGCAGCGCCGACACGTTGACGGCAATGCGCAGCTCGGGCATGCCCATGTCCGCCCAGGCGCGCGCCTGCGACAGCGCCTGGCGTAGCGCCCACTCGCCGAGCGACAGGATCAGACCGGTCTCCTCGGCCAGCGGAATGAAGCGCGATGGCGGCACATGGCCAAGATCGGCCGAATGCCAGCGCAACAGGCCCTCGACACCGGTGATACGACCGCTGCGCAGGCTCAGTTTGGGCTGGTAGACCAGTCGAATTTCGTCGCGATCGAGCGCCTTGCGCAGCGCCGCCTCAAGCCGCGTACGCTCGGTCGCGTCCTCGGCAAGACGTGCCGAATACACGCGGTAAGTGTTGCGACCACGCGCCTTGGCGTCGTACATCGCGGCATCGGCGTGGCGCAGCAGCTCGTCCATGTTGCGGCCATGGTCGGGGTAGTAGGCGATGCCGATCGACGGCGAGATCGCCAGTTCCTGCCCGGCCACCAGCAGCGGCCCGGCGAATACGTCGAGTATCTCTCCCGCCAACCGCTCGACGCCCTCGTTGCTGGTATCGCCAGTGGCGATCACGGTGAACTCGTCGCCACCGAAGCGGGCCACGTTCTCGGAGTCGCCGACCACGTGGGCCAGGCGCTTCGCCGCCTGCCGCAGCAGCTCATCGCCGGCCGCGTGTCCGAGCGAGTCATTGACGTGCTTGAAGCGGTCGAGGTCCATGAACATCAGCGCAAAGCGGCGGCTGCCGCCGCCGTCGATGCGCTGGCGCAGTCGCTGGCGCAGGAAGGCGCGATTCGGCAACGAGGTCAGCTGGTCATAGTGGGCGAGATAGCGCAGGCGTTGCTCGGCGCGCTTGCGGTCGGTGATATCCGCCATCACCGCGACAAAATGGCTACGCGCGCCTTCCGGGTTCAGTACCTCGGCGATCTGCAGCCAGGCGAGGAAGTCATCGCCGGAACGGCGGCGCTGCCACATCTCGCCCGACCAATGGCCGTGAGCACGCAACTGGATGCGCACCTCATCGTAAAAGGCACGATCATGGCGTGCCGAATCGAGCAAATTGGCGGGCTGGCCGGCCAGTTCCTCGGCCGTGTAGCCGGTCAGTCGCAGGAACGCCGGGTTGGCGGACACGAAGTGGAAATCAAGGTCGGTGATCGAAACGCCTTCGAGCATGTGCCTGATGACCTCGGCGCTGATGCGCCGCTGCGCATCCTCGGCGCGCTCGCGCTCGATCACGCGGAAAGTCCCGGCAACCAGCTTGGGTTGCCCACCGTCGTCGCGCGCAACCACGCGGCCGCGAGAACGAACCCAGTTCCACTGACCGGCGGCGTCGCGCAAGCGATACTCGACCTCGTACTGTTGATCGGTGCCCGCCAGATGCGCGTTGATCGCAGTCTCGACACGTTCGCGGTCGTCGCGATGGACCAACCTTTCGCGCCACCGCTTGCCGCTCAAGGATGTGCGGTCGCGGAAACCGAGCATCGAATCGGCGCTGGCCCAGGACAGCAGATCGCGTTCGACCTCCCAGGTCCAGAAACTGTCGCCGCTGCCCCACAGCGCCCACATCAGCCGTTGGTCCGCTGCCATCGCCTCCGTCGACAGGCCACCCCGGCGCGTCGCCGAGCGCCGGCCCGCCAGCCAGCCCATGCAGGTGGCGGCGACCAGCGCAAGGAACGCCAGCACGGCAGCCGTGGGATTGATCGCCGCCGACGCGGCGTGCGCCCATCGCGGGCAGCCGACCAGGATCGGTCCGAGCAAAATCGCGGTCGGCTGCAGTCGGCGCATGGTGTGATCTCTCTCCCAGGCCGCATTCTAGCTGGCGGCGGACGCGGTTGCCCGGCCGACCGAGATTGCGCGCCGCACGCTTGTAGTGGCTGCGACTATTTGCCCCGGACTGCACTAAAATCGCGCGTCGCCGCCGATGACCGACCGATGGATCTTGAGACCTCTCCCGATTTCGATGAACTCGCCCAGGCCCTGCGCTCGCTGAATGCCGGGCTCGGCGCCGCCGACCTGCACGGCAGCCTGTGCGGCTACCTGTGCGCCGGCGGCCAGGGCGAGCAGCGCTTCCTCGAGGCGATGTCGCTGCGCGAACTGCTCAGCGCCGATGCCGACGCAACAGCGCGCGCTGCAGTCGCGCGGCTGTTTCGGCGCAGCGGTAGCGACCTCGACGACGTCGAGTTCGCGTTCGAACCGCTGCTGCCCGACAGCGAGCATCCACTGACCGAGCGCACTGACGCGCTGCTGCAATGGTGCCAGGGGTTCGTCGGCGGGCTCGGGCTGGGCGGCTTCGCTGACGAGAAGCGACTGTCGACCGACGGCCGCGAGGTGCTCCACGACTTCGCCGAAATCGCCCGATCCAGTATCAGCCACGATCGCGACGAGGAGGTCGACGAAACTGCGCTGGCCGAATTGATCGAATTCGCGCGAGTCGGCGCGCTGCTGCTGCGCGAGGACTTGCGCGACGCCCCGGCGGCACTGCGATGAGCGTCGTCGCCAGCGAACACCGTCGTCGCCGCCGCCAGTTGATGGAGCTCGCCGGCCACGGCGCCATCGTCATCGTTCCGGCCGCGCCCGAGCGCATCCGCAACAACGACGCCCATTACCCCTATCGCCAGGACAGCGATCTCGTCTACCTGACCGGTTTCGAGGAACCGGATTCGGTGCTGGTGCTGGTGCCCGGTCGCGAAGCGGCCGAATCGATCCTGTTCTGCCGCGAGCGCGACCGCGCGCGCGAGCAGTGGGACGGCCCGCGCCTCGGCCCCGAGCAGGCGCCGGAGCAATTGCTGGTTGATGACTCGTTTCCGATCGCCGACATCGACGACATCCTGCCGGGACTGATCGAGGGCCGCGAGCGCGTCTATTACCACTTCGGGCGCGATGCCGAGTTCGACCTGCGCGTGCTCGGCTGGATCAACCGCGTGCGTGCCGAAGTGCGCCGCGGCGCGCGCGCGCCGCACGAGATCATCGCGCTCGGCTACCTGCTGCACGAACTGCGGTTGTTCAAGAGCCGTGGCGAGGTGCAACTGATGCGACGCTCGGCGCGCATCGCCGCCGAGGCGCACACGCGGGTGCTCGGCATGTGCCAGCCGGGGATGACCGAGTTCGAGATCGAAGCCGAAATCCTGCACACCTTCCGGCGCCACCAGTCGGTGCCCGCCTACGAACCCATCGTTGCCGCCGGCGCCAATGCCTGCGTGCTGCATTATCGCGCCAATCAGTCAGAGCTCAAGGATGGCGACCTGCTGCTGGTCGATGCCGGCGCCGAGTACGCCTGCTACGCCAGCGACGTCACCCGCACGATTCCGGTCAACGGTCGCTACAGCACGGAACAACGCGCGATCTACCAACTGGTGCTGGACGCGCAACTGGCGGCGATCGCCGAGGCGCGGCCGGGTCGCCACTGGAACGACGTCCACGACGCTGCCGTCAGAACCATCACTGCAGGACTGATCAAGCTCGGCCTGCTCAAGGGCTCGCTGGCGAAGAACCTGAAAGAAGAGCGCTACAGGGATTTCTACATGCACAAGACCGGTCACTGGATCGGTCTCGATGTGCATGACGTTGGCGACTACCGCATCGACGGCCACCCGCGCCTGATCGAACCTGGCATGGTGTTGACCGTTGAGCCCGGCATCTACATCGCCGCCGATGCGCGCGATGTTCCCGCACCCTGGCGCGGCATCGGCGTGCGCATCGAGGACGACGTGCTGGTCACGAAGAACGGTCCGGAGGTGCTCACCGCCGGCGTCGTCAAGGAGATCGACGCCATCGAGGCGGTGATGGCGCAAGCGGCCGCGGCACGACCGTCGGCGAACGCGTCGAGACGGCGCAGCAAGCGCGCCGCATGAGCGCCGGCGCGCTGGCCGACCTGATCCTGGTCGTCCACGCGCTGATCATCGTCTTCATCGTCGCCGGCTTGCCGCTGATCTGGATCGGCGCGTGGCGCGGCTGGGAGTTCGTCCGCCGCCCGCTGTTTCGGGTCACCCACGTGGCCAGCATCGCCTTCGTCGTTGCCCAGACCTGGCTCGACGAACTGTGCCCGCTGACGGTGTGGGAAGCGCAATTGCGGCGCGAAGCCGGCCAGGCGCATCACGACGAGCAATTCATTGCGCACTGGTTGAGCGAACTGATCTTCGTCGACGCCTCACTCGCTGTCCTGGCATGGGTTTACTCGTTGTTTGGTCTCGCCGTGGTGCTGACGCTGTGGTGGGTGCCGATCCGCTGGCGACGGGCGCGCGCCGCTGCGGTGGGTTGAACGCGGAGACGCAGAGAACGCGGAGAACAGCAGAAGAAACCGTTGAATTCGCGGTGGTTGGGAACCCTGGAACAAGTTCCGTTCATGGTTCGACAGGCTTTCCATGAACCCATGGCGTAAGTCATTGATTCGTCATTGCGAGCGCAGCGAAGCAATCCAGCGCCTCTTCTTCGATACACCCAGAGCAGAGGCAAAGTCGCTGGATTGCTTCGTCGCTACGCTCCTCGCAATGACAAGGTTCATGGTTCGTGTGCGGCTTCGAACAGAAGCGGGTTGCTTTCCATGAACCCA
>JAIMJQ010000125.1 GCA_020693165.1 Xanthomonas sp. | reverse complement strand
AGGAAGACGGGTTGCAGGCTCGCATCGTCAGCCGCATCAAGTCGCCGTACAGCATTTATCGGAAGATGCGCGGTGAGCACAAGAGCTTCGCCGAGGTCATGGATGTGTATGGCGCGCGCGTCGTAGTCGCCAGCGTGAGCCAGTGCTACCAGGCGCTCGGCGCCGCGCACGGTCTCTACAAGCCGCTCGACAACCGCTTCAAGGACTACATCGCGATTCCCAAAGCGAACGGATACCAGTCGCTGCACACGGTGCTGTTCGGGCCATCCGGCGCGCCGGTCGAGATCCAGATCCGCACCGAGGACATGGATGTTGTCGCCGAGCGCGGCGTCGCCGCACACTGGATCTACAAGTCCGACGCGAGCCCTGCCAACAACGCGCAGATGCGCGCGCGCGAGTGGCTGCAGGGGCTGGTCGACAGCCAGCGCCAGGCCGGCAGCTCGATCGAATTCCTCGAAAACGTCAAAGTCGACCTGTTCCCGGATGAAGTCTATCTGTTCACCCCGAAGGGCCGAATCATGGCGTTGCCGCGCAGCGCCTGCGCGATCGACTTCGCCTATGCGGTGCACACCGATGTCGGCGACCATGCGGTTGCCGCGCGCGTCGACCGCCAGTTGCGGCCGCTGCGCACGCGTCTGGTCAGCGGCCAGACCGTCGAGATCGTCACTGCAGCGAGCGCCACGCCGCAGCCGCAATGGCTGGAGTTCGTGGTCACCAGCAAGGCGCGCACCTCGATCCGCCAGTACCTGAAACAGTTGCAGCATGAGGATGCGGTGTCGCTCGGACATCGCATGCTCGGCCGCGCGCTGGCCGATATCGGCGGCAATCTCGATGCCATTTCCGAACCCGTGCTGCGCGCCTATCTGGAAGAGAACCGCCTGCGCCGGCTGGAGGAACTGCTGTCCGACATTGCGCTCGGAACGCGCATGCCGGCGCTGGTGGCGCGGCAACTGTGGCGCGGCGACGGCGCGCACGGTAGCGCGCCCACCGATCAGGTCGTGCGTATTTCCGGCAGCGAGCGCGGCGTGCTCACATTCGGCCAGTGCTGCATGCCGATCCCGGGCGATCCGATCATCGGTTTCCTCAGCGCCGGCAAGGGCCTGGTGGTGCATCAGACCACCTGTCCGAACGTTGTCGAGATGCGCAAGCAACCCGATCGCGTGGTGCGTGTCGACTGGGAGCCTGAGGTCAGTGGCGATTTCCGCGTGCAACTGCGCATCGATGTCGCCAACCGCCCGGGTGTCCTGGCGACAGTGGCAGCGGCGATCGCCGCCGCCAATTCGAACATCGAGAACGTCGAGTACCAGGATCGCGATGCGCACAGCGCATCGCTGCTGTTCACCATCGAAGTGCGCCATCGCGAGCACCTCGCCGAGGTCATGAAGCGCGTGCGCCGCGCGGATGTCGTGCTGGTCGTGCAACGGCAGCAGTCCTGAAGGGCGGGTTGCTGGTTGCTGGTTGTTGGCAGCCAGCAGCAGCTTCGGCACCCGAGCCTCCGCTGCCAGCAACCTGCAACCCAAAACCCGCCTAGACTCCTGCCGCAGCCCGCTCCACGGACCAAGAGGATTCCCATGCAGCGCGAAATCATCCGCACCGACGCCGCGCCCGCCGCCATCGGTACCTACTCGCAGGCCGTGCGCGTCGGCCAGACCGTCTATCTGTCGGGGCAGATTCCGCTCGATCCGGCGACCATGCAAATGGACAACGCCAGCATCGAGAGCGAAGTCGATCGCGTGTTCCGCAACCTGCGCGCGGTGTGCGAGGCCGCCGGCGGCGGCCTCGCCGAGATCGCCAAGCTCAACATCTTCCTGACCGACATGGCGAACTTCCCGGTGGTCAATCAGGTCATGGGTCGATATTTCGTCGAGCCCTATCCCGCGCGCGCCGCGATCGGCGTCAAGGAACTGCCGCGCGGCGCCAGTGTCGAAATGGACGCCATCCTCGAATTGCCCTGAGTGGCCGTCGAGGACGCCTTCGCGGTCGCCGCGGCGCGGCCGCTCACCACGCTCGCCACGCTCGGCAAGGCGCTGATCGCCGATCTCGGCAAGGCGGGGTTCGCCACGCTCGGCGATCTCTGGTTTCATTTCCCGCTGCGCTTCGAAGACCGCACCGAGGTGCATCGCATCGGTACGCTGCGGCCGGGCATGGCCGCACAGTTCGTCGGCGTCGTCGAGCATGCGCAGGTCACTTTCCGCGGGCGCCGCATGCTGCTGGTCGCGGTCGCCGATGGCAGCGGCCGCGTCGTGCTGAGGTTTTTTCATTTCAAGCAGGCGCAGGCCGAGCAGATGAAGACCGGCACGCGCTTGCTGGTGTTCGGCGAGCCGCGAGCGGGCAACTACTCGCTGGAAATCGTGCATCCGCGCTACCGGATCCTTGGCGCCGACGAGGAGGTGGCGGTCGAGGGCGCGCTGCGGCCGGTGTATCCGAAGTCCGAGGGTCTGGGCAATGCCCGCGTGCAGCGCGCGATCGAGAGCGCGCTCGAGCAATTGCCGGAAGCGGCCGACGGTCCGCTGGCAGACCTGCTGCCGCCGGAGTGGCCGCCGCTGGGCGACGCGCTGCGTCGCCTGCATCGTCCACGCGATCGCGCCGAAATCGAGGCGATCGCCAGCGGCGTGCATCTGGCGCGTACCCGGCTGGCGTTCGAGGAACTGCTCGCGCACCATCTCAGCATGCGTTTGGTGCGGGCGCGCGTGCGTCGCGAGCGCGCACCGGTGTTGCGCAGTTCCGGGCGCCTGCGGCAGCGCCTGCTGGCTGATCTGCCGTTCGCGCTGACCGGTGCACAGCAGCGTGTGCTCGCGGAAATCGACAGCGACCTCGGGCGCAGCGTGCCGATGTTGCGCCTGCTGCAGGGCGATGTCGGTTCCGGCAAGACCATCGTCGCGGCGCTGGCAGCGCTGGCGGCGATCGAGAGCGGGCTGCAGGCGGCGGTGATGGCACCGACCGAGTTGCTTGCCGAGCAGCATCGGCGCAGCTTCGAACGCTGGTTCACGCCGCTCGGCATCGATGGGGTATGGCTGAGTTCGCGCGTCAAGGGCAAGGCCCGTGATGCTGCATTGGCGCGACTTGCCGCCGGTGCGCAGTGGGCGGTGGGTACGCATGCGCTGATGCAGGACTCGGTGCAGTTCCAGGCGCTCGGTCTGGCCATCATCGACGAGCAGCATCGCTTTGGCGTCGATCAGCGACTGGCGCTGTCACAAAAGGGGCGCATCGGCGAATTGCGGCCGCATCAGTTGGTGATGACGGCAACCCCGATCCCGCGCACGTTGGCAATGACCCAGTTCGCCGATCTTGATGTGTCGGCCATCGACCAGATGCCACCCGGGCGCAAGCCAATCCTCACCGTCGCCGTCAGTCGGCCACGACGTGATGAGGTCATCCAGCGCATCGCCGATGCCTGCGCCGCCGGGCGTCAGGCTTACTGGGTGTGCACGCTGATCGAGGCATCCGATGAAATCGAGGCCGAGGCGGCGCAGACCACCGCGGCCGATCTCGCGGAGGCGCTGCCGCAACTGCGGATTGGTCTCGTCCATGGTCGTTTGAAGGGCGCCGATCGCGCGTCCGTGATGCAGGCCTTTGCCGCCGGCGAACTCGAACTGCTGGTGGCGACCACGGTGATCGAGGTCGGCGTCGACGTGCCCAACGCCAGTCTGATGATCGTCGAGAATCCCGAGCGCCTTGGACTCGCGCAGCTGCACCAACTGCGCGGGCGCGTCGGTCGCGGCTCACAGGAATCGACCTGCGTACTGCTGTACCAGCCGCCGCTGACGGAGACCGCGCGCCAGCGTCTGGCGGTGTTGCGCGAGACCACCGACGGTTTCGTCATCGCCGAGCGCGATCTGGAATTGCGCGGACCTGGCGAGGTGTTGGGCACACGGCAGACCGGCGAGGCGCTGTTCAAGGTCGCCGACCTGGCGCGTGATGCGGCCTGGCTGGACAAGGCAAGGCAGCTGGCCGACATCCTGCTGAAGCGCGACATGCCCGCCGCCGAAGCGCTGGTTCGGCGTTGGGTAGGCGCCGCTGCACGCTACGCCAAGGCGTGAGAATCGGTGCGCGCTGGCGGGCCTTGCAAAGGCCCTTTGTCCTTGATTTTGATCCCCGGCGCAATCCCGTGTTATCCTCACCGGCTTGCTGCATCTGTGCCGCCAGGAGAGGCGTACCCATGAAGCCCGATATCCATCCGAAATACTTCGAAGTCGTGTTCCAGGACGTGACCACCGACTTCGCATTCCTGACCCGTTCGACCAAGAAGTCGAAGGAAACCATCAAGTGGACTGATGGCCAGGAATACCCGTTGATCAAGATCGACGTGTCGAGCAAGTCGCACCCGTTCTACACGGGCAAGCACAAGGCCATCGACACCGGTGGTCGAGTCGACAAGTTCCGCAAGCGATACGGCCAGAAGTGACGTTTTCTGGTTGTTGGTTGTCGGTTGCTGGTTGAAGCAACCCGCCGCAGCTTGTTGATCGATATCTGAGCGTTGGATCCCTGGTGCCGCAAGGTGCCGGGGCTGTCCTGTTGCTGTTGTGCACGGCGATGCTGTTGGAGTTGATCTGGCCCGCATTTCTCGCGCCGGCGCGAAAAGTCCGACGCTTCCCCACGCCCTGGCTGGCTTGCGGACCGAGCGCGCTGATTAAAGTCGGTCGCGCGCATCTTTTCGCTTCGCGGCCCTCGCTTGTTGTTTGCGCCGATTGCGTCGTTGCTCCTCCTTTCCATGAACCGATATCGTAAGTCATTGATTCGTCATTGCGAGGAGCGAAGCGACGAAGCAATCCAGCGACTCTTCTTTGCTCTGCACCGGCGCGCAGGAAAACCAGGCAGTGGCACTGGATTGCTTCGCTACGCTCGCAATGACGAGGTTCAAGGTCACCGCGCAGTTTTGGGTGAAAC
>JAIMJQ010000023.1 GCA_020693165.1 Xanthomonas sp. | reverse complement strand
GAGCCGACCCCGCGCCTGAACGCCAGCCCGCGCGCCGACCGCTCGTCGGTCGCTTTCTCGGCCGTTGTCCTGTAACGTGCACGTCGCTCGTGTGTTTCTGTTTGCGACAGTCCACGCTTCTCGTTACAACTCACCATCCCGCGATCCGCGCAGCCTTGGCAACGCATCGAGATCGCAATCCTCGATGAGGTTTCCATGTCTTTCGAAAACCTGGGGCTTGTCCCTGAACTGCTGCGTGCGCTCACCGACGCAGGTTACGACTCGCCGACGCCGATTCAGGCGAAGGCCATCCCCGAAGTCCTCGCCGGCCACGATCTGATGGCCAGTGCCCAGACCGGCACCGGCAAAACGGCCAGCTTCGCGCTGCCGATCCTGCAAATGCTCAAGGCCAGCGGCGAAAAAGTCGTGTCCAAGGGCGTGCGCGCACTGATCCTGGTGCCGACCCGCGAACTCGCGGCTCAGGTCCTGGCCAGCGTGCAGCGCTATGGCAATGGCATGCGCCTTTCCAGCGCCGCCATCTACGGCGGCGTCAGCGAGCGTCCGCAAATCGCCGCCGCCGCGCGCGGCATCGATGTGCTGATCGCGACGCCGGGCCGCCTGCTTGACCTGATGACGCAGAATGCCGTGTCGCTGTCGGGCGTGCGTCACCTGGTGCTCGACGAAGCCGACCGCATGCTCGACATGGGCTTCCTGCCGGCGATCAAGCGCATCCTGCAAAAGCTGCCGAAGCAGCGGCAGACGCTGATGTTCTCGGCGACCTTCGCGCCGGAATTGCGCGACCTCGCCACCACCATGTTGCACAACCCGGTCTCGGTGGACGTCAGCCCGCGCAACAGCAGCGCGGTCAGCGTCGAGCATGTCGTGCATATGGTCGAGGACGCGCGCAAGCGCGATGCGCTGCTGCACCTGCTGCACGCCGAGCCGCGCCAGACGCTGGTGTTCAGTCGCACCAAACACGGTGCCGACAAGGTCGTGCGCTTCCTCGACTCCTATGGATTCAATTCGGCCGCGTTGCATGGCAACAAGAGCCAGAACGCGCGCACCAAGGCACTGGCCGGCTTCAAGAGCGGCGAAATCAAGGTGCTGGTCGCCACCGATATCGCCTCGCGCGGCATCGACATCAAGGAATTGCCGGCGGTGATCAACTTCGATCTGCCGAACATTCCGGAAGACTATGTGCACCGCATCGGTCGCACCGGTCGCGCCGGCGCCACCGGCTTGGCGATTTCGCTGGTGGGTCGCGAGGACCAGAACTACCTGCGCAGCATCGAGCGACTGCTGCAGAAGCCGCTGAAGCGCGAGGTGCTGGGTCCGTACGTGCTGCCGGAGCGTGTTGCCCCGGAAGCCGCAGCGGCGCCGCGCCAGGCGCAGGGGCCGCGTCGGCCGCAGCAGCGCACCGGTACCGGCACCGCGCCGGCCGGCCGCGGTGGCCACAATCTGCGCAGCCAGGGTCAGCGCGTTCCGGCGCGCGGCAATGGCGGCGGCCAGCGCAGCGGCAGTTCGACCGCGCGCTGATCCCTGCGTCGCGATCTGTGTTCGCGCGGATGCGCGCGAACACAGCCGCTCAGCTACAAAGATGATCGCGGGCAGAGCCCGCTCCCACAGGTCTGCGGATACCCTGTGGGAGCGGGCTCTGCCCGCGATGTCTTTTTGGGGGTTCCTACGGTCCCTCGAACCCGTTTGCGAACAGATCGAGCAGCGGATCGCAGCCGGCGTCCGGCACGTTGATCGCCTTGATCACGAAGCGGCCATCGATTGACGCCTGCTCCGGGACCACTTTCAGTTCCGCACCAAGCGCAAAGCGGCCATCGTCGCTGCGTGACTGCGGCTGGATTTCGCCGTGGACCTGAAAGCGGGGCGATCCATCGTCGGCGATGGCAGGTGCTGTCGCTGCCAGCGACAGGGCCAGCCAGGCGCTTAGTTGCATTCGGGCGGCGCGACCCATCTCAGCGCCCCCGTGCATCGATCGAGCGCACCAGCGCGCGCAACTCGGCCATCTCCTTGCGCATCGCGGCGTTCTCCGCCTCGACGCGTTCGATCGCTTCCCCCTGCAACTGTTCGCGCGCGGCCAGTTCCTGCACGGCGCCGGCCAGTACTGCGGTCAACTGATCGTACTTGACGCCCTCGATCTCGCCTTCGTCGTTGCGGGTGACCAGACGCTCATCCAGCTTGGCCACCTCTTCGGCGACAAATCCGACATCGGCAGCGTGGGTTTCCTTCCACTGGTAGCCGACCGGGCGCAGTTGCATGGCTGCCGCCAACCCGAGGTGCAAGTCCTCGATCTGCTCCTTGTAACGCGCGCTCGACGAGCAGGTGGCGAACTGGTTGCTGGCGTTGCGGCACACTGCCGTGGCGCCGGCGCTCCCCAGGGTCTGCAGCGCCAGCGTCCCATCGGCACCGAGTGACATCCGGGTGATATTGCCGTTGGTGCGGAAATGCATGACATCGGTGCCGAGGTAAACGATGCCGCCATCCGAGAGGCTCTCCGGGGTGGCGAAGATCAGCCCCTTCTCCTCGATGCTCGGTGCCAGGATGCGCACGAAGGCGTCGGTGTTACTTTCGAAGCTGGCGACGGTGTCCGCGCGCGGCGCAGCCGGTTGCGCCAGCCCGGAATCGGCCTGGACTACGTTGAAATAGCCGCGCGGTGCACGCGCCGACGTTTCGGCACCGATCTGCTTCTGCAGCACCAGCCCGCCAGTGGCGCGCACCAGGAACTGGTTGGGGCCGGTCGACGCGAAGTTCCTGTCGGTGGCGTCGGCCCAGGCAAAGCTGCCTTCATCGCCATTGGCATCGCCAGACAGGGCCACGCCATTGCAGCCGGTGCCAGGAACACCCGAACTGGTCCCCGGACGGATCTTGGCGCGACGTCCGGCCGACCACGAGAATTCACCACCGGCGCAGTTGGCGCTGCCGCCGCCGACCGTGCTCTGAACGCCGCTCGCGGTGTTGTTGGCCCCGCCCACGACGCTGGAATTGCCGCCGCTTGCCACCTGGCCGAAGCCGCCGCTCACGGTGTCGGATATTTCCGCGGCGATATTCGACGACCCACCGGCGATCACCGCAAACGCGCCGTTGGCTTCGTTGTTCTGGCCACCGGAAACCGTTGAGTTGGCGTTCGCCCGGTTGCCGCTGCCGCCGCCGATCGTGCTGGCACTGCCGAAGGCGACATTGGTGCTGCCGCCGCCGACCGTGCTCAGCGAACCTTGTGCCTGATTGTTGATACCGCCGGCGACGGTCGCGAACGGATTGTCGTTCAAGGTCGCGCCGCCGTTGCCGGCCAGATTGCTGTAACCGCCGCCGACCGTCCCATAGTGGTCGGACACGAAGTTCGGACCCTCGCCAGTCAACGGATTCGGCTCGCTGTCGCCGGTGCGGGCACCGCCTCCGGAGATCGTCGCGCCACGTACGCCGGCGACGATGAAGTTCTCCGGGCTGCCCTGCAGCACGCTGGCAGTAAAGCCGCCGGCCGGCCCCGGCAGCGCCTGGGCCTCCAGTTGCGTCACGCGCTGGTTCGCCGACCGCAGTGCCAGAGGTTGCGCATCCGTGGTGCCCAGGAAATTGCTGGCGGGATTGCTGCCGCTGTCGCCGGTGGTGGCCCAGCACTGGCCGATCAATGGCGTCGCGACGGCCTTGGTGCGCGCCCGAATGCGGCTGAACGCTCCAGCGCCCGGATCGCGCACGCCGACTTCGACCCAGGCCTGGTCGGATTGCAGCGGCGGCAGTTCGAATTCCAGCCGGAAGCGACCGTTGCTCACCGGCACGCGCTCGAACACGATCGGTGGCGTCAGCGAGGCTCCCGCCTTTTCGGCAGGGAAGGGTGTCAGCTGGACGTCGTAGACGCCGTTCGCCGGCTGGCCGCGGTCGTCGAGATGACCTTCGTAGGAAAACGTGGCGGCGTCGACGGCGCCCGCAACGAGCAACAGCAGGCCGGCGGATCGGAAGTACATGCGGGCGTCTCCTGGGAAGATTCCCAGCGATTACCCGGTCAGGTGATGAATCCCGCCAGTTACGGTGCAACGCGACGCATGAAAAGCGGCCGCTGCGGCCGCCGCCCTTTTTATTGCTTCGCTGCCAGCTGCATCTCGCGCTGGCGCTTGCGCTCCGCGCGCTCCATGAAATACCAGCCGATCACGCCGATGGTGGACACGCCGACGATCAGGATCGTCGCCAGGGCGTTGATCTTCGGGCTGACGCCCATGCGCGCCGAGGAGAACACCTGCATCGGCAGCGTCGTCGATGATGGCCCTGACACGAAGCTCGCCAGCACCAGGTCATCCAGCGACAGCGTGAACGCCAGCAGCCACCCGGAGACCAGCGCCGGGGCGATGATCGGCAGCGTGATCACGAAGAACACCTTGATCCGGTTGGCGCCGAGGTCCATCGCCGCCTCTTCCAGCGAGCGGTCGAGTTCCGCCAGCCGCGAGCTGATGACGACGGTGACAAAGGCCATGCACAGAGTCACGTGGGCGACCCAGATGGTGGTCATGCCGCGCGCGAAATCGAGGCCGGTCCAGGTCGACAAGGACACGAACAGCAGCAGCAGCGACAGGCCGGTGATCACCTCGGGCATCACCAGTGGCGCCGTGATCATGCCGCTGAACAGTGTCTTGCCGCGAAACGCGCGCATGCGCGTCATCACCATCGCCGCCATGGTGCCCAGCACCACCGACGCGCACGCCGTGTAGAACGCGATCTGCAGGCTGACCCATGCTGCGCCGAGCATCTGGTCGTCCTGCATCAGCGCGCCGTACCACTTGGTCGAGAAGCCCGACCAAACCGTGACCAGTCGATTCTCGTTGAACGAATAGACGATCAGGCTGAGCATCGGCGCATAGAGGAAGAAGAAGCCGAAGCCGAGGAACAGCCAGGACCATTTGGAGCTGCGGCTGGTCGGATTCATCGGGTGGACTCCGCAGTAGAGAAGCGGGGCAGGGGGCAGGGGGCAGGGGGAGCGACCCGGGGCTCTGCTCCTGGCGCCGTCGCAGTTCGAATCTCGACACAGCAAGAAAGTGCAATTGGGTAGGTCCCCTGCCCCCTGCCCCTTGCCCCGCTTTTTTCCGTCGCACTCATGTCAACTTCCCTTCCATCTCTTTCGCCTGCGAGCGATGGAAAATCATGATCGGGATGATCAGCAGGGCGAGCATCACCATCGCTACGGCCGAGGCCACCGGCCAGTCGCGGTTGTTGAAGAACTCCTGCCAGAGTACGCGGCCGATCATCAGCGTTTCCGGGCCGCCGAGCATTTCCGGGATGACGAACTCGCCGACCGCGGGGATGGCCACCAGCATGCAGCCGGCGATGATGCCGGCCTTGGACAAGGGCAGCGTCACCTTGAGGAAGGCCTGCCACGGCTTGGCGCCGAGGTCCGAAGCTGCTTCCAGCAGGCGGTGGTCGTGCTTGACCAGATTGGTGTACAGCGGCAGCACCATGAACGGCAGGTAGGCGTAGACAATGCCGATGTAGACCGCGATCGGCGTGTGCAGCAGTTTCAACGGCGCATCGATCAGGCCGAGGTGCATCAGGTAATTGTTGATCAGGCCGTTCGGCTTCAGGATGCCGACCCACGCGTAGATGCGGATCAGGAACGAAGTCCACGACGGCAGGATCACCAGCAGCAGCGCGATGTTGCGCGCGGCCGGGGACATCCGCGAGATCGAATAGGCCATCGGGTAGCCGATCAGCAGGCACAGGAAGGTCGAGACCACCGCGATCTTCAGTGAACTCAGGTAGGCGTTGATGTAGAGGCTGTCGCCGAGCAGGTACAGGTAGTTTTCGCCGCGCAGCTTGACCACCGGAAAGCCATCGACCCAGTAGAGAACGTCGGTATAGGGCGGCATCGCGATCGCCGCCTTGGCGAACGAAATCTTCAGCGCGATCAGGAACGGGATCGCGAAGAACAGCAGCAACCAGACATACGGAATCGAGATCAGGCCCCAGCGTGCGCTGGGGAGGAAGCGTCGCCAGCCACGAATCGGGGTACTCATGACGTCAGCACCACGCCTTCGAGATCGCCCCAGCTGATCCAGACCGGATCGTTCCAGGTGAACCCTTCCGACGCCCAGCGTTGCTGGTTGACGAAGTTGCACATCACCTTGGTGCCGCGATCGAGGCGGATGTGGTAGACCGAATGGTCGCCGAAGTAGGCGATGTCCTCGATGATGCCGTGCGCCTTGTTGTGCGGCTCGGACGGCTCCTCCTTGCCGATGCGAACCTTTTCCGGGCGCAGCGCGAAAGCGACATCCATGCCGGCAAAGCCGCTGACGCCATGGGCGACATGGATCGGGTCGGGCAGGCACGGACAGGTGATGGTGATGAAGTCCTTCTCGTCCTTGTCGATCTTGCCCTCGAACAGATTGACCGAGCCGATGAACCCGGCGGTGTAGCGACTGTTCGGCTGCTCGTAGATTTCATCCGGCGGTCCGATCTGGCGAAAACGGCCGGCTTCCATGATGGCGATGCGGTTGGCCATGGTCATCGCCTCCTCCTGGTCATGGGTGACCATCACGCAGGTGACGCCGAGCGTCTCGATGATGTTGACCAGTTCCAGCTGCATCTGCGAGCGCAGCTTCTTGTCCAGTGCGCCCATCGGCTCGTCCAGCAGCAGCAGTTTCGGGCTCTTGGCGAGCGATCGCGCCAGCGCCACGCGCTGCTGCTGGCCACCCGACAACTGGTGCGGCTTGCGCTTGGCGAACGTGCCCATCTGCACCAGCGCGAGCATCTCGTCGACACGCTTCTGGCAGGCGTCCTTGGGCACGCCGTCCTGCTTCAGGCCAAAGGCGACATTCTGCTCCACCGTCATGTGCGGAAACAGCGCATAGGACTGGAACATCATGTTGATCGGCCGCTGGTAAGGCGGCAGATCGGTGACGTCCGATCCGGCCAGGATGATGCGGCCGGCCGTGGGCTTCTCGAAGCCGGCAAGACAGCGCAGCAAGGTCGACTTGCCGCAACCCGACGCGCCCAACAAGGCGAAGATCTCGCCCTGGCGGATCTTGATGCTGACATCGTCGACGGCGACGAAGCCGTCGAACTCCTTGCGCACCGTGTCGATGACCAGGTAGTCGTCCGCTCCGCGCTTGTCGGGTCGGGCGCCGGGGGTGATCGCGCTGGTTGAAACGGGCTGGAGCATTGGTGTCATCGGCTTCGTCCCACCATTTTGGTGTCGGTTGTTGGTATCGGTGTTGGAAAAAGCACAGCAACAGCCCGTCTTCTGACGTCACCGCTCTTCAGACTTCGTCTGCTTTCCCCAGTTTGGACATCAATCCATTCAACGGTCTAGCTATCACTCCCAACTGCTCCTCGAGATCGGCTGCTTGCTCATCAGAAACGTAACGGAGGCGTTGTGCGACCACAATCAGCGTATGCACTTCGGCAAGACTTCCGCGAGCAATGGCCAAGTGTTGCAAGAACTCCTTTCTATGTTGTCGGGCCTGTCCCTCTGCAATGTTGGCTGCTATTGAAACCACTGCTCGACGAATCTGATCGGACAACGCATAGGTTTCGTGCTTTGGAAACGCCTTTACGACGGCATAGACCGCCGGAACCAGGTCAATGGCCCGCTGCCAAACGACCAAGTCACGGTAACCCTGCTTGCCATCCATAGCATTCCCATCCTGAAGACGGGTCCTCGGCAATGCCAAGAGCCCGTCGCAGCCCCAACCGCTTCAGCAAACGCAGGAACCGACAACCAATACTGCTCTGTGGTCACGTCGGTGCCGGGAAGCCGCCACCAACACGACCGCTCCAACCAACACCAACACCAACAACCAACACCGCTCTACTGGCCGGTCTTGATCGTGGTCCACGAGCGGTTGAAGATACGGTCGACCTCGGGCGGGATCACGGCGAGGTTGAACAGCGTGGCCTGCACTTCGGGGGTCGGATACACGCGCGGGTCGCCGAGGATGTCGGGGCTGACCAGCGCCTTGGCCGCTGCGTTGCCACTGGCGTATTCGACGTAGTTCTGGATGCCGGCCATCACTTCGGCCTTGAGGATGTAGTTGATGAACACGTGCGCGTTGTTCGGGTGCTCGGCGTCTTTCGGGATCGCCATCATGTCGAACCACATCGGCGCGCCCTGCTTGGGAATGCTGTAGCCGACCTTGACGCCCTTGCCGGCTTCCTCGGCACGATTGGCCGCCTGCAGCACGTCGCCGGACCAGGCGATGGCGAGGCAGGCGTCGCCGTTGGCGAGTGCGTCGATCACCTGCGAGGAGTGGAACTGGGTGATGTGCGGACGGATCTTCAGCATCAGGTCGACGCCCTTCTGGATCACCGCCGGATCAAAGCTGTTCGGCTCTTCGCCGAGGTAGAGCAGCGCGATCGGGAGGATTTCCGACGGCGTGTCGAGGATGTAGACACCGCAGTCGGTCATCTTGCTGATGTACTGCGGATCGAAGATCAGCTTCCAGTCGTCGATCGGCGCGTCGGCACCGAGGCGTTCCTTCAGCATGTCCTCGTTGTAGGCGATGCCGGTGGTGCCCCACAGGTAGTTCGCCGAATAGTTGTTGTCCTTGTCGTTCTGCGCGATCAGCGCCTGGATCTGCGGATCCATGTTGGCGTAGTTCGGCAGCTTGCCCTTGTCGAGCGGCATGAACACGCCGGCCGCGATCTGCCGTGCCAGGAATGTCAGCGACGGCACTACCACGTCGTAGCCGGACTTGCCGGTCATCAGCTTGGCTTCCAGCACTTCGTTGCTGTCGAACACATCGTAGGTGACCTTGATGCCGGTCTCCTTCTCGAAGTTGGCAATGGTGTCTTCCGCGATGTAGTCGGACCAGTTGAGCACATTGACCACTTTGGGCTCTTCGGCCGGAGCCGCCGGGGTTGCTGCAGTCGGTGCAGCCGCGTCCTTTGGTGCTTCGGTCTTGCCGCAGGCGAAGATGCCGGCGCAGGCCAGTGCCAGCAGGCTGATTCGGAGTTTCATCGGTGTTCTCTCCTTGGGGGTTGGTGGCAGGTGGCCAAAGACGGGATGTTGCTGTCGCAGTTTTTCCCATTGTGAAGGCTGCGTGTCAATCGGCAGCGGGACTGCTCTTGCCGGCATCGCGTAACCCGGTGCTCTCACGAGGGATCAAAAGGTGGGGGCAGGGGGCGCGGGGCAGGGGAGCAACCTTGTCGCACGGTCCGATCATGACGCGAACTCGACCCCCTGCCCGCTGACCCTTTCTGAGTTGTCCGGCGCGCCAACAAGCGCATCGGCAGGGGCAACCGGGACTCCCGCGGTTCACACCGACATCCCCAGCTCTTTGGCCGTCTGGTCCAGCGACTTCCACGCCTTCTCGATCAACTCGTCGATCTGGCTGCGGCTGATGATCAGCGGCGGCGACAGCAGCATCGAGTCGTAGGTGGCGCGCAGGATCAGTCCGTTCTTCAGCGCAATGTCGCGGCACAGCACGCCGACTTTGCCGCGTTCGGCGAAGTACTTGCGCTGCGGCTTGTCCGGCACCAGTTCCAGCGCGCCGACCATGCCGGCAATGCGTGCCTCGCCAACCAGCGGATGCGCGCCGAGCTCCATCCAGCGCTGCTGCAGGTACGGACCGGTGTCGCTCCTGCAGGTGTCGACGATCCTTTCTTCCTGCAGGATGCGGATGTTCTCCAAAGCCACGGCACAGCACACCGGATGGCCCGAATAAGTGTAACCGTGCGCCAGTTCGCCGCCCCGGGTGGCCAGCACATTGGCGATGCGGTCGTTGAACATCGAGGCGCCGAGCGGGATGTAACCACTGGTCAGGCCCTTGGCGATGGTCATGATGTCCGGCTTGAAGCCGAAGTATTGCGAGCCGAACCACTCGCCGGTGCGGCCGAAGCCGCAGATCACTTCGTCGGCGACCAGCAGCACATCGTATTTGCGGCAGATGCGCTCGATTTCCGGCCAATAGCTCATCGGCGGAATGTAGACGCCGATCGCGCCCATGATCGGCTCGCCGATGAAAGCGGCCACGCGTTCGGGGCCCAGTTCGAGGATCTTTGCCTCCAGCCGGCGCGCCGCGACCAGGCCGTATTCCTCCGGCGACAGGTCGCCGCCGTCGGCGAACCAGAACGGCGGATCGATGTGGTGGATGTCCGGAATCGGCAGCCCGCCCTGCGCGTGCATGCCCTTCATCCCACCGAGGCTGGCGCCGGCGACGGTCGAACCGTGATAGCCGTTGTAGCGGCCGATGAAGATGTTCTTGCGCGGCTGGTCCTGCACCGCCCAGAAATGCCTCACCATGCGCAGGATGGTGTCGTTGGCCTCCGAGCCGGAATTGGCGAAGAACGCGTGGTTCAGGTCATGCGGCGACAGTTCGGCGAGCTTGGCCGACAGCCGGATCGTCGGCTCGGTGGTGCACGAAAAGAAGCTGTTGTAGTAGGCCAGCTGCGTCATCTGCTTCGCCGCCGCCGCCCCCAGCTCCGGTCGCCCGTAGCCGATGTTGACGCACCACAGGCCGGCAAACGCATCCAGCAGCTTGCTGCCCTCGCCATCCCAGACGTAGACACCCTCGCCACGCGTCAGCAGCCGAGTGCCACGCTGAGCCAGCGCCGCGTTGTCGTTGAACGGATGCAGATGGTAGGCAGCGTCGAGTTGCTGCAGGGTGCGGGTGTCGGGGTGGGACATCGGCGTGACTCCTGGGTCAGAAAAGCGGGGCAGGGGGCAGGGGGCAGGGGGCAGGGGGACAACTCATTCGCGCCCGCGGACAGTGTCGTGGTGCGTTGCCTTCTGCGCCTCGGAAGCGGGGCAAGTTTGAGCGCGGGCAAAGCAAATCAGTATCTCGAAGCCAGTCAGCCACGTCAGATCGCCTCAGTACGCGCAAATGGCATGCGGCTGGTCCCCTGCCCCTTGCCCCTTGCCCCGCTTTTCACACCGTCAACAACAAGAACTCCCGCTCCCACGAACTGATGACGCGGAGGTACGTCTCGTATTCCTTGCCCTTGACCGCGGTGTAGCAGTCGACGAAGCGCTCGCCGAGCAGGCTGCGCAGCGCCTTGCAGTCCTTGAGTTCGACCAGCGCGCTTTCCAGCGAGCGCGGCAGGGCGTAGCCCTTGTCCTGGGCGCTGCCGGAGATCGGCTCGGTGGGCAGCAGTTTCTCGACCATGCCGAGGTAGCCGCAGGCGAGCGTCGCTGCCATGGCCAGGTACGGGTTGGCGTCGGAACCGGCAAAGCGGCTCTCGACACGGGTGTTCTCGCGGCTGTCCATCGGCACGCGCAGGCCGCAGGTGCGGTTGTCGTAGCCCCACTGCACATTGATCGGCGCCACCTGGCCGATGGCCAGGCGCCGGTAGGAATTGACGTTCGGCGCGAAGAACGGCATCGCCATCGGCACGTACTTCTGCAGGCCGGCGAGGTAGTGCGAAAAGGTCTCGCTGTGCTGGCCGGCTTTGTCGCCGGCGAACACGTTTTCGCCGTCGGCATCCAGCAGGCTCTGGTGGATGTGCATCGCGCTGCCCGGCTCGTTTTCCATCGGCTTGGCGAGGAAAGTGGCGTAGATGCCGTGGCGCAGCGCGGCCTCGCGCATGCTGCGCTTGAACAGGAACACATGATCGGCGCGCGACAGGGCGTCCTTGTGTTCGAAATTGACTTCCAGTTGCCCTGCGCCGGATTCGTGGATCAGCGTGTCGACATCGAGTTCCATGGTCTCGGCGTAGTCGTACATCAAGTCCAGAATCGGATCGAACTCGTTGACCGCATCGATCGAGTACGACTGTCGCGCGGTTTCCGGTCGTCCCGAGCGGCCCGCAGGCGGTTGCAGCGGGAAGTCCGGGTCGGTGTTCTTCTGCACCAGGAAGAATTCCAGTTCCGGCGCCACCACCGGGCGCAGCCCCAGACTCTCGTACAGCGACAACACCCGGCGCAGCACATTGCGCGGCGCCAGGTCGTGCGGCCGGCCTTCGCGGGTGTAGCAGTCGTGGATGATCTGCGCGGTCGGGTCGCTCGCCCACGGCACCATGCGCACCGTGTCCGGGTCCGGGCGCAGAAACATGTCGGAATCTGCCGGTGACACCAGTTCGTCGTACTCGTCCGGGTAGTCGCCGGTGACGGTGGTCGCGAAAATGCCCTCGGGCAGGCGGGTGCCGTAGTCATGCGAGAACTTGGCAGCCGGAATGATCTTGCCGCGCGCGTTGCCGGTGAGATCGGGAACCAGGCACTCGACCTCGGTGATCCGGCGATCCTTGAGCCAGCGTTTCAGCGAGCTTTCCTGCTCGGCGGCCTCGATCTGGCGTTTGAGGGCTTTCTTGCGGGCCATGGTCAGATTCTCGCGTGGGCGCGGCGGCGCACTGCCTCGGCAAAACGCTTGAAGATGCCGAGGTAGAACAGGTTTTCGGTGACCTTCCATTCCGGGTGCCATTGCACCGCAAGCAGGAAAGTGTCGGGATTGTCCAGGCTTACCGCTTCGATCAGCCCATCGGGCGCGATCGCTTCGACCACCAGATCGCGGCCGAGCGTGCGGATACCCTGGCCGTGCAACGAGTTGACCAGCGCGTGGTCGCTGCCGGCGATTGTCGCCAGCGTGCCGCCCGGCGTAAGGCGCACGGCGTGGGAAGGCGCGTACTGGACATCCAGCGGCTGCGATTTGTCCTCACGATGATCGTCGAATCCCGGCGTTTCCTGGACTTTTTGCAGCAGGGTGCCGCCGAAGGCGACGTTGACCTCCTGGAATCCGCGGCACACGGCGAGGATCGGCACGCGCGCAGCGACCGCGGCATGGATCAACGACAGCGTGTTGGCATCGCGATGCGGATCGTGCAGGTTGCCGGGATAGCTCGGTTCGTCCGAGTAGTGGTGCGGCTCGATGTTGCTCGGCGATCCCGTCAGCAGAATGCCGTCGAGATGCGCCAGTTGCGGGGTCGCTGCCAGCGGCGGCTCCAGCGACGGCAGCAGCATCGGTATGCCGACTCCGGCATCGACCAGCGCACGCAGGTACTTCTCGCCGACCGCCTGGAACGGATGCGGTCCGATGATCTTGCGATCGCAAGGGACGCCAATGAGGGGTTCGCTACGCATGCAAGACTCGCGCTCCGACTGGCGGCAAGGTACGCGGACTGGTGCATTTTTTCAACATGCAGGGTTTTCCGCCTGCAGCGGAAAACCCGAGGGGTGGAGCAGATGCCGGGTGGACAAGGGCGATCCGCGATCTCGCGCGGTGTCCCAATCGGAAATGCAGAAGCGTCCCTGCTCCAGATCTGGCTGGTTCGCAATCAAAAAAAGGCTTCCCCCGTGGGTTGTGCGGCGCGTCAGCGCCGCACCACCTTGTTGAGTATTTTTTACGCCGCGTACCGCCTTTGCTAATATCCCGCCACTGCAATTCATCGAGTCGATCATGCCCGAGTACGCCCTGCCTGCCGCTGATGCGGCGGTGCTGCAACAGATTCCCGGTTGCGAGATGGTCGACCTGATCCTGCCGGACTTGAATGGGCTGCTGCGCGGCAAGCGCATCACCCGCGATGCGCTCGGCAAGATCTACGAGAGTGGCGTGTGCCTGCCGATGTCGCTGATTGCCACCGACATCACCGGCAACACGGTCGAGGAAACCGGGCTCGGGTACGCCATCGGCGATGAGGATCGCATCTGCCGTCCGGTGCCCGGCACCTTGCGACCGGTGCCGTGGCAGAAGAAGCCGATGGGCCAGTTACTGCTGTCGATGGAAGACGCCGCCGGCGGCATGTTCAGTGTCAATCCGCGCGAAGTGCTGCGGCGCGTGCTCGAGCGTTACACGGCGCTTGGCCTGACCCCGGTAGTGGCGGTGGAACTGGAGTTCTACCTGCTCGATGCCGAACTCACGGTCGACGGCCGCCCGCAAACCTCGATCAATCCGGCGACGAGAATCCGCAACAGCACCACGCAGGTCTACTACATGGAGGACCTGAACGACTACCAGGCCTTCACCGATCACCTCGCCGACATCTGTCGCGGGCAATCGATTCCGGCCGATACCGCGGTGGCCGAGTACGCGCCCGGGCAGTTCGAGGTCAACCTGAAGCACCGTGCCGACGCGCTGCAAGCCTGCGACGACGCCATCTACCTGAAGCGCGCGATCAAGGCAGTCGCCGGGCAGCACCACATGCTGGCCAGTTTCATGGCCAAGCCGTTCGTCGACCAGGCCGGCAGCGGCACCCATATCCACGTCAGCCTGCTCGACCGCGACGGCCGCAATGTGTTCGCCGGCACGCCCGAGGCGCCCTCTCAGTTGCTGCTGCAGGCCATCGGTGGCCTGCAGGCGGTTTCGCGCGACTGCATGCTGATGTTCGCGCCGCATGCCAACAGCTATCGCCGCTTCGTGCTCAACGCCTTCGTGCCGCTGAACGATTGCTGGGGCTACAACAACCGCACGGTCGCGATGCGTGTGCCGCACAGCGACAGCGCCAACATGCGCATCGAACACCGCATTGCCGGCGCCGACGCCAACCCCTATCTGGTCACCGCCGCGGTCCTTGCAGGAATGCTGCATGGCATCGAAACCCGTGCCGACCCGGGTCCGCCGATCGTCGGCAACGCCTACGAACAAACCGAGCCGCGCACCCTGTACTGGCGCGACACCATCGCCGACTTCATCGACAGCGAGTTCATCGCCGACACCTTCGGCAGCCAGTTCCGCTTCATCTACGGCCAGCAGAAGCTCAAGGAAATGCGCAGCTTCTACACCGAGGTGACGACGCTGGAATACGAGTGGTACTTGCGGCAGGTGTGACGGTGAGAGCAGAAGCGGGGCAGGGGGCAGGGGGCAGGGGAAATGGCCTGGTGCGAAAACCGACACGCTGTCGAACTTCGGCCCGCATCATTGCAGGAATGTGTGGCAGAGCAGGTCCCCTGCCCCCTGCCCCTTGCCGCGCCTTTCAACCTCGCCGCCGCCACCCTTAGTCATTCAGCCCGCCCACTATGCCCCGCAGCACCCACATCCCCTCCTGGTACTCCGCCACCGCCCATCCGGCGCCAGATCATCCGCGGCTGCAGGGTGCCGAGCGCGCGGACGTGGTCGTGCTCGGCGGCGGCATCTGTGGCTTGTCGACGGCGATCGAACTGGCCGAGCGCGGCTACCGCGTCATCGTGCTCGAAGCCGAGCGCGTCGGTTGGGGCGCCTCCGGGCGCAGTGGCGGGCAGGCGATTTTCGGCTACGGTTGCGAGATGGCAAAGATCGCCGCGCAGATCGGCCTGGACGACGCGCGCAAGCTGTTCGACTGGTCGGTGGAAGGCGTCAACCTGATTGCCGAGCGCTGCCGCCGGTACGGGATCGATTGCGACTGGGTTGCGGGCCACGCGCATGCGGCGATCAAGCCGCGCCAGGTTGAGGAACTCAAGCACTGGCAGCACGACCTCGTCGAGAACTACGGCTACGACGGCACCGAACTCTGGGATCGCGCGCGGCTGCAGCAGACCCTCGCCAGCGAGCGTTATGCGGCGCTGCTGTTTGATCCACGCAGCGCGCATATCCATCCGCTGAACTACACCCTGGGACTGGCGCGCGCGGCGACGTCGCTCGGCGTGCGCATCTTCGAAGGCAGTCGCGTCATCCGCATCGTCGAAGGCAGCGAAGTGCTGCTGCGAACCGAGGCCGGAGAGGTGCGCGCTGCGTTCGGCGTGCTCGCCGGCAACGCCTGGCTCAGCGGCCTGGTGCCGCAACTGGAAGACCGCATCATGCCGGTCGGCACCTACATCTGCGCCAGCCAACCGCTTGGCGTCGAGCGCGCGCAGGCGCTGATCCGCAACAACATGGCGGTCGCCGACATCAACTTCGTGCTCGACTATTTCCGCCTGTCGAGCGACCAGCGCATGCTGTTCGGCGGCCGTGTCAGTTATTCCGGCATCGACCCGCCCGCGCTCGGCCCGCGCATGCGCGCGCGCATGCACCAGGTGTTTCCGCAACTGGCCGACATCGATATCGACTACGTCTGGGGCGGCTATGTGGACATCAGCATGAGCCGCGCGCCGCACTGGGGACGCATCGGCAGCAATCTCTACTTCGCCCAGGGCTTTTCCGGTCATGGCATCGCTGCCACCGGCCTTGCTGGACGCGTCATCGCCGAAGCGATCCATGGCCAATCCAGCCGGCTCGACGTCTACGCGCGCATTCCCCACCACAAGTTCCCCGGTGGCCGCGCACTGCGCACCCCGGCGCTGGTGCTGGCGATGCTCTGGTTCCGGATGCAGGACTGGATGCCGTAGGCTCAGGCGTAGCCACCCCAGACAGCGCCGATCACGAACAGCGCGGAAAGGCCGAGCAACCAGGCCATCCACCCGGCGATGAAGCGGGCCCAGCGCAGCCAGTCGATGCGCGCGGCGCCGAGCACGCCCATCAGCATGGCCGAGGTTGGCACGATGATGTTGGTCAGGCCGTCGCCGAGCTGGAAGGCAAGCACGCTGACCTGGCGGGTCACGCCGAGCAGATCGCCCAGAGGTGCCATGATCGGCATGGTCAGCGCCGCCTGACCCGACCCCGAGGGCAGCAGGAAGTTGATCGCCGACTGCAAGGCCAGCATCAGCGTCGCCGCGACGCTGGCCGGCAGGCCATCGAGCGCGTGCGCCAGGTGGTAGAGCAGCGTGTTCAGCACTGCCGGCTGTGAGGGGTCGGTGCCACCGAGCAGCAGCATCAGCGACTTGGCGAGCGCTACCACCAGCACCACCGGCAGCATCTGGGCGGCGCCCTCACGAAAAGCGTCGGCGAGCGCGTTGGCGTCGAGCCCAGGCCGGCGACCCAACCACGCGATGAATCCGGCCGCCAATCCCATCGTGAAGAACTGCGCCGCGAGTTCCGGCAGGTAGTAGGCGCGCAGGGTCACGCCCCAGATCACCCAGACCATCGTTGCGAGCAGCACCAGCAGCACGCCGAAGTCGGCGCGACTGGCGCGTTCCACCTGCAGCGGCTGATGGGCAGCGCGTGCCAGCGGCGCGCGCCGGGTGCGCACGGCGTAGCGCAGCGTCAGCGCCGCGCCGAGCACGGTGAACACGGCCCACATCGCGACCCGCAGACCAGCGCCGGAGACCGGCGGCAACCCGGCCACGCCCTGCGCCACGATCACGCTGAACGGATTCATCCAACTGGTGGCGAAGCCGATCTGCGTGGCCACGAAACTCACCAGCACCACGCTGAAGGCATCCAGCCCCAGCCGCGCGAAAACCGGAACCAGCAGCAGCACGAAGGGAATGGTTTCCTCGCCCATGCCGAAGATCGCGCCGCCGAGCGAGAACAACAGGAACAGCCCCGGAATCAGGATCGCCAGTCGGTCCTCGAAGCGCGCAATGAATCCGGTCAGCGCGCGGTCGATCGCGCCAGTGCGCATCAGCACACCGAAGCTGCCGCCGAGGACTAGCAGAAACGCGCTGATGCCGACCGCCGAACCGAACTTGTCGCCCGCCACCAGGCCCTCGAATGGCAGGTTCAAAAGGCCGAGCTTGCCGCCCTCGGCAAACACCGGCAGGGCCGCCGCCTCGCCGGTGCGTTCATAGCTCTGCAGCACGATCGAGACCTGGCGCGAGCCTTCGATCCTCTGCACTTCGGTGAACTTGCCGGGCGCGATGAAGGCCACCGCCAGCGCCACCAGCAATGCTACCAGGCCCAGGATCAGCAACGTATCGGGCGCCTTGAACCCGGTCGGCGCATCAGTCGTGGCGTTCATCGGGGCGGGGCTCCGTCAGCGGGGGCAGTGGCAATGATCGCATCGGCGCTCGCCGCGGCAGGCGGGAACTCCCAGACCCGCTCACCCGCCAGGACGCCTGCGCAAACCTGTCCGACGGCTTGCACGCGTGTGTCGCTATGCAATTGCAGCGGCAGCGCCTGGCGACCAGTTGCCGCGATCAACGCATCGCGCAGGGCGGTGCCGGCGGCAGGCACCTGCAGTGCCTCCTGCGGTGGCGCCGCGCAGCGTGGCGCGATGACCTGCGCCGGCCAGTCGAAGCGGGTGCCCGCGCTGTAGCGTGTCCACAGCAACCGTTGGGCGTCGACCCGGCGCAGCAGCGTCGCGGCACCAGCTCCGATCACCCGCGCACGCCAGCCGGATGCGCTGCGGTCCAGCCGCAGGGCGGTGTTCTCGTCGATGCCGATGCCGGCGCCGGTGGCGCTGTCGAGCAGCAGACGCGCCAGTCGATACTCGCGTCCGCGTTCGGAAAAATGGGTGTCCAGAACGCCCAGCGGAAAGCTGCCGAGGCCGCCACCGGGATGCCACAGCAGCGCGTCCGGATCGATGCCCCCGCAGACGTCGGCGCTGCGGCAATCCGGGTCCGGCGGCAAGCTGGAAAGTGCCTGCGCACGGCTCGCGGGAAGGGCGGCGCCGCTGACCAGCATGGCTCCAGGCGCGGCCGCTTGCACCGCCGTGCCGGCACTGGTGCCGCCGAGCACCAACTTGCCGGCATCAAGACGCTGCAACAGGCGCTGCAGTTCTGCCGAGGGCGCGGCGCCGTCGGCGGCATACCACGCGGCGCGCGTGAAGCTCTGGTCGCCGCCATTCAGGAATACGCCGTCGGCCCAGTCGAGCAAATCGCGCAACCGCGCCGGATCGCGGCAGGCGGCGACCAGTTCGGCGGCGCGCGCCGGATGCAGCCGCGCTCGGTCCTGCGCTCCCCAACGCTCGCCGCGCAGGCGGTCCAATCGCGCGCATTCGCTCGCGGCATTCGACTGCGCTGCGCGCAGCGCGTGGTCCAGCGGCAGCCAGCGAACCTCGGCCCCGGCCTGCTCGAACAGCGCCAGATAGAAGTCGATGGCGTTGTAGGGGTCGCGGCTGGAGGCCGTGCTGACCAGCACCCGCGGCCGTGCGCGACCGGACACGGCGGCGGCCATGGCGACGAACTCGCGAAAAATCGCGGCGCCGGAGGTGGATCTGGAATCAGCAAGGGCAACCTGCTCGACCGGCGCGGCGCGCTCCAGTGCATCAAGGATGCGCGCCCGTTCGAAATCCGCCAGCGCGGTCCAGCGCTGGCGCGCATTCGCACCGACCGTATCGAGCGCGATGGGGACGTCGGTCGCGGCGAAGTCGATATCGCCGGCAACCGCGTGCCAGCGCCGCAGCGCGGTGAGCGCGCGCCGCTGCGCACGGTTGCGCTGTGGGTGCCACCAGCCGTTGGCGACGCGTTCGATGCCGCCGGCGTCGAGCCGGTAGCGCGCGGCCAGTGGCGGCAGGCCGGGAACGCATCCGGGCATGCAGGCTTGCGGCGACAGATTGCTGCACACCGGCGTGGCGCCACCTGCCAGCAGCAGGCGCGGACCCTCCGTCGCGGACGCTACGGCGGCCGTCCCGTGCAACCCCAGCGCCAGCAGCGCCGCCGGGAACAGCCCGCGGCGCCGCATCAAGGCGGCATCCCGACCAGCAGGTCCCGATGCGCCTCGTAGACCGGTCCGCCATCGTACAGTCCGATGTGCTGCCCGGCGCGCAAGCCGGCGACGGTCAGTGCGTCGCGCCAGACCTGTGCGCTGGGATGAATCGCACCGATGGCCGCCTGGACGTCGGCATGCAGCACCGACACCACCAGCGGATGGCGCGGCAGCAGGGCGGCGACGTGCGTCTGCCAGAGCGGGCCGAAGCGCGCCAGCGCCTGCTCGACGTCGCCGCCATAGAAATGCCTGCCGAGGCCGTTCCAGAACGGCGCCGAGCCGTCGGCGTCGCGCGGCCCGGGCAGCGCGGCAATGACCTTGGGCAGGTCGCCTGCGCCGGGGGACTCCTGTTGCAGCCAGGCCAGCGCCTCGCCGATCAGCGCAGTGGCCAGCGCGGCACGCAGCGGGGTGTCCGGCAGCGCTGCGTGCAGCGCGAATTCGCTCAGTTCCGCCGCGCCGGTGTGGTCATTGCCGAGCAGCAGGGTGCGCTCGCGACGAAACATCGCCAGTTCGACCGCAGCGTGCACGCGACAGCCGACGTGAAACCAGAAGCGCGGGTGGTCCAGGCCGACGCGACGGCGCACTCGCAGGCAAGCCAGCACGCGCACGCCGGACTCGGCGAGCAGCAGGCGGTCGCTGGCGTCGCCGTCGGCGAACCCGGCGGTTTCCAGCGACCATGCGGGCAGCAATTCAGCCAGTCGCGGCAGGTCTGCGCTGGCGGCCGGGCGGATGGCGAACTCACTCATGGACAAACTCCCGCTTGCTGTCGAGGGAGACCACGCGCAGCAGGTCGCCTGAGACAACCTGCAGCGCCGCCAGCGTGTGCGGGTCGAGCGTGATCTCGCCGGCGTCGGGGTGCGCTTGCGTCAGCACCGCGCGAAAGTGCTCGCGTGCCGTGTTGCAGACCAGGTGCCAGCCGCCGTCGGCCGCTGCGCCCGCGCGCGCAGTCAGCTCGCGGGTACGGTTGACCGTCTTCAGCATCGCCAAGCGCTCCTGCACGGTCGGGCCGCCGTCGAAGATGTCGATGTAGGAATCGGCATCGAAGCCCTCGTCGATCAGGATCGAGAACGGCAATTCGGCGATCGGATGCAACTGCCCGATGGCGAACTGCGCGTCTTCCGGCAACAGCGGCACGTAGATCGGCGAGGGTGGCATCAGATCGGCGATGAAGGAGTTGCTGCGACCGCCGGTGATGCGTTCGATGGTCGGGTAGGTCATGCCGAAGAAGCAGCGACCGACCGCGTCCCAGAAGGGACAACGTCCGCCATCGTCGGCCATCCCGGCACTCTCGGCGGCGATGCGGTCGGCGAAGCGTTCCGCATGCAGGGCGATGAACATCAGGCGTGCGCGCGACAGCAGTTGCGGCGCCAGCGTTCGCGCATAGGCCGGGTCGATGTGGAAACTGATGAACAGGCTGACATCGGTCAGGTCGTGGCACAGATGCAGCGTGTGGATGCGCGTGGACACACCGAGCGCGCGACTGCCGTGCACGACGAACTCGTTGCGGAAACTGTAGAAGCACTCGGAGAAGCCGGCGCGCGCGGCGATGCCGCTGATGCCGATGACGCCGCCGGAATCGAGGTCTTCCAGGGCGAACAGGTAGATTTCCTCACCGCTGACGTCCTCGGTGGCGAAGGCGTGCATCGAGCGCTGTAGCCGGTCGCTGAGGAAGGCGCGGTCGTACGGCAGCGTGGTGATGCCCACTGGACTGGCCGCGGCGAAGCGCTCCAGCGCGGGCAGGTCGTCCGATCGGCACGGGCGTAGCAGAAAGCGCGCTGGGAGCGCCGGGCTCGGGGTCATGTCCGCTCCTTGGCAGAAATGGGACTTTCGCCGGACGACAGCGTGCCGGCAAGTGGGGCTTCGCGCCATGCCGCCGCGCGCGCACTGCGCTCGTCGCGCGGCGTGCGTCCGAAGAAGCCGCGATAGGCGTTGGAGAAATGCGCGCCCGAGGTGAAGCCGCAGCCGAGGCCGATCTGCAGGATCGACTGCGAGGACTGCTGCAACATTCGTCGCGCCCGTTGCAGTCGCTGTTCCAGATACCAGCGCGAGGGCAGGGTGTCGAGGTGCTGCTTGAACAGCCGCTCCAGCTGTCGTCGCGACACCCCCACCAGCCCGGCGATGTCCTCGGTCGACAACGTTTCGCCGAGGTTGGCCTGCATCAGCGCCACGGCCTCGGCCAGCTTGGCGCTGCCGCCGGCGCGTGCGGCGGCCGCCTCCGACTGTCGCTCATGCTCCTGGCGCAGGCGCTCCAGGCCGAAGTGGGCCAGCAGTTGCAGTTGCAGGCGCTCGCCGTGGCGCGAGCCGAACCAGCGGATGATGAGCTCGATCGAGCTTTGCCCGCCGGCGCAGGTCCAGCGGTTGCGGTCGTGCACGTGATGCGCCGTGGTGATCATGCTGCGCGGCCACGCGCTAGCCGTCTCCGCGGCGTGCAGGGCGCTCACGCAACAACGGTAGCCGTCCATCAGGCCGGCTTGCGCCCACCAGGCGGCGCCGCTGCCGATGCCGCCGATCACGCCGCGGCGGCGGTCGATGGCGCCGCCAATCCGAGTCAGCGACGGCGTCCAGGCGGCGTCGGCGGCGGTCGGCAAGGTGGCGGCCACGACATGCAATGCATTGAGATCGCCGACGGCGTCCAGCGCCGCGTTGACGCCCAGGGTTTCGCCGCCGGCGCAGGCGACTGCGGCGCCGTCGCGCGACAGCAGCAGCACCTCGAGCGCGCGTCCGCCGAGCAACTCGTTACCCACGCGCAGCGCCTCGTTGGCGCCGGCCAGACCGAGCAGGGAGCAGCGCGGTAGCAGCAGGAAGGCGTGGCGCTCGCGCACGGTATCGCGTTCCGTTGCGGCCGATCAGGCCGACAACAGCGGGCCGCTGCGCAGGGCATCGATGCCGGCGACTTTCGCCACGCGCAGCCCGGCATGCACCACGCGGCCACTCTCCCGCGCGTACAGCACGCCAGCGACCGGACTGGTGAGCCGGGCGACGGCACCCGACAGCGGATCGACGATCTCGGCGATCAGTTCGCCGCGGGCCACTTCGCTGCCGACCGCCACGCTGTGCACCAGCACGCCGCCGACCGGCGCCAGGATCGGCATCGAGCCCTGCAACGGGCGCGGCGCGCGTTTGAGCGCCGGCAGCGCGGGCATTGCGCCGTCGACGTAACCTTGCGTGTGCAGGTAGTCGACGATCGCGCGCGCATCGGCCAGCGCGTAGTCGTGCCGCACATCGGCTTCTCCACGCAGTTCGACGGTCACCGCGGCGCAGGCCATCGGCCACAATGCGTCGCGACCGCGCTCGCGCAGCAGCGCGTTCAGTCGCGGCCAGAGCATCGAACAGCTCTCGTCGAAGGGATTGCCGCCGGAGTCCTCGGCGAGCAGGCAGACTTCGGCGCCGAGCAGTCGCGCCAGCGGCTCGATCGTCGACCACAGCGGCGGCGTGGTGTACAGGTGCATCACCGCCTCGTTGTCGCAATGCAGATCGATCACATGATCCGCATCGATCGCCAGACCCAGCAGTACACGTCGCAGGCTGGCCAGTTCGCTGTCCGCGGGTAGCGCCTCGACGGATGCCCGCAAGGCCGCACGCACCGCCGCCACGCCGGGCAATTCGGCGCCGTCCAGCGAATCCTTGAGGCGCGCAAACGCCGCGTTGCCCAAGTCGGCATACAGGCGATTGAAGTTCTCGCCGCTGGCCAGCTCGAAACGTCCGAGGCCGCGGCCGAGCAGTCGTTGCGACAGTCCCAGCGGATTGGCCATGGGCACCAGCACCACTTCGCCGCGCAGTCTGCCGGCGGATTCCAGTTCGGCCAGCAGCCCGCGCAGATGGAAAGCCAGCAGCAGGCCGGGTGGCTCATCGGCGTGCAGCGCCGCCTGGATCATCGCTTTGTGCCCGGCATTGGCGGGGCCGTAATGCAGGCTGACCAGCTCGCGCGTTGTCCCCGGTACCGGCGGGGTCAGCAAATGGCGGTGCGTGCGCATGGAAGCTCCGGATGACGGGTCGGCGCGGATCATGGCACCAAGCGTTCGCGCCGTGTTTCGTCCCCGACCGGTCAATCGCCAAATATGCAATTGGTTGTCGCTTTGGCGCAAACCAGGTGGCCGGATTTCCCTCTCATTGCCGCCCGTGCCGCAGGCGCGGGCCGCCGGCTTTCGCAATTGCGACGTCGACTTGCCCAGGGGCGACGTCGTTTCCGCGCCAGGCCCGAGCCCTTTGTAGAGTCCGCGGCACGCCGGTCAGCCGGTGCTCGCGGTAGCCGCAAGGCGCTGCGGATCCCGCCCGAATTGCAGGAGTCACCATGAACAAGACGATCAATCGATGGCCTTCGACCCCGCGGCGCTCGCTGCTCGCGCTGGCCCTGGCGCAGGTCCTGTGGCTGCCGGCTGGCGTTGGGGCAGCGGATGCGGACGTTGCGAAGACCGAACTCGATACCGTGTTTGTTACCGGTTCGCGCATCAAGCGCCTTGATGGCGAGACCGCGCTGCCGATCGAGATCATCACCCGCGACGACATTCGCGAACGTGGCGTCACGACTGCCGCGGAACTGGTGCGCACGCTGACCGCCAACAACGCGCCGCTGACCGACGGCGCCAGCATCACCGATGGCACCTCGGGCCAGCGCGGCTTCAATGGCGCCAATCTGCGCGGCGTCGGCGTATCCAGCACGCTGATCCTGCTCAACGGCCGCCGCCTCGCCAACTTTGCCTCGCCCGGCGATGAGGCCGGCGTGGACCTCAACAACATCCAGGCCGGTGCCATCGAGCGCGTTGAAGTGCTGAAGGACGGCGCTTCGGCGCTGTACGGCTCCGACGCCATCGGCGGCGTGATCAACTTCATCACCCGCAAGGACTATCAGGGACTCGACCTCAGTCTGTCGGGCGCCGACACCCAGGACGGCGGTGCCGACAAACAGACCGCGACCATCAGCGGCGGCTTCGGTGACCTTGAGGACGACGGCTACAACGTGTTCGGCACGCTCGACGTGCAGCACCTCGGCGCGCTGCGATCGAGCCAGCGCGACTTCATCCGCGACCGCCCGCTGGCCGAGGTGCTGCCGGCGCTGATGTCGAGCAACACTTATCCGGCCAATGTCGACATCAACTCGGCGCAGCGCAATGCGCTGATCACCGCCGGCCTGCTGCCGGCCGGCACCACGCGCAACCGCATCAACCCGAGCTCGCCGGGCTGCAATCCGCCGGCCACGGTGTATGCGCCGCAAGGTCCGGGCGGCCCGGTGGCGTGCAGCTACGACTACATGCAAGACACCGAGATCTACCCCGAGTCCGACAAGGTCGGTTTCATCGGCCGCGCGGCGCGCAAGATCGGCGACAGCCACGAGCTGTTCACCGAACTGGCGTACTCGAAAGCCGAGACCACCTATCGCCTGAGCCCCAATCCGCAGCGCATCCGCAACCTGCCGGTGTCGATTCTGCCGGAGCCGTATCGCACCGCGCTGACCGGGCCCGGCCTGCCGAGCACCTTCAGCGGCGTCCGCCTGCGCATGGAAGAGGCCGGCAACCGCACCAACGAAGTCACCAGCGAGGCCAGCCGCATCGTGCTCGGCCTGGAAGGCGCGTTCGGCGAGTGGGATTACGGCACTGCGCTGTTCCGCAGCGCCAACGAGGCCACTGACCGTTATGTCGGCGGCTATGTGCTGTTCGACCAGTTCGACGCCGGCGTTCGCAACGGCACCATCAATCCGTTCGGACCGTCGTCCGCGGCGGGACAGGCGCTGATCGACTCGATCACCATCGACGACGACGCGCGCCGATCCGAAGGCGTCAGTCAGGGCATCGATTTCAACTTCACGCGTTCGCTGACCGAGCTCGATGGCGGTTACATGGGCCTGGCACTCGGCGGCGAGCTGCGCAACGAACGCCAAGAGTTCACGCCGTCGGCGCTGCTGCTGTCGAACAACATCGCCGGCGACCGCGACAGCACGCTCGGTCCCGGCGAATCATCGCTGGTCGCCACTGACGAAGACCGCGACATTTTCTCTGCCTACGCCGAGCTCAACGCGCCAGTCAGCGAGACGCTGGAACTGCAGGCCGCGCTGCGCTTCGACGATTACAGCGAAGTCGGCTCGACTTTCAATCCCAAGTTTGGCCTGCGCTGGCAGCCGCGCGAGGATCTGATCGTGCGCGCCTCGGCCGGCACCGGTTTCCGCGCGCCGTCGCTGAACGATCTGTATCGGCCGACGGTGTTCGGTGTCACCTCCAGCCTGATCACCGATCCGCAGTGCGTCGATCAGGAAGGCAGCATCGATCTGTGTACCGACCAGTGGCCGGTAGAACGCCGCAGCAATCCGGATCTCGATCCGGAAACCTCGACGCAGTTCTCGATCGGAACGGTGTACGAGCCGGTCAAGAACTTCAACATCGGCCTCGAATACTGGTGGCTGGAGAAGGAAGACGTGATCAGCACGCTCGGCGAGCAGATCATCATCGAGAGCCCCGATCTCTACAACGGCACTTACATCGAGCGCGACGAAGATGGCTTCATCAGCAACATCATCCTGCAGAAGGAAAACCAGGGGAAACTGAAGACCTCCGGTTTCGACATCAGCGGGCGCCTGAGCAGCGGCGATACCGAATACGGCGAGTTCAGCGTCGACGTGATCGGCACCTACGTCGCCGAGTACGAACGCCAGTTCGGTCCGTTGGAGCCCTATCGCAGCAACGTCGGCCGCTTCCTCAACGATCAGGTGATCCAGCGCTGGCGCCATCGCATCGCCTTCAACTGGGATCAGGGCGCGTACGGGCTGACGCTGGCGAACACCTATTCGTCCGGCTATCAGGATCAGAACACCACCTACGATCCGTTCAGCGACGAACCGCTTCCCGAGCGCGACGTCGATGCCTACTCGCTGTGGGATCTGACCGGCAGCTGGGAGATCAACGACAACCTCAACCTGCGCGCCGGCGTGCTCAACCTGTTCGACGAGGAGCCGCCGTTCTCCAACCAGGCGTACTTCTTCATCGCCGGCTACGACCCGACCTACACCGATCCGCGCGGGCGTTCGTACTACCTCGGCGTCGACTACAAGTTCTTCTGATCCCCGGCGGCGCGATCCGCACCCCCCCCGGATTGCGCCGCTCCCCACGGGGGCCTCGACTGGCCGGTCGCTCGCGACCGGCCAGTGTTGTTCCGGGTGTCCGCTGATCCCTGGTGGAGGGACGCGCGGAATGCGTGTTGGTCGCCCGACGGCACGCGCCCGCAGCGTACCCTGCGCCGCGCAGCGCGCAAAAAGTGGCTTTGGAATTCCTATCCTTTTGGGCGTCTACGGTTATCCTCGTTACTGTTGTTCACTGGGGGTGTCGGATGCGCGTATGGATGGTGGCATTGCTCGCGGGGCTGGTCGGGTTTGCGCTGGCGCGGTGGTTGGCGGAGCCGCGGACCAACCCGGGAACGACTCCGTCGATCAATAGCGCGGGCGTTGTCTCGACTGGCGCCTCTGCCGATCCGAACTCCGTGATCCTGGCGCAGCTCGACGTGGCGCACGCGACTTCCGTCTCGGCATCCGGTGAATCCGGGAACCCGCAGCCCAGCATGACGCCCGAGGCTCCCGCTACGGATGGCCCGAAGCTCGCGCTGGATGCGGTCGCCTTCCTGCGCGAATGGCCGGCTCGCCTGGACGACCTTTCGACGCGCGCAAGAGCGGGCGACGCGCGGGCGTTGACGGAACTCGCCGAAGCGCTTGATTACTGCAGTGCGGCGGGCGGGGCAATCTCCCGCGCGCGGTACGCACCCGCGCAGGCCGGGAACCTGGCAGATACCAGCGTGCAAGCCTATTTTGCCGAGGTGGACGGCCAGTGCAAGGCTTGGCGGCAGCGCAACCCCTGGTTTGACGAGCTGGTGCGCGACGCGCACACGCAGATGCAGGAGCACCTGAAGGCGCTGCGCGATCGGCGCGTGACGCCGGGCACGCGCCCTCCAGGCACGGCTGCCGAAACACTGCGCCGCCAGGCGGCCGAGGCGGGTGACACCATCGCCGAGGGCCTGACCGGCGATGACAGCATCCGCCGCGCGTGCGGCGCTCCGGCATCGGGGCAGCTTCAGGCCAACCAGCTGGCGCACTGGGAGTGCGTGCATGCTGCGGCGCGCGAGAGCCTTGCGGCGATCTTCGCGCGGCGCGATCCGCACGAGATCGAGGCGATGCCACGCATCCTGATGGCGATCAGTCCGCAGTTGCTGAACGGATCCGAGTACGTCCGCGGCTCCGGCTTGACCGCGGAAACCAACACAGTGCGCTGGATCCTCGCCGCCTGCGAGTTCGGCCTCGATTGCGGGCCGGCCAGTCGCGCAATGCGCTGGGCCTGCGCCAACTATGGTGCCTGCGGCTATCGTCACTTTCGCGACTATGCGACTGACCGCCTGCTTCCGCCCGCAACCATGCGCATGGTCGAGGGCCAGATCCCGCGACTGGTCAACCTCATCCTGGCCGGGGATGTGGACACGGTGCTGGGCCCGCCTCCGAACTATGGGATTCCAGGGGCGCGCTGATCAGCGCTATCGCGACTGCGCAAAGCCCGAATCCGGCCGTGGGCCGGTTGCCGATCACGACGATGTGGCGTTCTGGCGCGGTGGCGCAAAGGCCACACCGGCGGACGGCCGTGGCTATGGAAGTGCCGAAAAGCGATAGACAGTGGGCGCAACTGCACAGTCGATCTGGCGGATAGCGCCGCCAGCGCTCTGTTGCTCGCCAGTGCGCGCACGCCGGGGGTGCTCGCCGCAAGTTTTCCCTCCGGTGAATCGCCAGGTGATACAGCGGCCTACCAAAGCCGGTCCTGTGCGCGACCAAAGCGCGCCTCGCAGGCGGGTCGCCCGATGTACGCGCCGCAGGCGCCCTCACCGGGCGTTTCAAGCGCCTCACCTTGATGCTTTCAGGGTGTAATAGTATAACGTCGCAGTCTGCTGGCGATGCTTTTCGCCCACTCCGCCGCCTTTGCAAACTCTGGAGCACCTCATGCCCGTGACTCACCGTCGCTTCGATCGGCTGCAGCTCAGTTGCCTGGCCATCGCGCTCGGCATTGCCATCTCGGCGCCAGCCGCAGCGTCGCCGGATGCTGCCGATCGGCATCTGGAAAAGACCAGGCTCGATGCCGTCGTCGTGACTTCGACGCCGTTGCGCGGCACGACCGAGCAATTGTCAGAGCCCATTTCGGTGCTGGCTGGCGAAGAACTCGATGATCGTCGTGGTTCAACACTGGGTGATACCGTCAACAGTTTGCCGGGCGTGCAGAGTTCGAACTTCGGTGCGGGCGTCGGGCGGCCGATCATTCGTGGGCTGGATGGCGCGCGTGTTGCGGTGCTGTCAGGAGGACTGTCGACCCAGGATGTGTCGACGGTGAGTCAGGATCACGCACCCGCAGCGGAGTCCTTTCTGGCCGACCAGATCGAGGTGCTCAAAGGTCCCGCAACGCTGCTCTATGGGCAGGGCGCGATCGGCGGCGTGGTCAATGTGGTCGATGGGCGAATCGCCGAAATCGCGCCCGAAGCGTCCTTGTCCGGACGCGCTGAACTGCGCTTCGACAGCGTCAATGACGGCAATACCGGGATGCTGCGTCTGGACGGCGGCAGCGAGAGTTTTGCGCTGCATGCAGATGCCGTGCGTCGCCGCAACGGCGACTACGATCTGCCCGGAAGTGGTCAGCAAGCCAATAGTTTCCTCGATACCGATACCGCAGGCGTGGGTGGCTCCGTGGTCGGCGCGTGGGGCTTCTTCGGCCTTGCCATTTCCAGCTATCAGGACACTTACGGCAATCCCGGCGAACCCGGAGATGCGGACGCCGGCGAGCCTGGCGTGTCGCTGGACATCGATCAGGACCGGGTGGAACTCAAGGGTGGGTTGAATCAGCCCTTTTCGGGCGCGAGCAACCTGCGTTACAGCATCGCCAGAACCGACTACGAGCACATTGAAGACGAAGGCGATGAAGTCGGCACCCAGTTCCTCAAGGATGCGACCGAAGGCCGGATCGAGCTGACTCATGCTGCGATTGGCGGTTGGTTGGGCGCGTTGGGCGTACAGGCCAATCGCAGTGAATTCGAAGCGATCGGCGACGAGGCATTCGTGCCGCGCACGCGTTCGCACAGCAGCGGGCTGTTCCTGGTGGAACAGTATCAATGGGACACGGTGCAACTCGATCTCGGAGTGCGTATCGACCGCGTCAGCAGTGACCCGGACGGCGGCGCCGAACGCAGTTTCAGTCCCTTCAGTCTGTCGGCGGGACTGATCTGGCGGGTCAACGATGCCTGGGAGATCGTCGGCAACCTCGACCACGCCGAGCGCGCACCGGCCGAGGAAGAGTTGTTTGCCGATGGTCCGCACGTGGCCACGGCGGCCTATGAAATCGGCGACGCGAATTTGACCGAGGAAGCCGCCAATCAGATCGAGATCGGACTGCACTTTCACAGTGAGCGCTTCGAGGCCAAGCTGTCCGCATACAGCAACCGGTTCAACGATTTCATTTATCTTGTCGACACCGGCGAGTTCGACGGCGAGGGCGACGAAGCGCTGCCGATTCGCCAATGGACGCAGGACGACGCGCATTTCCGCGGGTTGGAGGCTGAGGCCACGTTGCAACTTGCCGACAACGCCAGCGGCAACTGGGCGCTACGCATGTTCGGCGACAGCGTGCGCGCCACGCTGGACGATGGCGGCAACGTACCGCGGATCGTGCCGGCGCGTCTGGGCAGCGAACTGCGCTGGTACCGCAATGGCTGGCGCGCCAACCTCAGCGTGACGCGTGCCGCGAAGCAGGACGATGTGGCGAACAACGAAACGCCGACCGATGGCTACACCATGGTCAACGCGGGCGGTGCCTACCACTGGGACGTCGGCAACGTCGGTTGGGAAGCCTTCGTCGACGCGCGCAATCTGACCGATCAAAGTGCGCGCGTACACACCTCGTTCCTGAAGGACGTCGTCGAATTGCCAGGACGCGGCGCAGCGATCGGCGTTCGCGTGGTGTTCTAGCCCGCATTACTCACACCGGCGCGAAACGATGCACGCTTGGTCAAGCCACGGCCGGCTTTCGACACCATCGCCGTGATGACAGTTTGTCGTGAGCATGTTTTCGCTTCGCGGCCCTGACTCGGTGTTTGCGCCGACGGCTGCGTTGCTCGTCGGCGCAAGGGAGCAACCCTTCCTCCTCCTCGCGCCTTGCCGTCGGCGCAAATCCCTTCGCCAACATCCGCGACCGGTGTGAGAAATGCGCGCTAGGCCACCAGCCACGCTGCCAGCCCCAGGAACGCGGCCATGCTGAACACATCGGTTGCCGTGGTCAGAAAGATGCTCGACGCTGTCGCTGGATCGGCGCCCATGCGCTTCAGCAGCAGGGGTACGCCGGCGCCGGCCATGCCGCTGACCATGCAGCTGACGGTCATCGCGCCGAAGGTGATCAGGGCCAGCGTCAGCGGCGCGCCGGATTTCTGCATCACCGCCAGTACGTACATCGCAATGCCCGCGACGATACCCACCAGCGCCCCGTTGAGGAATCCGAGCCACGCTTCCTTGGTCATCAGGCGCAACGCGCTGCCGGGCTTGACCTCGTTCAGGGTCATGCCGCGCAGGGTGACCGCGAGCGCCTGGCAGCCGGTATTGCTGCACTGACCGGAAAGCACCGGAATGAATACCGCGAGCAGGACGATACGATCGATGGTGTCCTGGAACACGCCCACCACGGCGCCGGCGACGAAGGCGGTCAGCAGATTGAGTTGCAGCCACGGATGACGGAATTTCAGGGAGCGCAGCCACGGCGTCGCCAACCGCTCTTCCTTCTCCACACCGACCATCGAGCCCGCCTGCGCCGAGATCTCGAAGGCCTGTTGTTCGAACAGTACCGAGCCCTTCACCTGGCCCAGCAGGAACCCGCGTTCGTCGCATACCGGGTAAACCGGATAGTGGCGCGTCACCACCTCACGCATCGCGTCTTCGAGTGGCATGCCCGGCTGCAGCGCGAACGGCGAGCGCACCATCACCGATGCCAGCGTGGCATCGCGTTCAGAGAACAAGAGTTCGCGGAAGGCGACGACGCCGGTGAACTTGCGTGCCGTGTCGACGCAGAACACATAGACGATCTGGCGCGTGCGGATGATGTCGCGCAGGGTTTCAACGACGACGCCGATCTGCGCATTTTCGGGAAACACGGCCGGAGCGCGTTCCATCAGGCGGCCGACGCTACCTTCAGGATAGCGATGGCCCTGGAGCCAGTCCGGACCGGCTGCAGTCTCGGCGGCGATCGTCGCCCGTCGTTCCGGGGGGAACTCTTCGAGCACCTCGACCGCCTGGCCGGTGCTGAGGCCGGCGAGCACCTCGGCAATCCCCGCATCACTCAGTGGCGCCAGCATTTTCGCGGCGCTCTTGAGATCAGTGGCGCGCACACGCTCGATCAGCATCGGCATGGAATCGGCTTGGGTCGTCTGTTCGGACATGGGCGCGCCGGCACTCGGGACGATTGGCAAGACTAGCGCACGTGGCGGTGGGATCGGGTGGGGGAGATTGTTGTGCGCGGGTCGTTGCCAGGGCGAGCCAGCCGGTCTTGCTGCAAATCGCCTGCGCTCCCGCATGCACCATTTTGGTGATCGATGCCCCCGGGGCCCGCGCCCATGGTGCACCGCAAGGTCGCAGGGCAAGCTCACGGACAATCCAGTCGTTACGCGCCCGCGACAGGGTGCGTCCGCCAAGCACCTGAGCAGAAAGCGATTCTGGTCTTGCCCTGCATCGGATTCGGGCTTCCCGAGTCTCCGCTCTACCGCTTGGCACCGCTCTTGCCATCTCTCCATTGCTGCTTTGCAACCAATCCGTCCGACGAAGGGGAAACACAATGAATCGATGGCTCTATGGACTACCGGCACTGCTGGCGGCAGGCGCAGTGTCGGCCCAGGACACGCCGACGCTGAACAGCGGCGACACCGCGTGGATGTTGACCGCCACCGCACTGGTGCTGTTCATGACCATTCCCGGCCTGGCGCTGTTCTACGGCGGCCTGGTTCGCGCCAAGAATGTGCTGTCGGTGCTGATGCAGTGCTTCGCGATCACTGCACTGGTCAGCGTGCTGTGGGTGCTTTACGGCTACTCGATGACCTTCAGCGTGGCCGGCATGGAGCAGGGCGTGGTCAACCTGAATTCGGTCATCGGTGGATTCGATCGGGCACTGATGGCCGGCCTCGGTCGCGATTCGCTGACCTACGCGATCCCTGAAAGCGTTTTTGCGACCTTCCAGATGACCTTCGCGATCATCACGGTGGCGCTGATCGTCGGTTCGATCGCCGAACGCATGCGCTTTTCGGCGCTGATGATCTTTGCCGGCCTTTGGGTGACGCTGGTGTACTTCCCGATGGCGCACATGGTGTGGTCGGGCGACGGCGGCCTGTTGTGGGACTGGGGTGTGCTCGACTTCGCCGGCGGCACCGTGGTCCACATCAATGCCGGCATCGCGGCACTGGTCGCCTGTCTGGTGCTGGGCAAGCGCAAGGGCTTTCCGACCACCGCGATGCCGCCGCACAACCTCACCTACACCGTGATCGGCGCGTCGATGCTGTGGGTCGGCTGGTTCGGGTTCAACGCCGGATCGGCGGTCGCTGCGAACGGTTCGGCGGGCATGGCGATGCTGGTCACCCAGGTCGCCACGGCGGCGGCGGCGCTCGGCTGGATGCTGGTCGAATGGATCATGCACAAGAAGCCCTCGGTGCTCGGCATTGCCTCGGGTGCGGTGGCGGGCCTGGTGGCGATCACCCCGGCGTCGGGCACCTGTGGCCCGGGCGGCGCGGTGGTCATCGGCCTGGTGGCTGGCGTGGTCTGCTACTTTGCCGCCACCAAGCTCAAGCGCGCGCTCGGCTACGACGATTCGCTCGATGTCTTCGGCGTGCATGCAGTCGGTGGCATCATTGGCGCCGTTCTCACCGGCGTGTTCGCCGACGCCAGCCTTGGCGGTGCCGGGCTGGTCGAGGGCCAGACCATTGCCGGCCAGGTGTGGGTGCAGATGAAGAGCGTGCTGTTCACGGTGGTCTACAGTGGCGTACTCACCTATGTGCTGCTGAAGCTGGTCAGCGTCGTGGTGCCGCTGCGGGTGAACGTCGACGAGGAAACCGAAGGCCTCGATCTGGTGCTGCACGACGAACGCGGCTACAACCTGTGATCATGCAACCGGACAAGGAGTACACGAGATGAAAATGGTCGTAGCCATCATCAAGCCGTTCAAGCTCGACGACGTCCGCGAGGCGCTGTCCGAAGTCGGCATGACCGGCATCACCGTCACCGAGGTCAAGGGCTTCGGCCGCCAGAAAGGGCATACCGAGCTGTACCGCGGCGCCGAGTACGTGGTCGACTTCCTGCCCAAGGTCAAGGTCGAGGTCGCGGTCACCGACGAGCGTGTCGAAGCGGTCGTCGACGCCGTGCGCAAGGCGGCCAATACCGGCCGCATCGGCGACGGCAAGATCTTCGTCTACAACCTCGACCAGGTGGTGCGCATCCGCACCGGTGAGGTCGACGGCGACGCGCTGTAGGGCTAAATCGCCTGGGGCGATTTAGCCCAGGGTGAAGGCGTTGAATCGGATGGGGCCCGCGGATCGAGCATTCGCGGGTTCCTTCCGCGCTACTGTGGGTCCGGACTTGTCCGGACGCTTTTCGCATGCTGAGCCAAGAGCGTCCGGACAAGTCCGGACCCACAAAAGCTGCGAAAGTGCCTAGAACAACCCGATCGCGATCACCGAATCGAGCAGTTCGGTCTTGCGCTGGTCGCTCAAAGGCCGGTGCCAGCGCGCGATATGCACCGGCGTGTGGGTGGCGACGAATCCGGTCGACAGCGCCACTTCGCGCGCGCGGCGGTCGCCGCAGTGGCCGAAATAGGCTTCGCACTCGCCATCCAGGCGACTCCAGCAGTGGCGCAGGATCATCGCCCAGATGCCGCCCTCGGCCTTGACCACGGCGAGTTCCTCTTGCGACATTTTTCTCAGCGTTGCACCGTCGCTGCACGAGCCGCCCGACAGATAGACGCTGTTGAAGCGCAGCATGTGCGAGAAGCCGGCCACGTGCAGGGCGCCGGCGATGTCCTTGTAGAAGGCGATGAAATGCCGCGGGATGTCCGGCGCGTCGCCGCCGAACTTGCGCCGGAACAGGTCGTTGACGAAGAACGGACCTTCGGCCACTTCGGTGATGGTCAGAAAGGCGCGGCCGTCGGCGGTTCTAAGGATGAACTCGGACATGGGTTTCGGGACTCAGGTAGCGATCGATCAGGTCGGAAAATTCGGCAGGCGAGCGCCAGTCGGTGCCGCAGACCCGGCGCGGAATACGCCATCGATCCTGCGTTCCCGCGGTCGAGCCTGAGGTTACGAACGCGCCGAGAATGCCGAGTTCCTGCGCGTGCCGTGGAAAGAACTCGTCCGCCAGATACGGATTGTCCTCGCCCCAGGGATAGGCGAACAAGGTCGGCCGGCGGCCGCAGCGCTGCTCGATGTAGTCGCTGGCAAGCTTGATCTCGGCGATGGCATCGTCGAGCGTGTCGATGAAGCGGAAACTGCCGCGGCGGTTGTCGCGCTGCACGCTGCGATCGAGCGACGGGTGATTGTGGTCCCAACTGTGGTTCTCGATCGTCAGATAACCGCTCGCCGTGGCCGACTGCCACCAGTCGTCGTGCCAGACATTCAGCGACAGGAAATCCTTGCGGTCGAGTTCGGCGCGCGCCGCCGGGCTGGCGATGACGAAACTGGCGGCGACGCAGTGCTGGCCGGTCGCGGCATGGTGTTCGGAGAGGATGCGCAGGAACGAATCCTGATGGCCCCAGCTCGGATGCTCGAAGTCGATGGCGTCGAGGATCATGCCGTCGTCGAAAGTGATGGCGACGCGCGGGTGCGCCGCAAGCGGCTCGCGTGCCGCCGCCGATGCATGCACCAGCTCAATTCCGCGCGCGCGCAGCGCCGCCAGGTCGGCGCGCAGCGCGACGTGATCGTTGAGCGCGTAAGCGTGCCCGCTGACGTTGGTCGAGTGGTAGCAGAGCACCAGGGCGGGCATGGGCATGTCGACTCAGCCCTGCACGAACAACTGCTCTGCGCGCCGGAACAGTACCCACGAGGTGGCGATGTACTTGTCGCCGCCGCGCGGGCGGTTGCCGCGATGGGTATGGGTGAAGGCGGCCGGCGCGATGACCATGGCGCCTGTCTGCGGTCGTACCTTGCGCTGCTGCCACAGGAATTCGGTCTCGCCCTCTTCAAAGTCGTCGTTGAGGTACAGCGTCCACAGCAGCACCCGGTGCAGCGCTTCGCACTGGGCGTCGCGCGGGTACTGTTCGCAGTGCCAGTAGGGATAGCCGCCCTGATCCGCGGTGTAGCCCTGCACGTTGATGCTGCCGGGTCGGAACACGTAGCGCGCGAAGCCGGCCAGTTGTTCCTCCGCAAGCTTCGGGAAGTCGTCCGCGCGCAGCAAGCGTTCCTGGCCGGTTTCGGGATCGTCCCAGCCGAGCGCCAGCGGCGAGATCATCACCTGGGGGTAACGGCGCAGATACGCACACAGCGCCCGCATCATCGCCTTGTTCAGCAGTTCCTCGACATCGCGCCATTCCGGGTGCAGGCTGATGGTCAGGTCGCGGCTGTCTTTCAGAGACGGGTCGACGCCCGAGCCGACCCGCCCGGGCTGGCGCGCCGGGCTGGCTTCGAAGCGTTTGATGATCCGCCGGCACTCGGTAGCGTCGATCAGGTTCGGATAGATTTCGATGAAGTCGCTCAAGGTGGGTCCGGCGGCTGGGATCTGGCGGCGCTCGCGAATGCTAGCCCGCATTACTCACACTGGCGCGAAAAGATGCTCGCTTCTTCACGCCACAGCTGGCTTGCGGACCGAACGCGCTGATTACAGTTTGTCGCGCGCATCTTTTCGCTTCGCGGCCCTTGCTCGTTGTTTGCGCCGATCGCGTCGTTGCTCCTCCTTTCCATGAACCCATGTCGTAAGTCATTGATTCGTCATTGCGAGCGCAGCGAAGCAATCCAGCGCCTCTTCTTCGATACACCCAGAGCAGAGGCAAAGTCGCTGGATTGCTTCGTCGCTGCGCTCCTCTCCATGACAAGGTTCATGGTTCGTGTGCGGCTTCGAACCGAAGCGGGTTGCTCGCAATGACAAGGTTCATGGTTCGTGTGCGGCTTCGAAC